>DASUIB010000138.1:0-19440 GCA_036273235.1 Sphingomicrobium sp. | reverse complement strand
GCGAACATCCGAGCGATTTCGACGCATCTTCGTCGACCGAGACGACGGCGTCGCACGATGTCGCCGCTGCGATCGGAACCGACGAGCGACGCATGCATGTGCGCGCCTATAATCACTGGGTCTCGCTTCTCGACGACCGCGATTTCCCCTCGATCGAGGATCTCGAGCCGGGCGACGTCACCGATTTCGCGGACCACAGCGTCCTGCTCGACTTCACCTGTGGCCGCGACAATCCCGCCGTCCCCTATATCGGCGCCGCCATCCGTGAGGAATGCGGCCTCAGCGAGGACACGCGCACGATCAGCGACGTTCCGAGCCGTTCGCTGCTCTCGCGCCTCACCGACCATTATATGCAGATCATCGCAAATCGCGCGCCGATCGGTTTCGAGGCCGAG
Organism: Sphingomicrobium sp.; assembly: GCA_036273235.1. GTDB lineage: Bacteria > Pseudomonadota > Alphaproteobacteria > Sphingomonadales > Sphingomonadaceae > Sphingomicrobium. The sequence continues at coordinate 19,045 of DASUIB010000138.1, read as the reverse complement.
TTCGCCAACCAGCGCGAGGAGACGATCTGCTATCGCGGCATTCTCATGCCTTTCTCCTCGGACGGCGAGACGATCGACTTCATCTACGGCGTGATCAACTGGAAGCATGTCGGGGCTGAGCTGGCTGCCGACGAACCACAATCGGCGGTCGAATTGCCGCGCGTCGAATTCGCGGAATCGCCCGAGGCTGACGACATTCAGCCGGAGCTCGAAGAGGCATTGGAGCTGACCGAGACCGTTGCGGAAGAGCCGTTCGAGTTCACCAATGTGGTCGCGGAAGAGGCGATCGAGCTCTCCAATCTCGCGTCCGACGAGCCGCTCGAACCTGCCGCCATCGGCTCGGAGCCGGTCTTCCACCAAGCCGGAATTCCCGATGAGGAGCCAGTCGAAGTGGCTCCAGTGATGGAACTTCCGGAAACGCCGGCGGTCCATTTCTCATGGGAAGACGGTCCGCTCGCCGACGTCGACGCCGGAGAGCTTCCCGTCGTCGAGCTGGACGAGAATGCCGGCCTGGCCGACCGCTTGTGGGCGGCGCGCGAGACTGCCGATGCGGCCAAGGCGGGCGAAGGGCGTACTCGCTCCGCGCTCTACCGAGCGCTGTCGCTGGCCTACGATTTCGCGCTCGCGGCGCAAGAAAATGCCGAGGAATATGCCGAGCTGCTCGAGGAATCGGGTGTGAAGGCCCAGGCGCGCGCGCCAATGACTCCGATCGTGAAGCTCGTCTTCGGAATCGACTACGACAAGGCGCGGCTGACGGAGTTCGCCGCTGCGCTCTCTTTTGCGCTTCGCCAGCAGGTCGCGTGCGGCGCGTTCCACGACTTGATCGAGAAGCAGCCCGGCGGGCTCAAGGCGCTGGTCGCCGCCGAGCGCCAGGCGCACCGGCCCGAGCCCAGGCCCGATACGAAGGGCGAGGTCGCCCGCGCCCGGCTTCGCAGCGCTCCCCCGATCTCCCTCGAGGATGTGCCTGCGGACGAAGAGTTTGCGGTCGTGGTCACCCGCCGCGGAGCCGACGGCGCGCACGAGCTGGTCGCAATCGTCGAGGATGCGGCGTTGGTCGAGCGCGCGATCCGCCGCGCCGCCTAAATCCGTCCGCTTGCCGGGGTTGTCCCTGCGCGGAAGCCGGGTCTATAGGCCCGCCCGGCCCCTCACTCGCGGAGCAGTATCTTTCAATGACGGCCCACACGCGCCTGGACCCGCCGCTGGTCGAGTCGATCCGTAAGGCGCTGACCGGAAACGCGCTTCCAGGAGAAACCAAGGGGCTGACTCGAGAAGCCGAGCGCGACGCAGCGGAGTTCCTTGCCGATGTGGCCGCCAACCGACGCCACGGCGAGCTTGCGCTCAGGATCCAGTCGATCGGCGGTGGGGCCGGCAATCGCCGGATGCGCATCGGGATCGTCAACGACGACATGCCGTTCCTGGTCGATTCCGTCGCCAACGCGATCGCCGCACGTCAGCTGACGATCCACCGGCTGCTCCATCCCGTCGTCTGCGTCGACCGCGACAAGGACGGTGCGCTGCTCGGCGTCGAGCCGCTGTGCGCCGACAAGAGCCGCCGCGAATCCATGATGTATGTCGAGCTCGACCGCGCGGACGCGCGGGGACGGCAGGAGCTCGCGGCCGACCTCCGCCGAGTGCTCGGCGACGTCGCACTCGCGGTGCGCGACTGGGAGCCGCTTCAGGCCCGCATGCATGCTGACGCCAGGGAAGCCGAAGCCGAAGGCGGCGCGCTGCTCAACTGGTTCGCCGACGGCGCCATGACCTTGCTCGGCTACCAGGTCGAAAAACCTTACGAACCGCCGTCCGATACGCTCGGCATTTTCAGCATTCCGGGCGCGCCGACCGACGAGGGCGGCTGCCTCGGGGCCATGCACTATCTGGCGGAAGGCGGCGAGGTGCCGCTGATGGCCAAGGCCGAGCGCAAGTCGACCGTTCACCGCCGAGTTCCCCTCGACCTCGTCGTGGTCCCGATCCGCGAAGACGGAAAGATCGTAGGGATCGGAGTCCACGCGGGCCTTTGGACGAGCGAGGCGCTTCGCGTTCCGCCCGAGGAAGTGCCGGTGCTGCGCGAGCGGCTGAAGCAGCTGGATCAGGACCTGCACTTCGACCCCAAGGGCCATTCGGGCAAGGCGCTGCGCCATTCGGTCGCCTCGCTCCCGCGCGATCTCGTCATCGCCATCGATTATGAATCGCTTCGCGACCTGGTGATGATGGCCATGTCGCTGGCCGATCGCCCGCGCCCGGCGCTGCTCCAGGTCCGAAGCATCTTGAAGGGCCAGCTCTTCACCTTCGTCTGGCTGCCCCGCGAAGAGCTGAGCACGACTCGCCGCCTCGCCATCGCCGCTTTGCTCGAAAATGAAGTCGGGCGCGAGATCACCAGCTGGTCGGTCGAGCTCGGCGACGCCGACCTCGCGCTCATCCGCTACACCCAATATATCGATGAGGAAGCCGCGCCGCCCGATGCCGAAGCGCTCGACGCTGCGGTGGTCGAAATGGTTCGCGGCTGGGCGCCGGCCGTCGAAGCGGAGCTGATCGCCCGGGCTGGCGCGCCGCGCGCGACCCGCCTCGCGCTCACCTACATCGGTGCATTCCCGGACACCTATCGCTCGAGGAGCGCGCCCGAGGAGAGCGCCGCCGACATCCTGCGGCTATGTGCGCTGCAGGACGATTCGGACCGCGACGTGCGCATTTCGCGGGTCGAGACCGACGGGCCCGGTCAGCTTCGGCTCAAAACCTACCGCACGGGCGGCCTCATTCCGCTTTCGGACGCAGTGCCGGTGCTCGAGAACTTCGGCTTCCGGGTCCTTGAGGAGCTGCCGACCGAGCTCGGCGGCGGAATCGGCTACATCCACGATTTCCACGTCGAGGTCGGGCCCGAAGCGGACCTCCATTCCATTCTCGATCGAAGCGCCGAGATCGAGCGCGCCATCGCCAACGTCCTGTGCGGCGCGGCGGAGGACGATGAGTTCAACCAGCTCGTTCTTTATGCCGGCCTCGATACGCAGCCCGTCGTGTGGCTGCGCGCCTGGTTCCGATACCTGCGCCAGACCGGCAGCAGCTTTGGGCTGGTCACCATCGTCGATGCATTGCGCCGCGCGCCAAACACGACCCGCGCGCTCGTCGGCCTGTTCATCGCCGCCCATGGACCTGCCGCCGCCGATCGGGATGAGCGGATCGGTAAATATCGGGAACAGCTCGACCGCTCGCTGGCAAGAGTGCGTTCGATCGACGATGATCGGATCCTGCGCCGGTTGCGGGCTCTGGTCGAGGCGATCCTGCGCACCAACGCGTTCGCGCCGGCCGCCGAAGAGGCGCTCGCGTTCAAGATCGATTCCGCGGCCGTGCCCGGTCTTCCCGCGCCGGTGCCGTGGCGCGAGATTTGGATTTACAGCCCGCGGGTGGAAGGCATCCACCTGCGCGGCGGACCTGTCGCGCGCGGTGGAATCCGCTGGTCCGACCGGCGCGACGACTTCCGCACCGAGATCCTCGGCCTGATGAAGGCGCAGGTGGTCAAGAACGCGGTCATCGTTCCGACCGGCTGCAAGGGCGGCTTCTATCCCAAGCAGCTGCCGCCGATGTCGGACCGCGACGCGTGGCTCGCGGAGGGAACGGAGAGTTATCGAATCTTCATCCGCTCCTTGCTCTCGATCACCGACAATCTCGTCAACGACAAGGTCGTGCACCCGTCGGGCGTGGTGATCCACGACGGCGACGATCCCTATTTCGTCGTCGCCGCCGACAAGGGCACCGCGACCTTCTCGGATATCGCCAACGGGATCGCGCTGGAGCGGAATTTCTGGCTCGGCGATGCGTTCGCCAGCGGCGGGTCGAACGGATACGATCACAAGGCGATGGGGATCACCGCGCGCGGCGCCTGGATCTCGGTCCAGCGCCACTTCCTCGAGATGGGCATCGACGTCCAGTCGGACGATGTCACGGTTGCGGGCTGCGGCGACATGTCGGGCGACGTGTTCGGCAACGGCATGCTGCTATCGAAATCGCTGCGCCTGATCGCCGCATTCGACCATCGGCACATCTTCATCGATCCGAATCCCGATGCGGCGAAGGGCTGGGCCGAGCGCAAGCGCCTGTTCGACCTGCCGCGGTCGAGCTGGGACGATTACGATCGCAAGCTTATTTCGAAAGGCGGCGGCGTTTACCCGCGCATCGAGAAGTCGATCGCGCTCAGCCCCGAAGCCCGCGAGGCGCTCGGAATCGACGCCAAGGCGCTCGAGCCGGTCGCGCTGATCAACGCGATCCTGAAAGCGCCCGTCGACCTGTTGTGGTTCGGCGGCATCGGCACCTACATCAAAGCGTCGATGCAGAGTCAGGCGGACGTCGGCGACCCCTCCAACGACGTGCTCCGCGCCAATGCTGACGATGTCCGTGCGAAGGTGATTGGCGAAGGCGCCAATCTCGCCATCACGCAGGCCGGGCGAATCGAATTCGCCGAGCGCGGCGGGCGCATCAACACCGATTTCATCGACAATAGCGCGGGTGTCGACTGCTCGGACAATGAAGTGAACATCAAGATCCCGCTCAACCGCGAGATGCGCGACGGCTCTCTCACGTTCGACAAGCGCAATAGTCTGCTCGCACGCATGACGGATGACGTCGCCGAGATCGTGCTCGAGGATAATCGCCTGCAGACGCTCGCGCTGTCGATTGCCGAAGCCGGCGGCGTCACCGCGCTCCCGGCCCATGTGCGGACGATCGAGCTGCTCGAGGCTTCGGGCCGGCTCGATCGCAAAGTCGAAGGGCTTGCCTCCAGCGAGGAGCTGATGCGGCGTGTGCAGGAGAATCGCGGCCTCACCCGGCCCGAGCTGGCGGTCGTGCTCTCGATCTCGAAGCTGGTGCTTCTGGACGCTGCCGAAGAGCTGCGCCTGTCGGAAGACCCGCTGGTCGAGCCCGAGCTGTTCGAAGCCTTTCCCAAGCCGATGCGGAAAGCCCATGCCGCGGCGATCCGCGCCCACCGCCTGCGCAACGAGATCATCGGGACCAAGGTCGCCAATCGTCTGGTCAACCGTCTCGGACCGGGCATCGCCTTCGACATGACCGAGGAGGAAGGTGCGTCGCTGAAGCAGGTCGTCGCGGCGTTCCTCGTCGCCGAGCGGCTGCTCGACCTCGACAAACTATGGAAGGAGATCGAGGCGGCGGCGCTGCCGGAGACGGTGCGCATCGAGCTCTTCTCGATCGCCGCCGCGAGCATCCGCGCCCACCTTTCCGACGTTCTCCGGGCCGCCAGCGGTGAAATGCGCATATCGGCCCTCTGTCGAATGCTCGAGCCGGGAGTGCGCAAGATTTCGGCGGCCGCGGCCAAGCTGATTCGCTCCGAAGTGCGCAATGAAGTGGCGGCGCGCCGCGACCGCCTGCTTGCGCTCGGCGCCAGCGAAGAGATCGTCCGCGGGCTCGTTCGTCTCTATGAGCTCGACGGGGTGTTCGGGATCGCGGCGCTCGCCGGCCGGCACAAGCTCGACGAACTTGCGGTTACCCGCGCCTATACTCGGCTCGGCGAGGCGCTAGGACTCGATTGGGCGCAGCAGCAGGTCGCCCGCTTCGTCCCCGCCGACCAGTGGGAGCGCCTGCTCACCGCAGGCCTCGCGCGGGATTTCGAGCAGCTGCGGATCGACTTCCTGTCGCGTTGCCGGAGCGTCGATCTCGACGATTGCGTCGACGGATATATCGAGAAGCAGCGCCCGCGGATCGAGCAGTTCCGCGAGCTTGTGTCGCGTGCGCGGAGCGAAGGCCATGTCAGTGCGCCGATGCTCGCGCAGATCGCGGGACAGGCGCGCATCCTGCTGGCGCGTTAGCCGCGCCGCTCGAACAGCCACTGCCGGATTGCGGACGTGAGGTTGGGCGGCTGTTCGGCATCGAGCCGCGCGGCGTCGATCTCAGCGACCAGCGCATTCACCGGACAAGCCCGCTCCCGCGCCGCTTCCTCGAGCGCGTTCCAGAACATCGGCTCGAGGCTGATCGAGGTCTGGTGGCCGGCAATCAGCACCGAGCGTTTCTTCGGCGGAGCGTAGTCGCGCTCCATCAGTACATATGCTGTCCGCCGTTGATCGACATCGTCGATCCGGTGACGAAGCCGGCGTTCTCGTCGCAAAGAAACGCGACGCCGCGGGCGATCTCGTCAGCCTTACCGAGCCGTCCGACCGGAATTCGCGCGACGATCTTTTGAAGCACCTCCTCCGGCACCGCGGCGACCATGTCGGTGTCGATATAGCCGGGCGCGATCGCGTTGACGGTGACGCCGAACCGCGCGCCCTCCTGCGCCAGCGCCTTGGTAAAGCCGTGGATGCCCGACTTCGCCGCGGCATAGTTCACCTGCCCGTACTGCCCAGCCTGCCCATTGATCGAACCGATGTTGACGATGCGTCCGTAACCGCGGCCTGTCATTCCTTCGAACACCGCTTTCGCCATGTTGAAGCAGCCGCCGAGGTTGGTGTCGATCACCTCCTGCCACTTCTGACGGTCCATCCGCTTCATCGTCGTATCGCGGGTGATCCCCGCATTGTTGACCAGCACGTCGACCGGCCCGAGCTCGCTTTCGACTTGGCGCACGCCGTCCTGGCACGCTTCGAAATCGGCGACGTCCCATTTGAAAGCCTTGATTCGGGTGCGGTCGGTAAAGGCGCGGGCGCGCTCCTCATTGCCCGCATAATTGGCCGCGACCTGCATGCCCATGTCGCGAAGGGCGATGCTGATCGCTTCGCCGATTCCACGCGTGCCGCCGGTGACGATCGCAACCCGTGCCATTGTGGAGCTCCCTATTGGTTTGGGGCGCGCCTATTCCGCGGGAAGCCAGCCTGCAAGCTCACGCTCGATCAGCCGTTCGAGCATGGCGATGCTTTCGGGCGAATCGTTGAGGCAGTCGAGCAGCGCAAACTCCTCCCCGCCCGCCTGTTTGAAAGTGTCACGCCCACGGATGCCGAGCTCCTCGAGAGTCTCGATGCAGTCGGCCGAGAATCCGGGCGCCGCAATCGCCAGGCGCCGCACGCCTTTCTCGGGATAAGCCGCGAGCGTCGCGTCGGTCGCCGGTTCGAGCCATTTCGCCCGGCCGAATTTCGACTGGAAAGAGATGTCGACGTTACGGCCGAGCGCTTCGCCGAGCATCCGGGCCGTCCTTTGGCAATGGCAATGGTAGGGATCGCCGAGCTCCAGCGTCCTCACTGGCATGCCGTGGAAGCTCAGCAGCAGCCGCTCGGGCTCAAAATCGAGCTCCGCAAGCTGTCGCGACAGGTTGGCCGCCAGAGCGTCGATGTAGAGCGGATCATCGTAATAAGGCGGAAGCGTGCGGATCGCCGGTTGCCAGCGCATGCGCGTCAGGGCGCCGAACACCGCGTCGTTCGCGGTCGCTGTCGTCGCCGCGCAATATTGCGGGTAGAGCGGCGCAGCGAGAATGCGCGTGCAGCCTTCGCCGATCATATTGTCGAGCGCGGCGGCAATGCCTGGATGGCCGTAGCGCATCGCATAGCGAATGCTGAGCAGCGGCATCCGAGCGCGCAGCGCCTCGGCTTGGCGGTGGGCGATCACGCGCAGCGGCGAGCCTTCGTTGGTCCAGATCTGGTTGTATGCCTCGGCCGATTTCCTGGGTCGGGTGCGAAGGACGAAGCCGTGCAGGATCGGCTTCCACGCGAGCTTGGGAATTTCGATCACCCGCGGGTCGCTCAGGAACTCGGCGAGGTAGCGCCGCACCGAGCGCGCTTCGGGGGCATCGGGCGTGCCGAGGTTGATCAGCAGCACGCCGATCTTCGGTTCGGGGACCGGCGGATGATCGGCCGGGGGGCTCATGCCGGCGCCATAGGATCGAACGGCAGCGAACGCATCCGCTTGCCTGTCGCGGCGTAGATCGCGTTCGCGACCGCCGGGGCGAGGACGGTGGTGCCGAGTCCCGCCACTCCCCCCGGTGGGTCGCTGCTCGGGATGATCTCGACGAAGATTTGCGGCGTATCGCCGAGCCGAGGCAGCCCAATTCCGCCGATCGGCCGCGCGCGCGGCATTCCGGCGATCCATTCCGGCGAGGCGACCGTCGCCTGGGCGAGTGCCCAGATCAGCCCTGCTTCGATCTGCTGCTCGACGAGGCCGCTGTTGACGACTCGCCCGCAATCGACCGCGGCGACGAGGCGCTGAACCTTCACGCGCTGATCGCTGCCGATGCTTGCACTCGCGACGAGACCGATGTGCGACCCGAATGCCGAACAGCCGGCAATCCCCATCGTGCTTCCGGGACCGCCACCGTCCCATTGCGCGAGCCGCGCGGCGCCCTGGAGACAGCGCGCTAGACGACCATCCCCACCGAGCATCGACATTCGGAAGGCCAGCGGCTCCATTCCGGCGGCATGCGCCAGCTCGTCGACGAAGCTTTCGGTGAAGAAGGCGAATTCGCGTTGCGGCGAGCCGCGTGTGTACCCCGCGGTGAAGGGGAGGCTCACTTTGATCGCATCGATCTTCACGTTGGGAATCGAATAAGGAGGCACGGAACCATCGAGCGCGGTGCGCCCGAGCTGTTTCGGCGTTCGGGCGTTGCCGAGCTTCCGAAGCGCCGATCCAAGGCCATCGGCGGTGGCGACGTTCATCGCCCAGGCCGCCGTGATCCCTCCAGCACCGGGAAGCGCCGTCATGCGCGCGAGCGCGCCAGGTGCGACATGGTCGTGGTTCTGGCTCGACGCCTGGGAGAGGGTCACCTGCACCGGCCGCTTGAGCTCGCGCGCCAGCTCGGCTGCGATCGGAACGGCATCGGGCTCCATGGCACGGCCGGCCGGTTCGCCGGGCGGCATCGGGTAGAGAATTTGGTCGTGCATGAGGAAGCCCGGGGCCTGCGTCGCGGTCCACACCTCGACGCTTCCGCCGTTCACCCGCGCCGTCGCGCTCAACGGCTCTATCCCAAGATGCTGCGACGGCGCGGCAAAGTAAGTGGCGGCAAGCGGACGGGAACCGCGGACCGCCGAATCATAGTCACCGCGGCTGAACCATGGATGCGGATCGCGCGACGCCAGCGCTTCCTCGAACGCTCGGCGCACGTCCGGCGAAGTGCGCTCGCCGCTGAACTTCGGATCCGCGGCCTTGAGCGCGCGCTCGGCCGCCCACCAGGTCTCGGCGACGATCGCGATCCAATCGCCGCGTGCGGCCACATACCGGATGCCGGGAACGCCGGCGATCGCATCCCGTGAGAAGCCCGTCAGCCGTCCATGCGGAGGCACCATGCGCACCGATGCGAACAGCATGTCGGGCAAGCGGACGTCGGCGGCGAAGCGCCAGCTGCCGTCGGCCTTGGCCGGGCCGTCGAGCCTCGGCAGCGGCTGGCCGATCAGCCGCCCCTTGGTTGTCTGCCGGAGCGGCGGGTTGAGCGGCGGCGAGCGGTCCGCGGCTTCCTCGGCCAGCTCGCCAAACGTGAAGGTCCGGCCGCGGTTGAGCACGAACCCGTCGCCGGTTTCGCAATTCTTCGGGTCGACGTTCCAGCGGTCCGCCGCCGCTCCGACGATCATGGTCCGCGCAACTGCCGCCGCATGACGCAGCACCGGCCCGAACGCGCGGACGGAGGTCGAGTTTGCAGTGATCCGGCCGTGGTCGTGCCAGCCTTCTTCTTTCGCGAGCGGGTTGGCGTAGGCGCCGGTCAGCGGGGCCGGCTCGACCGCAATCGAATCCCACGCGGCGCCGAGCTCATCGGCGACGATCTGCGGCAATCCGGTCCAGATCCCCTGGCCCGTCTCCACCTGCGGCACGGCGACCGTGATTTGGCCGTTTTTGGCGATCTTGATGAAATTGCCGAACGCCTCCTCGTCCTTCTGGGGCGCGAGATCGCTGTGCATGCGACGCGGCCACAGCGCGAAGGCGACGATTAGCCCGACTCCGGCGCCGCCGCCGATCAGCACCGTTCGCCGGTCGACCTTCAACGCGCGTACTGCGCCTTCAGCGCGCGGCGGTCGAACTTGCCCGTGCCGAGGCGCGGCAAGGGCGAGTCCGCGATGATAATCCGCTCGGGAATTTTGAACTTCGCGACCCTGCCATCGAGAAAGACGCGCAAATCGTCTTCGCTCAGCTGCTCGCCATCCTTCGCAAGGACGATTGCAACCGGCACCTCGCCGAGCCGCTCGTCCGGTGCACCGAAGACCGAGGCCTCGGCGACCGCGGAACAGGCATAGAATTCCGCCTCGACTTCGGCGGCCGAGATGTTTTCGCCGCCGCGAATGATGATGTCCTTCATTCGGTCGACGATGAAGAGATAGCCGTCCTCGTCGAGATAGCCGACGTCGCCGGTACGCACGAAGCGGTCCGCAGTGAACAGCTCCTCTGTCGCCTTCGGGTTGCGCCAATAGCCCTCGACGTTGGCAGCCGTCCGAATGGCGATCTCGCCCGTTTCGCCCGCAGGCAAATGGCGATCGTCATCGCCCATAATGGCGAGCTCGACATAGGGCCTGTGCGGCCGACCGGTCGAAGCGGGCTTGGCGGCATAATTGGACCAGTAATTTGCGCAGCCGACTGCGTTTGTCTCTGTCAGTCCGTAACCGAGCGCGGGTTGAGCATCGGGGAACTCCGCCTGCAGGCGTGCAACATGACTGATCGGCCGCGGCGCGCCGCCGGCGGTGATGTCCTTCAGCGATGACAGGTCATATTTGTGCCGGTCGGGATGGTTCATCAGCTCCAGGCTCATCGTCGGAACGCCGACGAAATAGCTGATCTTCTCTTTTTCGATCAGCCGCAGCGCCTCGCCGGCGTCCCATTTGGGCATCATCACCATGCAGCGGCCGACGACGAAGCTGTTGAGCATCACCGGGACTTCGCCGGTAACGTGAAAGAGCGGAACGTTGACCAGCGTTCGCGGCGGACTTTCGGGCGCGCGATTCTCCTGAGCGAGAAGGCCGAGCAGAGTGATCAGTCCGGTTGCGTAGGTGTAGACGCCGGTCGTCACTGCTCGATGCGTCGATAGCGCGCCTTTCGCATCGCCTGTCGAGCCCGAAGTGAAGAGGATCGTCGCATGATCGTCCGGGATGATTTCCGGCAGCGCAGCGCCGCCGCTCCCACCGAGCAGCTCGGCTAGCGCCTGCTCCAGCGGAAGCTCCACGGGCAGGCTCACGATGTCCCGGCCGCTGCACCGCGCGGCAATCCGCTTCGCGCGCGGCGCATCCGCCAGGATCAGCTTGGGATCGGTGAGCAGAATCGCATGCTCCATCTCGCCCGGCTCCCACCAGCCGTTGAGCAAAGTCGCAATGCCGCCGGCTTTCACGATCGCCATGTAGGCGATCACCCACGACGGGCAGTTGCGCATCGCGAGGCCGACCCGGTCGCCCTTCGACATGCCGCGCGCGACCAGTGCCTGCGCCAGCTGCTCCGAGATGCGATCCAGGTCCGCGAAGGTCAGACGCTCGTCGCCGGCAACCACCGCTTCATTCTCGGCGTTCATGCTACAGAAGGTGCGAAAGAAGGACGGCAGCGTCGCGGCGAGGTTCTCCACGATCGCCCGGCCAAGCTCATCCTTGCCGATGACGAGGCGGCCGCCGGGACCAACGACCCGCGCCAATTCCTCGTCGAAGCGGCGATCGAGCTCGCTTGGCATTACCGGCTCCGACTTCCTTTGCCTTTGCTGACACGCGCCTTATGAGGCGCTGAACATTCATGGGGAAGTCCTTGCAAGCCGATCAATATCCGGGCTTTACGAAGTTCACCGATCTGGGCCTCTCTCCGGTGGCGCTGCACATCGGCGCGTTCGACCTCAGGTGGTACAGCCTCGCTTATTTGGCCGGCATCTTCATCGGCTATTGGTACTTGCTCAAACTGTTGAAAGAGCCGGGCGCGCCGTTCGCCCGCCGCCACGCCGACGATCTCGTCTTTTATGCCGCGCTCGGGATCATCCTCGGCGGCCGCATCGGCTATGTCCTGTTCTACAACCTGGGCGAGTACCTCCGGCATCCGATCGAGATCCTGAAGCTGTGGGACGGCGGCATGTCGTTCCACGGCGGCGTGATCGGCACGTCGGTCGGAATCATCTATTTCGCGCACAAGGAGAAATTGTCGTGGCTGCGGGTCCACGATTATGTCGCCTGCTGCACCCCCTTTGGCCTGTTCTTCGGCCGGCTCGCCAATTTCGTGAACCAGGAGCTGTGGGGGGCGCCTACCCAGGTGCCGTGGGCCGTCCGCTTCGTCGAACTGACGCCCTACGGGCCGATCCTTGGCCCGCCGCGGCACCCGAGCCAGCTCTACGAAGCCTCGCTCGAAGGCATTGTCCTGTTCTGCATTCTCGCCTGGATGTTCTGGAAGACCGACGCGCGCTATCAGCCCGGAAAGCTCGTCGGCGCCTTCATCTTCTTCTACGGCTGCTTCCGTTTCGCGATCGAGTTCATCCGCGAGCCCGATTCCCAGCTTGCTCATTTTTCGCACATCACCGGTCTGCACATGGGCCAGTGGCTGTCGATTCCGCTGATCCTCGGCGGTGCATATCTGATGGTCACCGCGAAAAGCCGGCGCGTTCGCGTGGAGCCGACTGCGGGCGCCGCTTCGGTGTCGTGACTCCGCTGGAACGCGCGCTTCGCGAGCGAATTGCGGGCGAGGGGCCGATCAGCGTCGAAGCGTTCATGGAAGCCTGCAACGCTTATTATTACGCGACCCGCGATCCGCTCGGGGCGGCCGGCGACTTCACGACGGCGCCCGAGGTCAGCCAGATGTTCGGCGAGTTGGTCGGTGGGTGCCTGGCCGACTGCTGGAAGCGTAGCGGACGACCGGCGGACGCCATTTACGCCGAGCTCGGACCCGGGCGCGGGACTCTTGCAGCCGATGCGTTGCGGGTGCTCCGCTCGGGCGGCTTCCGCGGTGAGGTTCACTTCGTTGAGACCAGCCCTGTGCTTCGTGAGGTCCAAGGAACAGCGGTCGATGGCGCGCAGTGGCACGACAGCGTCGAAGACCTTCCCGCAAAGCCGCTGCTGCTGGTCGCGAACGAATTCCTCGACGCGCTGCCGTTGCGCCAGTTCGTTGGCGAAGTTGAGCGGCGCATACTTATCGCGGCGGGCGGCCTCGCGTTCGACCGCGACGGCGAAATCGTCGAGGATTCGCCCGCACGCACGGAGGCGATCACGAGGGTCGCCTGGCGGTTGGTCGAGAGTGGCGGCGCCGCTCTCTTCATCGATTATGGCCATTCGGCGAGTGCGCCCGGCGACACGCTTCAAGCCGTTCGCCGGCACCGGTTCGCCCCTGTCTTGGAGAAGCCGGGAGAGCAGGACCTCACCGCCCATGTCGATTTCGAGCAAGTGGCTCGCGCCGCGCGCGACGCGGGCGCTGCGGTGAGGCCGGTCGTATCTCAAGGCGAGTGGTTGATCCGCCTCGGAATCGAAGTGCGGGCGCAGGCGCTCTCGCGCGCCAATTCCGAACGCGCGCACGACATCGAAGCCGCGCTGCACCGCCTCACGAGTTCCGACGCAATGGGCACCTTGTTCAAGGTGATCGGGATCCACTCGCCGGAATGGCCGGCGCCGGCGGCCTTCGAATGAGCGGCATCGAGGTGATCCGCGCCGTCTCCCTCGGCGAGTTTCCGCACGGCTTTTTGGGGCGCCGCGGCGGCGTGTCCATGGGCGAGCTCGCCGGGCTCAATGTGGGCTACGGCAGCAACGACGACCGCTCGGCTATCGATGAAAATCGACGGCGGGCGATCGCGGTATTGTTGCCGGGCGCGGAGCTTGCGACTGTGCACCAGGTCCATTCGACCGACGTGGTCTACACGGATCGGCCGTGGTCGCGGGACCAGCGGCCGCGTGCAGATGCGATGGTCACCGACCGGCCCAATCTGCTGCTCGGGATCCTGACCGCCGATTGCGCGCCGGTGCTGTTCGCAGACCCTCGTGCAGCCGTGGTCGGCGCTGCCCACGCCGGCTGGCGGGGAGCGCTCGCGGGCGTCACCGATTCGACCATCGCCGCGATGGAGCAGCTGGGTGCGAGGCGCGACAACACTCACGCGGCAGTCGGGCCGTGCATTGCGCAGCCGTCCTATGAGGTCGACGAGGCATTCCGCGCGCACTTTGTCGACGCCGGCGCCGATAACGAGCGCTTTTTCGTGACCGGGCGCTCGGGCAAGCCGCACTTCGACCTGGAAGCTTATGTCGTGCACCGGCTGATCGCCGCCGGAATCGGCGAGGTCGAGGCATTGAACCTCGACACTTATGCCGATGCCGACCGCTTCTATAGCTATCGCCGGGCGACGCACCGCGGCGAGGTGGATTACGGTCGGCAGCTGAGCGCCATAGCGATCGCGGCCTAGCCGCGCTGCCTCGTGCCGATTAGGAGACTCGCGACGAGGAGACTCGATTTGGCCAACGAGAATGAGAACGAGATCAGCGGCGCTCCGGCGCATCCCCGGCCGCCCAGGCCTTCGACCACCACCATCGGCAATCACAAGCTCAAGCCCTCGACCCTGATGATGGGTTACGGTTTCGACCCGGAGCTTAGCGAAGGGTCGTTGAAGCCGCCGATCTTCCTCACCTCGACTTTCGTGTTCGAAAGCGCCGCGGCCGGAAAGCGCTTCTTCGAGGGCGTGACCGGCAGGCGTCCAGGCGGCGCGGAAGGGCTCATCTATTCGCGCTTCAACGGGCCCAACCAGGAGATCCTCGAGGACCGGCTCAGTATCTGGGAAGAAGCCGACGACGCGCTCGCTTTCTCCAGTGGCATGTCGGCGATCGCGACTCTGCTTCTGACCTTCGTCAGGCCCGGCGACGTGATCGTCCATACCGGGCCGCTCTATGCGGCCACCGAAACGCTGATCGGCAAGATCCTCGGACAGTTCGGCGTGTCGTGGCTCGACTTTCCGTCAGGGGCGACGCGAGAGGAGATCGATGAGGTGATCGCGTGCGCAAAAGCCAAGGGCCGAGTCGCGCTCATCTACCTCGAAAGCCCCGCGAACCCGACCAACCAGCTCGTCGATGTCGAAGCGGTGCGCTCCGCCCGCGACGCTTCCTTCGGCGAGAGCGAGCGGCCGCCGATCGCGATCGACAACACCTTTCTGGGCCCGTTGTGGGCGAAGCCGCTCGCCCACGGCGCCGACCTGTCGGTTTACAGTCTGACCAAATATGCGGGCGGGCACAGCGACCTCGTCGCCGGCGGCCTGGTCGGCAAGCAGAAGCTGATCGATCAGGTGCGGACGATGCGCAACACGATCGGGACGATTTGCGACCCGAACACCGCGTGGATGCTCCTGCGCAGCCTCGAGACGCTCGAGCTCAGGATGAGCAAGGCCGGCGAGAATGCAGAGCGCGTCTGCGAGTTTCTGCGCGAGCATCCCAAGGTCGAAAAGGTCGGCTATCTCGGCTTTCTTGAGGAGGGTTCCCGGCAGGCGGATATTTTCCGCCGGCATTGCACTGGCGCCGGCTCGACCTTCTCGCTCTATCTCAAGGGCGGCGAGAAGGAGGCGTTCGCCTTCCTCGACGCACTCCAGATCGCGCATCTCGCGGTCAGCCTCGGCGGAACCGAAACGCTGGCCAGCGCGCCCGCGGCGATGACCCACTTGTCGGTGCCGGACGACAGAAAGGCGCAGCTCGGGATCACGCCCAACCTGGTGCGGATATCGATCGGCGTCGAGGACGCCGACGACCTCATCGCCGACTTCGCGAATGCGCTGGAGGCGGTTTAGGCGAGCAGCGCGAATGTCTGCTTTTGGGCTGCCGCGGAAAGCGCACATTAGGAGCTCCGCGTTCATCTCCTCTGCGAATGGCAGCTGTGCCCCGTCATCATATGTCATATGATGCTTTTTGCCGGCAGTCGCAGCCGGAGTCCGGATGAGGTGACTTGTGTCGCTCGAGCAAGCTTCCTTCCTCGCGCAAATTATTTCGGCTGTCGCGGTGTTCGCCTCGCTGCTGTTTGTCGGGCTCCAAGTTCGGCAGAATACCAGTGCTGTGCGCGCAGCCTCGTCGCAAGCGCACTCAGCGATGTATCACGGCCTGACCGACAATTTAGTCAATCATGGAGATTTTGCGCAGATTTGGTGGAGAGGCGTGGAAAACTTCGCCGATCTACACGAAGGAGAAATTGTCCGGTTCGTGTCCTTCAATTCATCGATCTTTCGCTTCTTCGAATCCTCACGCGTGCAATGGCTTCGAGGCCAACTCGACGATGAACACTGGCATACCGTGGAGCAGCACGCGATTGCGCTCGCCGTCAAACCGGGAGTCCAGGACTTTTGGGCTCTTCGCAAACATTGGCATTGCCACGCCTTTCAGGCGTGGTTTGATTCGCTACCCACCCAAGAGGTCAGACCGCTCTACGCAAATAGCGCGGGCTCAGCCGGTCAAGGCGAAACCGAGCGGTGATTTGCGCCCTTAAGGTGCTGGATTTCAGCAGTTGGTTTCGAGTTAAGCTGCAAACTGCGCTGATGGAGTGGACTGAGATAGGCGCATTTCTTCGTCCGTCATCTCTTCCTCAATGCCTTCGAAGAGGGGGGAACTCAGATAGCGTTCTCCAGTGTCGGGTAGCATGCACAAAATGACGGACCCCGCAGTTGCCGAATCGGCGATTTGGCGCGCCACGCCGAACGTTGAACCGCCCGAGATCCCGGTCAAGATTCCCTCATTCCGGGCAAGAGCTCTCGCCCATTTGACGCCTTCTGAACCGGCGATTGGAACGACTTCATCATAGAAGCTCGAGTCAATTCCCTCTTGAAGCACATGCGGGATGAAATCGGGCGTCCAGCCTTGGATTGGATGCGGCTCCCATGCCGCATGGCTCATGACCGGGCTGCCGTCGGCCGCTCGTTCCTGGTCGATCCCGCTGCCAATTAGCTGCGCGTTATCGGGTTCGCATAAGACGATGCGGGTTTCGGGGCGCTCGCGGCGAAGCACGCGCGCGACGCCGACCAGAGTTCCACCCGTTCCGTAACCAGTCACGAACCAGTCGAGCCTCGAGTCCGCAAAATCATTTACGATCTCTCGGCCCGTCGTGCTTTCATGAATGTCGGCATTGGCCTTCGTTTCAAATTGGTGCGCAAGAAACCAATCGTTCGCCTCTGCTAGTTCAACAGCCTTCTTGTACATCCCGTAGCCCTTTTCCGCGCGCGGAGTGAGCACGACCTTCGCACCCAACATGCGCATCAGCTTGCGCCGTTCGATGGAAAAGCTGTCAGCCATGGTGATGACCAATGGATAGCCTTTTTGAGCGCAAACCATTGCGAGGCTGATGCCTGTATTGCCGCTAGATGCCTCAACGACCGTCTGACCCGGCGACAACGCCCCGGTGCGCTCAGCTTCCTCGATGATGTTGAGCGCCAGCCGATCCTTCACTGACGAAGCAGGATTGAAGAACTCGGCCTTTGCGTAGATCGTCACATGATCAGGAGCGAGCTTATTTATCCTTACCACAGGTGTATTGCCGACGGTCTCAAGAATGCTCTCAAAGAGCCTTCCCCGCCCGGACGTCGACCTCACCACGTCATGTGTCGCCATGACAGCCTCCCGGTTGCAGCGCCTGGATAGACTAAGGCACTGCCGCCGTCGTCTGCAATGGGTCGAAAGCAGACTTAGCCCCAGTTCTCGATAGCCCATCCCCGCTGCTCGGCTAAGCGCCGCAGTTTGCCGTGCGGGTTCACGGCCACCGGCTCGTCCGCCCACTCGAACACCGGCCGGTCCGAGACATGGTCCGAATAGAAGCGGACGTGTCCGTGTGCACCTTTCAGGCCGGACTTGTCCACCCAATCGGCGATCATCTGCATCTTTGCCGGGCCATAACAATTCTCACCGGCAATCTTTGCATGGACTCGATCGTCGAGCCCGATCACCGATCCAGTGCCGATCACGTCGTCGAAGCCGAGCCGCTCGGCGATCGCGTCGGCGTAGAGCCGGTAGGACGCGGTCGCGAGCACCACACGCCGCCCTTCCGCTTTGTCGCGCGCGATCGCCTTGCGGGCTCCGGGTCGAATGTTATTCGCCACCTGCCGATCGGCGAAGCTGTCGACAAGCGGTTTGAGATCGCTCGGGTGAATGCGACCGCCGATCAGCAAATGATGGTTGATCTCCTTGAGCCGTCCGCGGTCGATTAGCCGCAGCCCGTACGCGATCATCGAAAGCGCTACGAGCGGCAGGAACAACAGCCGCCAGGGAGCCCGCCGCAGCGCGCAATGGACCAGGAAGGGCGTGTAGGTCGGCCGCTTCGTCACCGTCCGGTCCATGTCGTAGATCGCAAGGTCGCTCATGCTTTGCCGGCGAGGATCGCTTCGACGATCGTATGATCGACCGGCTTGTCGACGTCGACGGCGGCGAGCGGATTGCTGAGCACCACCGTCCGGCCCGTCATTCCGAGCCTTCGCGCCATGGCCGCGACGCTCTGGTCGAGCGTGCGCAGGCGCAACAGGGCGCCGAGCAGCAGGATTGGACCGAGCGCCGAAAGCACGCGCCAGCCTTTCTTGCGGTCCTGCTCGACCGACCGCCACTGCTCGATCGCAGCAAGCGTCTTGATCGACGCCAAGGCGAACAGGTTCGCGCCCGAATAAGCGCCGCCGCGAAAGGCGATCCATGTGCGCTTGGTCTGCGGCAGACGGGCTAGCAGCGCCTGCCGCTCGACGACGCCGACGGCAAGGTCGGCACCCTCGGCCTGGGCGATGAGCTCGGCGATCATCTGAGGATCGAGGAGCGCATGATCCGCCGTCGTCACCAGCATCGGAAAATCGGCGACGCGGTCGAGGATCAGCTTTTCGATCGTCTCCGCGATCGTGCCCTGCGATTCCCGCACCTGAATCCGCGGATCGTCGGGCAACACCGCCGCGATCCGGTCGGGTGCCTGGCTGAGCACGAAAATCTTCCCAACATTTTTGCTTTCGAGCAGCGCTCGCACCGGCCGCCGCACCATCGCCTCGCCGCCCACCGGAATTAGAGCCTTGAGGTCAGTGCCGAACTGCTCGGCGAAGGGGTCGCGCCCGGGCCGCGAACCCGCGAGCACGATTGCGGTCCAGCTCATGCTTCGAGCCAGGAGACGATCCGTTCGCCCCGCGACGCGCGCTCGTTCGCCTGCGCCAGCCGCACCGCATGGAAGATCAGGCTCGCGATCGTCCAGCCGGCGACGAGCTCCAGCCCGAGATCGGGGC
>DASUIB010000137.1:0-14551 GCA_036273235.1 Sphingomicrobium sp. | reverse complement strand
GTGGTGCTGTTCAACTGCGCCAACGGCAACAAATATCCGCTGCCCGACCGGTCGAAGCGGCTGAGATTGGCCGAGGCGAGGGCGGAGGAGCTGTAAACGTCATGCTGAACTTGTTTCAGCATCCATTTCGGCGAAGGGCTGAGCGGGCCTCCAGAATGGACCCTGAAACGAGTTCAGGGTGACGACGGAGCGGGCCCCATAAACGAGTAAACCCCGGCAACCGAAGCTGCCGGGGTTCCATGCTTCGTTTGTCTTTCGACTCCCGAAGCACGAAACAACCATAGCCGTTTCCGCCGTCGGCGCGAGTCAAATAATGCGCCTACGCGACAAATCTGTGGACGCTTCGGTGGATAAACCTGTGCGACTCGGACTCGGGCCTCCATGCTCCCGATCCATTGGTGCCGAAGCAGCCCGATCGAACCCAATCGCATGATCTTGGTTCCTCGCGCATGAGCAAGAAACGGCGCCTCAGGATCGCGAGCTACAATATCAACGGGATCAACTCGCGGCTTCACGTGCTGACCCGCTGGCTCGAGGAGTTTGCCCCGGACATCGTCGGGCTTCAGGAGCTCAAATGCACCGACGAGGCCTTCCCGAACGAAGCGATCGAGGCGCTCGGCTATTCGGCGATCTGGCACGGGCAGAAAAGCTGGAACGGAGCCGCGCTGCTCAGCCGCGTCGGCGCGCCGGTCGAGACGAGGCGCGCGCTGCCCGGCGATCCGAACCTCGGGCAGAGCCGGTACATCGAGGCGGCGGTCTGCGGAATCCTCACCGGCAACATGTATGCGCCCAACGGCAATCCGCGGCCCGGGCCCAAGTTCGACTATAAGCTCGCGTGGCTGGACGCGCTCTACGCGCACGCTCAGGACTTGCTCGACAGCGGCGCGCCCGCGCTTCTGATCGGCGACTTCAACGTCATCCCGACCGACGAGGACGTCTACAAGCCCGAGCGCTGGATCAAGGACGCGCTGTTCGCTCCGGAGGCGCGGGAGCGATATCGCAAGCTCGTCGCGCAGGGCTGGACCGACGCGATCCGCCATCTCTTTCCCGACGAGCGGATCTACACCTTCTGGCATTACTGGCGGAACTCGTTCGAGCGCGACGCCGGGATCCGGATCGATCATGCGCTGCTGAGCCCGAGCCTCGCGACAGCGCTGAGAGGCGCCGGAGTCGACCGGACTCCGCGCGGGTGGGAAAAGACCAGCGACCATGCGCCGGTGTGGGTCGAGCTGGAGGTGTAGCTGGAGCTCGGAAGGCGGTAATCCTCCGCGCTTGATCAACCGGGAGTCGACGGTAACGACGCTTGGGCTTCATCCCGGAATTAGAGCCGCACGAGCGGGCAGGGGATGCCGGGCGCGGGCGCCGGGAACTCGAATAGGTCGCCGATCTGCGGCTGCTTCGCGATTTGCTCAGGGCTCGGCAGCTGGCGTGCGCTGGTCGCGTAAGCGGTCTTCAGGCCGTCGCCGCCGAGCGCGAGCTTGGTGATGTTCGCAGCCGGGAAGCGGACCCGGTCGACGAGCTCGCCCGCGGGCGAATAGCGGCGCGCTTCCCACCCCGCGTAGAGCGCGATCCACAAACACCCCTCGCTGTCGGTGGTGGGGCCGTCGGGATGCCCTTCCTTGGGGTCGATTTTCACGAACGGCCGCCGCTCGCCGAGCGTCCCGTCATCGTGGATCTCGGCGGCTTCGATCGTTCCCCGCTTTGTATCGACGACATAGAGCAGCCGGCCGTCGGGCGAGACCGTGGGCCCGTTGGTGATCGCGATGCCGTCGATGCCGGTGCGAGTCAGCTTGCCGCGCTCGAAGCAGTAGAAGGCGCCGCTCTTCGACTGCTCCTTATTGTCCATGGTGCCGAACCATAGCCGGCCGTGCGGATCGACGACTCCGTCGTTCAGGCGGTTGCTGGGCTTGTCGCGCTCGACCTCGACGATCAGCTCGAAGCTGCCGGCTCGCTCGTCGAAATGATAGAGGCCCGAGTGGAGCCCGGCGACGAAGCCGCCGCGCTCGGCTGGGAAGATGAACCCGGCCTGCTGGGGCGCCTCCCAACTGTTCTTTGCGCCGCTCGCGGGATCGAAGCGGTGGATCAGCTGCTTCTTGATGTCGACGAACCAGAGCGCATGATCGCGCTCGACCCACACCGGGCCTTCGCCGAGCTGCGCCTCCAGAGGCCATGCGACTTTCGGTTCATCGATCATCGACGCGTTTCCCACGCATGCGAGTTGATTGCGATGCTCGCCAGTTCCCCGGACTGGCTGCGCATCGCAATGGTGCCGGATGCAGGATTTGAACCCGCGACCTTCGGTTTACAAAACCGCTGCTCTACCAACTGAGCTAATCCGGCTCGCTGACGCATTTGGGTCATAGCAGGCGCAAGGTCCAGCCTACGTCCAGCATTGGCTCGAGGCGCGCAGGCTCAAATCGCTCCTGAACTGGCGTGGAGCTGGGTTCGGTAGTCGGCATCCTGAAGTGCCCGGCCGGCCCCCAGCGCGACGCATTTCAAGGGATCGTCGGCGACCCGCACCGGCAGGCCCGTTTGATCGCGCAGCACTGTGTCCATATTCCTCAGCAGCGATCCTCCGCCGGTGAGGACCAGGCCGTGATTGATGATGTCCGATGCGATTTCCGCCCCCGCGTTTCCAAGCGCTCGGGAGACGAGGTCGACGATTTGCTGAACCACATCCCGCAGCGCCTCGGCCATTTCGTCGGCGGTCAGCTCGATCTCGCGAAGGTTGCCGGCGGTAACGTCGCGTCCGCCCACGTGCCCGACGATATGCTTTCCTTCGGGCATTGAGGAAGCCGAGCCGATTTCATGCTTGATCCTCTCGGCGGAAACAGACCCGATTTCGAGATTGTATTTCATTCGGACATAGGCGGCGATGGCTTCGTCCATCTTGTCGCCACCGACGCGCTCGGAGATGCTGTAGGTGGCGCGCTTCAGCGCAAGGATTCCGACGCCGGTCGTGCCGCCGCCGATATCGACGACGATCGACCCGACCGGCTCGTCTACCGGCAAGCCGGCCCCGAGCGCCGCTGCCATCGGCTCCTCGATCAGCCAAACCTCGCGCGCGCCGGCGTTGAGAGCTGCCGCCTGGATCACCCTGCGCTCGACTTCGGTCGAGGCCGCAGGTACGCCGATCGCGATTTCCGGACCCCGGGACATCAGCCCGCGGCCTCCCGCGGCCGCCGCCATGAAATGCCGGAGCATCTGTTCGGCAAGATCGAGGTCCTTGATCACACCGTCGCTGAGCGGCCGGCAGGTTCGAATATTGTCGCCGGTTTTGCCGATCAGGGTTTTGGCGCTGGAGCCGACCGCCCTCACCTGTTGAACCCCGTTCACGAGCTCAACCGCAACTACCGACGGCTCGTCGACCACGATCCCTTCGCCGGGCACATAGACCAATGTATTCGCGGTTCCGAGATCGATCGCGAACTGACGGGAATTCCACGACCGGAACAGACTGAACTCCATCAAAAACGTCCTTTACTGAGGCGCTTGCAGCGTCGCGTCGCCCAAGGCGCCCGAATTGGTGAAATCGGCCGGTAAACGTTCGTAAAGCCGATAAGCCGCACCGATCGGCTAATGGAGCATCGCTTCTTCTGCCAATGACCGAAACCCGATGGGAAAGAGAAGTTAGCGCGAAACTCACAGCACGCCGAAGGTCCAGCCTTCGGAGCGGGCGATTTCGCGGGTCAAACCTTCGGGATCGAAGGCGCGCGGCTCGGTCGTAGCGAGAAGCCGCATTCCGGCGGCGGTCACGAGCGCGTCGGTCTGGTGGTCGTTGGGCTCGAAGCGAAGCCGAGCGGGCGGGCTGCCGAGGCCTTTGAGGGCGCGGTTGAGGTCGGCGCGGCTGCGCAGCTTGACGCCGCTGAGGCCGGCTCGGCGGAGATAGATTCTCGTATAGATTTCGACCACCGCGCTGCCGCGCTCGAGCAGCGGGTCCATCGGCCAGATTGCGACCTTGCCATTGAGCCGGTGGAGGAAGCGCATGCCCGAGAAGCTCGCCTTGGCGACCTGCGCCGCACCGATCGCGTCATAGGCGCTCGCCGTCTTGCGGCCGCCCTGCGCGTTGAGCCGGACGTCGCACTGGCGGAAGTGCATGAAGCCCGCCTTCACGCCGTCGGCGATTCCGAAATAGAAGTGGCGGCGATGGACGCGTTCGAGGAAGCTTGCCGCACCAAGGTCTTCGTCGGCGCATTTCGAATCCACATAAGCCCAGAACTCCCGCGCGCTGTTCGGCACGTCAGCTTCCCCAGGCAAATATTCACCACGCTCAACAATTGGCGGAGCGAAACTGAAGTCGAAGCCGAACAGCGTCGGCTCGCTGGCGGCGCGCTTCAGCAGCCAGCCGAGCACTTCCTCGCGCGACCAGGTGTGGCCTGGGCGGACCAGTCGCGGCGCTGCTTCGCCGCGCGCTTCCGCAATGGCGATTCCCTTGTGCCGCTTTCCTTTCGCGCCGGACCAGTCGATCGCGACATGGGAGGTGAAATGCGGTTTCAGCATGCTATGCGGCAGTCATGGAGTTCGAATGGGGCAACGCCAAGAACGAAGTGAACCTCGCAAAGCATGGGTTCGATTTTGCCGATGCGATCACCATCTGGAACGGGCCAGTAATCGACCCGCTGAACGTCCGCGAAGTCAGCGGCGAGGAACGGCGACTGGCGCTTGGAATCATCGGCGGGGACGAGTGGATCGTCGCTGTGATATACACTTGGCGAGGAAATGCGCGCCGGCTGATCAGCGCGCGGCGAGGCAGACGAGATGAACGAGCGAATTACCAGAATGTATTTGGCCGAGGCCGGTAAGCACGGCCGCACCGACTGGGAGCGGCTGCGCGGGATCACCGATGAGGAGCTTGAAGCAGCGATCGCGAGCGATCCTGATGCGAGCATTGCTGCCGACGGCGAAATCGATCCTCTTGCCACGCTCGTTTTCAAGGACCCGCGCGGCAAGTGGCGTTGGAGGCTGCTTGGACCCGACGGCAAGGCGATCGCGGACTCGCCGCGCGGCTATGCCGACAGAAGCGACGTCGACGAAGCTCTGCGAAAGTTGAGGGAAACAATGCAGGCGGCAGAAGCAAAGGCGGCCTGAATTCAAGCTGCCTCACCCGCAGGCAGCTCCTCTCGAAGAGCGGGCAACTAGCGCTTGCGCGGGCGCGCCTTTGGCTTGGCCGCCGCAAATTCCCTCGAACGCTCGATCACTTCGCGCACGCGTTCGTCATCCTTGGCCTGGTAGCGCACGAGGACTCCTTCCCAGCCTTCATAATGCGCGGTTTGCCAGTAGGTCTCGGGCTCGGTGGCTTTGAGGATCTCGATCGTGCCGAAGTCCATCGCCACACCGAACGACGTGTCCGCTTCATGGCTCGTGAACAGGAACGCGCGGCCGTTCGACGCCACCTTGACCGCCGGCTGGCCGTAACTGGTCGACAGCTCGGTGCCGGGAAGTGAAAGCGCGAAGGCGACGGCTTCGTCCCAGGTCATCAGACCAGCGGCGGCTGCTCGTCCTCGGGTGGCGCCTGGCGGAGTCGGCGGGGCCGTGGCGGCGGCATCGGCGGGCCGCTCGCTTCGTCGGCCCAGCGATCGAGGACACGCGCCGCCGCGTCGCGCCCGCCGAGGCCGAAGGCAAGCGCGCAAGCGATCGCGGCCGAGCCGAGGATCAGGCCGAACGCAAGCATCACGATCTCGTCGGCAAGCCCCATGAAGGTGAGGCCGATCGCGGTGAACAGCGCGATGATCGCATAGCGGACGAGCGTCTGCGCATAGCCGCCTTCGCCGGTTCCGCTGGCGACGAGGCCGGAGATGATGCGCGCGAGGAAAATCCCGACGACGATGATCAAAGTCCCGAAAATCACTTTGCCGCCGAGCTCGGTCACCTGGGCGAGGAAGATCGCGACCGTTCCGCCGCCGAGCTGGCTCGCCGCCTCGATCGCTGCGGCGAGGATCACCGCGATCATCGCGATATTGGCAACGATCCGCGACGGAAATGCTGCAGGCGGCAGCACGCCGGTCGAGCGGATCGCGTCGTCGAAGCCGGTCGGCGGGAGGATGGCCTCGATGATCGTCTTGAGGAAACGCCCGGCAACGAATGCGATTCCGATCCACAAGGCGGCGGCGAGGACGTGCGGGATGGCGGCGAGGATCTGGTCGAGCATGGCGGTCGCGGGCGCCGAGATCGAGGTGATCTCGAGCGCCTGGAGCGCGGCGATCGCGACCGGGATGATGATCAAAGCATAGACCAGCACGCCGGCTGCGCGCGCTATGCTCGCGCGGGTCGAGGCGGGCCCAGCGCCGGGAGGAACGGCGTCGGGCGCAGTCCGGACCGTGCCTTCGGTCGAGCCGATGCCGATCCGCGCGAGAAGGCCATCGACGTTCGCAGCGATCAGCACCGTCTCAACGAGGCGGCGAACGATCCGAGCGACGACCAGGCCGACGAAGAAGATCAGCCCGGCGGCAATCAGGTGCGGGAGGAAGGCGAAAATCTCGGTCACCAGCGCGTTGATCGGAGCGAGGATCTGGCCGACTCCGAGGAAGCGCAGCGCGGCCATGATTCCGACCAGCCAGATGATCAGCTTGGCGATCGTGCCGAGCTGATGGCCAACGGTCTCGTCGGGCGTTCCGGTGACGTGTTTCTTGAGTGCCGGGCTTCGGTCGATCGCTTTCCTGAGCACCCATCCGACCGCACGCGCGACGACCCATGTCGCGATCAGGATGAGGATGGCGATGAGGATCTTGGGACCCCAGTAGATCGTCTGCGCCTGCCAATAGGCGCCCGAGTCGACCTGGTACATGTTGGCTCGCTCCCTTATTCGATCCAGCCGTTGCACTGCATTCAAACTAACTGTATTGCTGAGCTATGACAGCGACTCACCAGAGCAACGGTTCGGTGACGACAGGCGCTGATCGCGTCCTCTTCTGGGGCATTGCGCTTTCAAACGCCGGGTTCGTCGCCATTCTCGCGCTCGCGGCTTACTGGGACCACACGATCATTTGGCTGCACCTTTTCCAGTCATTCCAGAATGTTGCAATCGTCTTGTTGGCGGCCCGCCGCAACCGTTGGGCTTATTTCCTCGGAATCGCCAGTGCGGCCTTCTGGATCTATCTCACGACTTTCATAAGCAATTTCGCTGAATCCGGCGTCGCAAATCTGGGGCTCAGCCTTCACGCGGGCACCATCGTCAGAGCCGATCAGGTGATTGCCGTTCCGGCATTCATATTTCAGCTCTCCCTCATACTGACATGCCTGATCGCCTATCTGAGACTTGCGGCACGGCCAGCGTCCGATTGGCTCCGTTTTCTCGGCTCGTTGGTCGGTGTGGTGGCTTACTTGATTGCCTGTATCGCGGTCCTTCAGCCCCGATATCTCGTCATGGTGCCTCGGCTCTTGCACCCTCACGGCCTCTGTTATCCGTGTGATTTATCATGACTGCTTCTTCCGGAGTTCCCGACGTCGCTCATTCCAGTAGTCGATCCGCTCCTTGATTCGCACTTCCACTCCGCGATCGGTGGGTTCGTAGAAGGCTTGAGGTTCCATCTCCTCGGGCCAATAATCCTGGCCGGAAAAGCCTTCGTCCGCATCATGGTCGTAGGCATAGCCCTTGCCGTAGCCGACGCTCTTCATCAGCTTGGTCGGGGCATTGAGGATGTGCATCGGCGGCATCAGCGAGCCGGTTTCCTGAGCGCTCCGCCACGCTTTCTTCTGCGCCATATAAGTGGCGTTCGATTTGGGCGCGGTGGCGAGGTAGAGGCACGCCTGGACGATCCCGATCTCGCCCTCGGGCGAGCCGAGGAAATCGTACATCTCCTTGGCCGCAAGGCACTGGAGGAGCGCGTTCGGGTCGGCCATGCCGATGTCCTCGACCGCGGCTCGGGTCAGCCGCCGGAGCAGGTAGAGCGGCTCCTCTCCCGCGACCAGCATGCGCGCGAGATAATAAAGCGCCGCCTGCGGGTCGGAGCCTCGGATCGTTTTATGGAGCGCGGAGATGAGGTTGTAATGGCCCTCGCGGTCCTTGTCGTAGACGGGCACTCGGCGGTGGAGCAGGTCGGACAGTTCCGAGGGCCCGAGCGGCTGCTCGATCTCCACCGAGAACAGGGTCTCGGCCTGGTTGAGGAGGAAGCGGCCGTCGCCGTCGGCGCTGGCGATCAGCGCCTCACGCGCTTCGGGCGTGACCGGCAGCGACCGGCCCTCGAGCGCCTCGGCGCGGCGGACCAATTCCTCGAGCGCGTCATGGTCGAGGCGCCTCAGGATCAGAACCTGGCAGCGCGACAGAAGCGCGGCGTTGATCTCGAAGCTGGGGTTCTCGGTGGTCGCTCCGACGAGCGTCACCGTGCCGTCCTCGACATAGGGGAGGAAGCCGTCCTGCTGGGCGCGATTGAAGCGATGGATTTCGTCGACGAACAGCAAGGTCTTCTGGCCTGCGCGCGCGGCGGTACGCGCTTCGGCGAAAATCTTCTTGAGGTCGGCGACGCCGGAAAAGACGGCGGAGACCGCGACGAACCTCAGGCCTACAGCATCGGCGAGCAGGCGCGCGATGCTGGTCTTGCCCGTCCCCGGCGGTCCCCACAGGATCATCGAAGCGAGGCGGCCGGCGGCGACCATCCGCCCGATCGCGCCATCGGGCCCGGTCAGATGCTCCTGGCCGACGACATCCGCCAGCGTCGTCGGCCGCAGCCGGTCGGCAAGCGGCGCTCCGGCGACCGGTGCCTCCACTGCGCGGCTCGGCAATTCCTGATCGGCAAACAGATCAACCATCGCGCCGACCATAAATGCTGCGGCGCAAATTGCACGACCGGGCTTGCTGAAGATGCAACGAAGATATATCTAAGCAACATCTGATCTAGGAGAATAATATGATTTACAAGCAGCGCTGCGGCCCGGGCGGGCATATCGAGATCAATCTGCCGGATGGATTGACGGCCATGCGCGGCGGCCGCGGTTGGCGCGGCAACTGGGGCCCGTTCAGCTTCGACCTCGGCGATGACGGCTGGAGCGGTGGACGCCGCGGCCGCCGGGCGCGCCGGATGTTCGAATCGGGCGAGCTGAGGCTCGTCCTCCTGAAGCTGATCTCGGAGCAGGCGCGGCACGGATACGACCTCATCCGGGCGGTCGAGGAGCTGACAGGCGGCGAATATGCGCCGAGCCCCGGCGTGGTCTATCCAACGCTCACGATGCTTCAGGACATGGGTCTGGTCGAGGAGGCCGACGGCGAGGGTGCGCGCAAACCGTTCCAGATCACCGAAGCCGGGACGGCCCACCTGGAGGAGAACCGGGAAGAAGCCGACGAGTTGATCTCCCGACTCCAGCGCCTCAGTCCGTCGCGTCATGCCGAAGGCGGCTCGCCGGTTTGGCGTGCAATGCGCAATCTCGGCATGGCGATCCGTAACCGGTTGAGCCATGGCGACGTCAACGAAGACACGCTGCACGAGCTCGCCGCGTTGATCGATGAATTCGCGCAGCGCGTCGAACGGCTGAAGTGATCGCGCGCAGCAGCCGCCCCGGGGCGGTTGCGAGCACGATCACAGCCGAAGCTCGTCATCCCGGAGTTGATCCGGGATCCAGATGGATTCCCGCGTTGACCTGCCGGTCATCTTCGATTCCGCGGGAATGACGAAGGTTATCGCCCGGTCATCCTCGTAAGTCGTTCGCGCTTGCGGATCGCGTGCATGTAGACGCGGATCACCGTTGCGTTGATCGAGTCCCAATCCATCGTCTTGGCGATGGCCAGCGCCGCCTCGCCCTGGCGGCGGCGCAGGTCCGGGTCGAGGGCATAGGATTCCAGCGCATCGGCGAACTCCTCGGGTTCGGTGCCGTCGACGAGCGTTCCGGTCACCGCATTCCGCACCAGGTTGGTTGCACCGGTTGCCTCCGCCGCGATCACCGGCAGTCCACAGGCCATCGATTCGAGCGTGACGTTGCCGAACGCCTCGGTGATCGAGGGGTTGAGGAACAGGTCCGCGCTGGCGAGGGCTCGGGCGAGATCGTCGCCGGTCAGCTCTCCAGTGAAGATTGCGTCCGGCAACTGCTGCTCGAACCAGGGGCGCGCGGGACCTTCGCCGATGACGAGCACGCGATGCTTGAGGCCGCGCTCGGCGAAAACGCGGATCGCGTCGGCAAAAACGTCGAGACCTTTCTCCATCACCACCCGGCCGAGGAAGGCGATCACCATCTCGTCGTCGGCGATGCCCGCCGAGCGGCGCCAGTCCATGTCGCGGCGTTCGGGATTGAACTGCTCGCGATCGACCCCGCGCGCCCAAATCGCGATGTCGCGGTTCATCCGCTGGACGCGGAGGATCACAGCGGTGGACTCGGCGGGCGCCATCACCACCTCGCAGCGATGATAGAAGCGGCGCATGATGTCCCGCGCCAGCGGCTCGAGCGCCTGCAAATGATAGTAAGCGAGATAGGTGTCGAACCGCGTATGGACCGAGGCGACGCACGCGATCTGCCTGCGCCGGGCCCAGGTCAAGGCGCGGTGGCCGACGATGTCGGGACTCGAAACGTGCACGACGTTGGGGTTGAACTCGGCGAGATCGCGGCGGACGCGGGGAGGCAGCGCGAGCGGCAATCGATATTCGGCGCGGCCGGGGATTGGAATGGCCGGGATGCTGACGAGGTCGCCGATCGCCGGAAACGCGGGCTTCTTGACCGTCGGCGAATAGATCCGGACCTTGACGCCCTGGCGGAGCAGATATTCGACCAGCCGGTTGAGCGCCTGATTGGCTCCGTCGCGCACATAATTGTAATTGCCCGAGAATAGGGCGACGCGGAGGTCGGTGGGCTTCACTCGGCAGGGCTGTAGGGGTTAATTCTTGGGCGTCAAATTCGGACTTCCGCCGATTGTGCCAAGCGATGCGCGGCTGTTCATCCTCGGCAGCCTGCCCGGCGATGCCTCGCTCGCGGCGCGGCGCTATTATGCGCATCCGACCAACCAGTTCTGGCGATTGCTTGGTGGTGCGATCGGCGAGGAGCTGCAGCCGCTCGCTTACGAGGATCGTCTCCAACGCCTTGCCGAGCGGCGGATCGGCCTATGGGACGTGATCGCCTCGGCGAGCCGGCGCGGAAGCCTCGACCAGGCGATCCGCGAGGCCGAGCACAACCGGATCGAGCATTTGCTCAATGACTTTTCGGACCTCACCGCCATCGCCTTCAACGGATCGACCGCGGCTACCGTCGGGCGCAGGCTGATCGGCGATCCGTCCGCGGAGCTCGTGCTGATCGACCTCCCGTCGTCGAGCGCGGCGAACACGAGGCCGTTCGACGACAAGGTCCGGGCCTGGGCCGTGCTCGGCCAATTCGTTGGTCCGTAGGAGCCTTTCGCTTGCACCGCGCGTAGAGCGATGCATGATCGGCCTGATGGTCCCTCCCGAAGACGAAGAAGCCGCCGGCGACAGCGACAAGAAACTGTCGATGGTCGACGAGGCGCTGGTCGCCGGAACGATCGCCAACACCAACGGCCTGCTCGTGATCCTCGCCAAGCTGGTTGCGAAAGGCGTGTTCGACCGCTCCGACCTGCAGGCTTTTTCCGACAGCTATTCCAAGCCGCTCGATCATGTCGGGATGCGCGAGAACGAGCTGGTCAGCCAGATGCAGGACCAGATGGAATCGACGCTGGCCGAGCTGATGCGCTATTTGAGCGATCGCGATCGCGACGAGTGAGACCGGCGGCGCTGGAGCTCGCGATAAAAGGCTTCGGGCGACACGCCGATGTCCTCGGCGACCGATCTCCAGCTTCCTTTCGGCGGCAGCGCGCCGCCGTTGAGCGCGAACCATCCGTCCAGCCGATTCTGAACCGTCCTGCGTGACAGGACCTCGACCCGCGATCGCATGCGCATGACTTCGCGGGCGAGATGCCTGGCGAAGCTTTCGGCGAAGTGGCTGTCGCTTTCGAAGGCGGCGCGGGCAGTCGCCACATCGATTGTCCAGAGCATCGCATCGGCGATCACCAGCGCGTCGCAGTGGTAGCGGTCGGAGAAGATCGAGCTTTCGGCGAGAACGTCGCCCGCCGTCGCCCGCTGCATGACGGCCGACGACCCGTCTTCGCCATAGCGGACGAGGTGAATGCATCCCGCCTCGACCATGTGCAGTTGGCGGACTCGATCGTCGCGCCGGAAGAGAGTGGTGCTCGCTCTCCGCTCCGCCCGGCAGCCGGGGAGGGACCGAACGGCTTCGCTCAAATCTGGCATGATAGATATCATGGCAGAGGCCCGTGTCCGATGGCAAGCATGAGGCCCTTCAAAGGAGGGTCAGATGAACAAGTTTCTCCTGCTCACCGGCATGTTTGTGCTTTCCGCGACGGGCAGCTCGGCACAGATGATGGATCACGCGACGATGAATCACGACGTCGCGGCGGGGCCGGGCAGTGAATCAGGGTCTGCGGCAGTCCCCGTCGAGGCCGGGCAAGCTGCCTACGCGGCGCTCGGCGAGGCCGTCCGAATCCTGCTCGCCGATCCGCAAACCGACTGGTCCGCCGTCGATGTCGACGCGCTCAGGAATCATTTGATCGACATGGACAATGTGACGCTTCGAGCGGCCGTGACGAAGAGCAAGCTCGCCAATGGCGCTGTGTTTCACGTTACCGGCGAAGGGCCGGTGATTGGGTCGATCCAGCGGATGACGAGGTCGCACTTCGCGCAGTCGGACCTCGGCAAGCCGTGGACGATGCGCGTGCAGCCCACGCCGACCGGCGCGGATGTGACGGTGGTTTCGAACAATCCCGCTGATGCAGCGCAGATTTACGGACTCGGCTTCTTCGGGATTCTGACGATGGGATCGCATCATCAGCCGCATCATCTGATGATGGCGCGCGGGATGATGCATCACTAAGCTCCGACGCGTGCTCAGCAACGGTACATGGTCGGCGCGCGATGCCGTCGCCGGCCATTCGGGCCGATAGCGCGAGAAAGCTTGATGCGTTGGTCCTACAGACTCGCCGCGAGCGCCGCCGCAATCGCGCTGGCTGGCACGCCAGCCGCGGCACAGATGAACATGCCCGGCATGCGCATGCCGGCGCCGCAGAAGAAATCCACGGCGAAGAAGGCGGTCCCGCCGGCACCCAAGCGCAGCGCGAAAAGGAGGCCACCCGCGAAGCAGGCACCCGGGGCGGGAATAACCGCGCCGGCACCTGCCGATCGATCGAGCGGCCAACCGATGACAATGCCCATGCCGTCGCAAGCCGCTCCCGGCGCCGCGATGACCATGCCGACGAAACAGCAGCAGACGGGCCAGATGGGCGCGACGCCGACGCATGGCATGGAGCACGGGATGCAAGGCATGACCATGCGGGCTGCGCTGGGCCCGTACCCCGAGCAGCGCGAGTCCTCGGGCACCGCCTGGCAGCCGGATGCCTCAACCGCGATGGGCGGACCGATGGCGATGTCGGGCAGCTGGATGCTGATGGCGCACGGCACCGTCAATCTCGTCACCGACCATCAATCCGGCCCCCGCGGCGGCAACAAAACGTTCGTCTCCGGCATGCTGATGGGCATGGCGAGCCGGCCGCTAGGCGACGGAATGTTGCAGCTGCGGGCGATGCTCAGCCCCGATCCGTTGATGGGCCCGAGCGGCTATCCATTGCTGCTCGCGACGGGCGAAACGGCGAACGGGCGCACTCCGCTGATCGACCGCCAGCACCCGCACGATCTCTTCATGGAGCTGTCGGCCTCACTC
Organism: Sphingomicrobium sp.; assembly: GCA_036273235.1. Taxonomy (GTDB): domain Bacteria; phylum Pseudomonadota; class Alphaproteobacteria; order Sphingomonadales; family Sphingomonadaceae; genus Sphingomicrobium. The sequence goes on along the minus strand of DASUIB010000137.1, from coordinate 892 downwards.
TCGCAGGATATCGGGCACGCAAGCAGCGTCTTCATCTATGGCGGCCTTCCCGGCGAGCCGGCGTTCGGGCCGCCCGCGTTCATGCACCGCGAATCGATCATGGATTCGCCCGAAGCGCCGATCAGCCATCACTGGCTCGATTCCACGCACATCAGCTTTGGCGTCGTCACCGCTGGCCTCATCGTCGTAAGGGTCAAGCTCGAGGCCAGCCGCTTCAATGGCCGCGAGCCCGACCAGCATCGCTGGAACATCGAGACGGGGCCGCTCGACTCCACTTCGATAAGGCTGTCGTGGAACCCGTTGCGGACGCTCGCGCTGCAGGGAAGCTGGGGGCATTTCATCAGCCCCGAGCAGCTCGAGCCCGGTGTGAACCAGAAGCGGCTGTCGGCGAGCGCGCTTTGGGCGGACGAGATTGCGCCGGGATGGAAAGCCGCCGCGACGCTGGCGTGGGGTCGCAAGAGCGCGCAGCACCACGGCGACGATGCTTATGTTGCGGAGGCATCGCTGAAGCATGGCGGCTGGACTCTGTTCGGCCGCGCCGAACGGGTCGATAATCCTGAGCTGCTCGGACTTGAGGAGCAGGAACGTGCCTTTCGCGTTGGCAAGGTGTCAATCGGCGCCCTGCGCGACTTTTCCATCGCCGACCATCTGAGCCTCGGTGCCGGCGGATTTTTCGCGCTGAACTTCGTTCCCGGCGCGCTGGCGCCGGCATACGGCGGCCGGAATCCGACCGGCGCAATGGGCTTCTTGCGACTGAAGCTCGACTGATTGACTAGCGGCGCCACAGCCGACATATGGCCGCCTCGCTTAGATAGCGGCCCCTTCGTCTAGCGGTCCAGGACGTCGCCCTCTCACGGCGAAAACACGGGTTCGAGTCCCGTAGGGGTCACCA
>DASUIB010000136.1:0-10098 GCA_036273235.1 Sphingomicrobium sp. | reverse complement strand
CGTTCGCCGAAGCGCCTAGCGAGGAGCTCGATGCTCCTCAGCGGATCGGGCGAATTGAGCGGCACTTCGATGATTCGGATTCCGCCCTCATGCACGGCGTCGCCGATCGCTTCGGCTTCATCGGGCCGAACTCCGCGCAGGATGGCGATGAGCGGGCATTCGTCGAGGTAGCGGTGCAGCAGCTCCTTGGCGCTCACGTCAGATCCTTGTCGCAATGGCGCGGATGCCGGACAAAAAGCTTTGCTCGCCGTCGAGTTCATTCCACTCGGCGCCCGCTTCCCGGATTGCCGCCGCGTAGAGGCGGGTAAGCTCGGGCCGGCCCATCACGTAGATTGTTTCGGGCTCGCGGCCGGACAGTCCGATTCGGACATCCGAACCGATCAGCAAGCCGCTGGCATAAGAAGAGGCATTGTCCCGCCGTGCCTCGCCGAGCAGGACTCGGGCGCGGACCGCGAACAGCTCCGACGTCAGGTCGTCTTGAACCAGCCCGTGCCGCACGCCGCGGCGGAATGCCTCATCCGGTTCGGCCTCACTCTGGAGAAGGTCGGCGAGAATGCTGTGCTGTCGCAGCAGGTTGAACAGCTCGCCGGTCATCACCGTGCGGAACGAGACGATTCGTCCGTCTTCGACCGCCACCCATTTGTTGTGGGTGCCCGGATGGCAGACGAGTGATTCGTTCGGGACATGGCCGGCGGCGACCGCACCGAGCAGCTGCACTTCCTCGCCGCGCATCACATCGGCGCGGCCGCCGCCGACGAAGGAGACGCCGGGCACGATCGCCTCGCGCTCGCCGGCCCAGGTGAGATTTGCCGCGAGATCGTCGAGGCTGGCGGGGCAGCGAACGTAAGGTGCCTCGACCCAGCCGCGGTTCGATCCCACCATGCCCGCCAGCAGCAGCGGCAAATCGCCAAGGCGGCGGCGGATTTCGGCAACGGCATCGGGAAAGCCGCCCGGCGCAACCGACAAGATGCCTTGACCGTCCTCAAATTCGCCGGCGCATATACCGGACGGACTGAGACGGTAGGCGCGCCGGTTGGTCGTGCCCCAGTCCACCGCAATGAAACCGTCCGGCCAGCGCATGCTTTATTCGCCTTAGCCGAAAACTTCGTCGGCGCGACCCATGGAGGAAGGTTTTCGTTTGCGTGCCTTGCCGCTATCGGTGCGCCGCGCGATCGGCCTGGCGAGGGCCGATGAAGTGAAGCAAACGCCTGAGGAGAATGGCCCATCGCCAACTTCATGTTCGCGACCGGGATCGAGAACAGCATCCCGACGATCAATCACGGCAAGACGCGAATCGACGAGATGGCGGTCTGCGGCCACTACGACCGCTGGCGCGAGGATTTCGACTGCGTCCAGGAACTCGGGATCAATTTTCTTCGCTACGGACCTGCGATCTACAAGACCTATCTCGGCCCCAACAAATTCGATTGGGAGTTCGCCGACCTCACCTTCGCCGATCTCAAGCGCCGTGAGATCACGCCGATCGTCGACCTCTGCCATTTCGGCGTTCCCGACTGGATCGAGAACTTCCAGAACCCCGACTTCCCGCGCCTGTTCGCCGCTTATTGCGGCGAGTTTGCCGAGCGCTTTCCCTGGGTGCAGCTCTACACGCCGATCAATGAGATGCTGATCTGCTCGATCTTCTCGGCCAAATACGGCTGGTGGAACGAGCAGAAGAAGGACGACCGCTCATTCGTCACGGCGCTGAAGCACATCGTCAAAGCGAACGTCATGGGGATGATCGAGATCCTCAAGCGCCGCCACGACGCCATCTTCATCCAGAGCGAGAGCTCTGAATATTATCACGCCGATTCGCCGGCCGCGATCGGCAGGGCGGAGGTGCTCAACCAGATGCGCTACCTGTCGCTCGACCTCAATTACGGGCGCCGGGTCGACAGCGGAATGTACCAATATCTGTTGGACAACGGCATGAGCCGCGAGGAATATGAATGGTTCCTCGAGCACCGGCTCAAGCAGCACTGCATCTTCGGCAACGATTACTATCAGCTCAACGAACATAGGGTCTTCGCCGACGGGCACACGGTCGCTGCCGGGGAGACCTTCGGCTACACCGAGATCACGCGGCAATATTACAACCGCTACAGCCTTCCCGTGATGCATACCGAAACCAACCTGTGGGAAGGCCCGCACGGCGACGAGGCGGTCAAATGGCTGTGGAAGGAATGGGCGAACGTGCTCAGGCTCCGCAACGTTGGCATCCCGACCGTGGGCTTCACCTGGTACAGCCTCACCGACCAGGTCGACTGGGACACCGCGCTTCGCGAGCAGAACGGCAACGTCAACCCGCTCGGTCTGTTCGACCTGGACCGGAAAATCCGCAATGTCGGCCGCGCCTACAAGCAGCTGATCGCCGACTGGCGCAACGTGCTTCCGGCTTCGAGCGTATGCCTGGTGGTGCCGATCAAGAAGCTTACCGATATTCCGGACGAGGACGATGCAGCCGGCCGTAATGGTGGACGAGCCAATGAGGCCGAATCGTGACGGGCGGCAGGATCGGCAAGATCGAAACCTTTTTGGTGCCGCCGCGCTGGTTGTTCGTCCGGGTCGAGAGCGACGACGGCGCATTCGGATGGGGCGAGGCCAGCCTCGAGGGCTGGGCCGAAGCGGTCGAGGGCGTGTTCGACGCCTATCGCGACCGCTTCATCGGCGCCGACCCGTTCAACATCGAGGACATCTGGCAGATCGGCTTTCGCGGCGGCTTCTACCGCGGCGGAGCGGTGATGATGTCGGCGCTGTCGGGGCTCGAGCAGGCCCTGTGGGACTTGAAGGGACGCGTACTCGGGCTTCCGGCATGGCAGATGCTCGGCGGGAAGGTGCGCGACAGGATCCGCTCCTACGCCTGGATCGGCGGCGACCGGCCGAACGAAATCGCCGCGGCGGCCGAGGTGCGCAAGAACCAGGGCTTCACCGCGGTCAAGATGAACGCCACCGCCGAGCTCGACTGGATCGGCACGCCCAAGCTGTTCGGCGAAGTGATCCAACGCGTCGAGGCGGCGCAGGGCCAGGGGATGGACGTCGGGCTCGACTTCCACGGCCGAGTGCACCGGCCGATGGCCAAGCAGCTCGCCAAGGTGCTCGAGCCCCTGGGGCTATTGTTCATCGAGGAGCCGCTGCTGTCCGAGAATCTCGAAGGGCTCGAAGATATCGCACGCCTCGTGTCCACACCGATCGCGCTGGGTGAGCGGCTCTACACCCGGTGGGAGTTCAAGCCGATCTTCGAACGCGGGGCGGTGGACATCATCCAGCCCGACCTCAGCCACGCCGGCGGAATCCTCGAGGTGCGAAAGATCGCCGCCATGGCCGAAACCTATGACGTCGCCGTCGCCCCGCATTGCCCGCTCGGTCCGCTGGCGCTCGGCGCGTGCCTGCAGATTGCGGCCTGCACGCCCAATCATGCGATCCAGGAGATCAGCCTCGGCATCCACTACAACACCGGCGGGCACGACCTGTTGAACTTCTGCACCAACAAGGAGGCGCTGACGCCGATCGACGGCTACCTGCCGGTGCCCGAAGGGCCGGGGCTCGGCGTCGACATCGAGGAAGCGGCGGTGCGCGAAGCCGACAAGGACCGGCACCGCTGGCGCAATCCCGTCTGGCGCACCAGCGACGGCAGCTTCGCCGAATGGTGAGCACTGCTCCCCGGCGAAGGCCGGGGCTCCGTCCAGCAAAAGAAAAAGTCTGTGCTCCTGCCTTCGCAGGAGCACAGACAATTCAGTGGCACTTGAACCGCTCGAACGGCTCAAGGCAGGATTTGCAGCGCCACTGCGCCTTGCACGGTGTTGCGCCGAACCGGCTGACCTCTTCGGTATCGGTTGACCCGCACTGCGGGCATTCGGCCGTTGCTGACGGGTCCGGCGGAGCAATGCCATAGGCCTTCAGCCGCTCGAGTCCGCGCTCGCTCATCCAGTCGGTGGTCCAGGGCGGAAACAGCACGCGCTCGATGTACACATCGTCGAAGCCCGCATTGTCGAGCGCTTCGCGGATTAGCATCTCGATCGCGACCGTGGCTGGGCAGCCTGTGTAGGTAGGGCTGATCCTGACGCGCGGCGGATCGTCGGCAAAGCCGCGCACGATCCCGAGGTCGGTGATCGAGAGCACCGGGATCTCCGGGTCGGGAATGGTCTCGAGCACGGCCATGATTGCCGCCTCGTCGAGTTCTTTGACCGCCGTCGCCATGGCGGCAATTTACACCCGTTCCAGCGTGAGCGCGATTCCCTGGCCGACGCCGATGCACATGGTCGCGAGCGCGAGCTTGCCGCGGGTCCGCTGGAGCTGCTCGGTCGCGGTTAGCGCGAGCCGGGCGCCGGACATGCCGAGCGGATGACCGAGCGCGATCGCACCTCCATTGGGGTTAACCCGCTCGGCGTCATCCGGGAGCCCCAGCTGGCGAAGGACCGCCAGCCCTTGCGCCGCGAAGGCTTCGTTGAGCTCGATCACGTCGAAATCGCCGATCTTCAGCCCGAGCCGCTTCATCAGCTTCTCGCTCGCCGGCGCCGGGCCAATGCCCATGGTGCGCGGCGGCACACCAGCGACGGCCGCACCGAGCACGCGCGCCTTGGGCGTGAGGCCGTTGCGCTTTGCCGCTTCTTCCGACGCGACGATCAGCGCGGCGGCCCCGTCGTTCACGCCGGAGGCATTGCCCGCCGTCACCGTGCCATCGGGCCTGACGATCGGCTTCAGCCTGGCGAGCGCTTCGATGCTGGTCGCGCGCGGGTGCTCGTCCTTGTCGACGACCATCGGATCGCCCTTGCGCTGCGGAATCTCGACCGGCACGATCTCGGCGGCGAGCCGGCCGTTCGCCTGAGCGGCGGCCGCGCGCTCCTGGCTTCGAAGCGCGAACGCGTCCTGGTCCTCGCGGCTGATCTGGAACTCCTGCGCGACATTCTCGCCGGTGCTCGGCATGGTGTCGTCGCCATAGGCCGCCTTCATCTTCGGATTGACGAAGCGCCAGCCAATGGTCGTGTCGTACATCTCGGCATTGCGGTCGAAGGCGCTAGTCGCTTTGGCCATGACGAAGGGCGCGCGGCTCATGCTTTCCGAACCGCCGGCGATGATCAAATCGGCCTCGCTGCCGCGGATCGTCCGCGCGGCCATGGCGACTGCGTCGAGGCCCGATCCGCACAAACGGTTGAGAGTCACGCCGCCCGAGCTGTCCGGCAAACCGGCGAGCAGGCCCGCCATCCTTGCGAGGTTGCGATTGTCCTCCCCCGCCTGGTTGGCGCAGCCGAGAATCACGTCGTCGAGCTCGGACCAGTCGACGCCTGGATTGCGGTCGATCAGCGCCTTGATCGGGATCGCGGCGAGGTCGTCAGCGCGGACGTGCGCAAGCGCGCCGCCATAGCGGCCGATCGGTGTCCGAATATAGTCGCAGATATAAGCTTCGGTCACACTGGCTCCTTGTCATTGCGAGGAGCCGCAGGCGACGCGGCAATCCAAGCGGCGGTTGGATTGCTTCGCTGCGCTCGCAATGACGATTGGTTGGTCAAATCACCCCGCGGCGCATCTGGTCGAGCTCGATGCTTTCGAACAGCGCCTTGAAATTGCCCTCGCCGAAGCCGTCGTTGCCCTTGCGCTGGATGATCTCGAAGAAGATCGGACCGATCACGTTCCGGGTGAAGATCTGCAGCAGCAGCCCCTGACCTTCGGTCGGCGCGCCATCCATCAGGATGCGACGCTTCTCTAGCTCGGCGATGCTCTCGTCGTGACCCTGGATGCGCTCGGGCAGCTTTTCGTAATAGGTGTCGGGCGTGTCCTGAAAGGCGACGCCGCGCCCGCGAAGGATGTCGACCGCCTCGTAGATGTCGGACGCGCCGAGCGCGATATGCTGGATTCCCTCGCCTTTATATTCGCGCAGGAACTCCTCGATCTGGCTCTTGGCGTCCTGGCTCTCGTTGAGCGGAATTCGGATCTTGCCGCAGGGCGACGTCATAGCCTTTGAGATAAGGCCGGTCTGCTTTCCTTCGATATCGAAATAGCGGATCTCGCGGAAATTGAAGAGACGTTCGTAGAATTCGGCCCAGACCGCCATCCGGCCGCGGTGCACATTGTGGGTGAGGTGGTCGATATAGGTGAGCCGGCTGTCGAGCTCGGCCATGCGCTGCTGCCAGTCGGGAAAGAAGTCGAAGTCGACCTCGTAGATCGAGCCGCCAGTAACAACAGCGCCGCCATAACGGTCGACGAAGAACAGCCGCGAGCCACCGATGCCTTCGATCGCCGGAATGTTCATTTCGCCATGGGCGATGTCGTTCTTCACCGGCGTTGCGCCGAGATTGACCGCGCGCTCGAAGGCCGCCTTCGAATCCTTCACTCGGAAAGCCATCGCGCACGCGCTGGGGCCATGCTCCCGCGCATATTGCTCGGCGTAGCTTCCAGCTTCCGCGTTGATGATAAAGTTGATCTCTCCCTGGCGATGGAGCGTGACGTCCTTACGCTTGTGCCTGCCGATCGCGGGAAAGCCCATTTGGGTGAAGAGGTCGCGAAGGAGCGTCGGGTCGGGCGCCGTATATTCGACGAACTCGAACCCGTCGGTGCCCATTGGATTGTCGAGGCCGAGGATGCCGTTGTCCCCGGCGAGCTGGGTAGCCATGGCTTGCTCCTTTGCCGCCCAACTGCGCCCGGGCGGGCAGCATTTCAAGGTCCACGGCAGCTCCGAACGCGGGGCGCATGGCTGCAATCCATGGCCGCCTAATCTCCCAAAAACTAATTAGGTTAAGAAGGTAAAATACGCGAAAGAAGGCGAGTGAGCTCCGGAGCAGACATGCGAGGATATCGTCCGCAGCTCGACTCGCTGCGCGCTCTCGCCGTCACGGCGGTCCTCTACTGTCACTTCTGGTCGCCCGATACCGAGTTTGCTGAATTGGGAGTGCGGCTCTTCTTCGTTCTCAGCGGATTCCTGCTGACGGGAATCCTGCTCCGGGAAGCTGACGAAGCGCGCCGCAGGCAGGTTTCCCAGCAGCGGATTCTCTTCGACTTCTATGTTCGTCGGATCCTTCGAATCTGGCCTGCTTATTATTGCGCGCTGTTTGCGGCAATCGCCTTGGGCGCAACGGCGGTCCAGCAGACTTTTGGCTGGCATGCCCTGTTCGCGACCAATCTACTGCTGTTCCGTGAACGGCAATGGTACCCAATTATGACGGGACACCTATGGACGCTCTCGATCGAGGAACAATTTTATTTCGTTCTGCCGCTCACGATCCTGTTCGCATCGCGAAAGCTTCTGAAGCCGCTGCTGATCGGCTGCATCGCCACAGCGGTGCTCTTTCGGGGTGGCGTGTGCATCGGCCATGGCACCTACTTTTATGGCGTCCTTCCGATCGCGCAGCTGGACGCGCTGGGCGGGGGCGCGCTGCTCGCGCTGATACAGCGTCAGAAGGGCCGAATCGGCTGGAAGAGGCTTGTCGCCTGGTCGCTTCCTATTGCCGTTCTGACAGACGTCCTGGCGACTTACACCTACAGCGCAGTGCATTTCACATTCGCCGCGGCCCTGTACGTGCTGCCGATGGCCGCGATGGTGGCCGGCGCCGACCAGGGCATCAGGGGCTGGGCAGAGAAACTGCTCTCGAGCCGTCTCATGGTTACATTCGGCCGCCTCAGCTACGGAGTCTATCTCTATCACATGTTCGTCGGAGCCGGGGTCGATGGTGTCCTGCGTTCGATGGGGCAGCCCGCGCTCCCGTTAGGGCCGATCCGCTTCCTCATCCTTTCCGGCCTTACGCTCGGGGTTGCGACCGCTTCCTGGCTATTGCTCGAGCGGCCGGCGCTGTCGCTCCGCCGCTATTTCAGGCGCGCTACCGAAACGGCGGCGGTCGTTCCCGCCGCTCCAAGCCCTGCCTGAGAGCGAGTCAGACCGATGACGACCGCTTCGCGTGAATGTCGTACCAATAGCCGGCCTCACCCCTACCGGTCAGCCGCTCCCTGAGATTCAGATATAGCCGGTGGAGCGGCTCGATCCGGTACAGATGCCCCTCCGGAAAGTGCCGGAGCATGATGTGCCTGAACTTTCTCAATGCCGTCGTCATCGTTAGCCATTCACCGGGACTCTCCTCGCCGAAGAGGCCGCTCGAACCGCATTCGAAACGGAAGTCGGCGTAGGCGCCTTCGCGGGGCGGGTAAGGCGGCACCTGCCGTTCAACCTGGTGCTGCGGGACGATTTTGAACCGGTTGTACCCAAGGCGAGCCAGGGCCGCGAATTCGGACTTGGCATTCCTGAACGTCGGATCGTGCGGATACGCCATCTCGATCGAGATATATTTGGGAAGATCCGGCGAGCCCTTGAGCGAGGCAAGGACCAGGCGGTCCATTCCTTCAAGGTCGATCTTCATGAAATAAGGTCGGCCGTGCTCCTGGATGAGATCGGCCAAGGTTACGGAATCGATTGACACCCTGGTTGAGCTGTAGCCGTGAGCACGATTATGCTCATCCCACTCCCCGACAATGGTGCCCCAATCGGATTTCTCACTTCGGTAAAAGGTCACCGGGCCTCGATGATTGGAAACAGCGACGTTCACGATCTTGAGCTGTCCCGTCGCAAGGAATTGAGACAGCCTTTGCCGCGCGATTTCGCAATGATCGGGGTCGGCGTCGACGCCAACAACCCCAAAGCCCTTTTTCAAGTAGAATTCGGCGTCTTCGCCTTTGTGAAGACCGATGTCGTAGACAAGCAGCCTCACTCTTGAGCCATGGGGCAACGATTGCGATACCGCAACTCGACGGCGGTCAGCACAAAGGAGGAAACGGGCATGGATTTCGAAGCGCCACGGGGCTGGACCTTGGAGCCCGGCGGCAAGGCTTTAATGCGCACGTTCACGTTCAACGACTTCTCGAATGCGTTCGGATTCATCACGCGAGTAGCGCTGCATGCCGAAAAGGTCGATCATCACCCCGAGTTTACGAGCGTGTGGAACCGGGTGGACTTCCGGCTGACCAGCCACGATTCGGGCGGAGTGACGGAGCGAGACCTCAAGCTAGCGGAGGCGATCAATTCGCTGGCCGGGTGATCTCATTCAATCCCAATCCGCTTTACGAAATCCAATGTGAGCCATCCGCCGAGCCACTGTCTCCTGACCAGTCGAAGACGCGCACGTGCAACACGCAACAAATCTGCTTCCCGTATCCGGATATGGTCCTCCTGAAGCGGCCAGTCGCCGGTGAGCTTCATTTTAAGCGCGTCGGCAAACCGCATTTGTATTGATGCAGGGCGACCGACTTTCGCAAACCGCCCCACAAGGCGTGGCGGAATGTCGCCGATGAGATCGGCCCAGCGCGGCTCCATATCTTCCAGGACGATGCGCGCGACTCCACCTGACCTCAGCACCCGGATGATTTCGGACATGCATCGCGCGGCGTCTGCAGCGTGATTCAGGCTCCAAAAAGCAAGAGCGGCATCAAAACTCTCGGCGGCGATCGGCAAGGCTTCGCCCCCCGCTTTCACGAATCTTGGCTCAGGTCCGGTCAAGCGGAAACGGCGGCCAAATTCGAGCCAGCGCGGCGAACGCCAGAAATCCAGAGGCTCGACGATTGTATAGCTGACGCCGGAGTCCAGGAAACGACCGGCAACTCCGGCGCCGCCGCCGATATCGAGAACGTCGCCGCGCAACGACTCTAGAAATTCGCGGTGCGGCTCATAGTCGCGAAGGAACTGGTGCTCGCAACCCTCGTCCGAGAGCAGTTCCTCGTACCAGGCCTCCATTTGTTGAAGGCGCCATTCGTGCTCGCAAGACATCGGTTCATCCCCGAAGAATTCAGCATCGCAGACGGCGACCCGGCCTGCAACCGGCCGCTGGAGAGATCCGCGTTAACCATGATTCGCAAGGCTTTTGCAGGGGTGCCAGAGGGAAAGTCGAAAACGCGCACCGCTGGAACGCGGGCTTCTGTTAACCAAGGAGGAAGCGATGAGTGGGTTAACCCGAATTCTCCGAAACCGAAGCGGGGCGACGGCGATCGAATATGCTCTCGTTGGCGCGCTGATCTCGATCGCCGCGCTTGCCGCGATCACCAACCTCGGCGGCAGGGTGAACGTCATGTTCAATAATGTGTCGAATCATCTGTAACGCGCATCTTTGCCGGCCATTGATCGTT
>DASUIB010000135.1:0-3826 GCA_036273235.1 Sphingomicrobium sp. | reverse complement strand
GTGTCTCGGATGCGCCGGCCTTGTCTCGCCGGGCTTGAGCGGCGCGCCGGTAGCATGGGCTCAGATGGGGCGCAACCGCCGCCGCTTCAAGCGAGGCTGGAGCCGGTCCGCTGCTGCCGCTCGAGCGCCATCAGCAGGCCGAGACAGAGCATCACCGTCATCACCGCCGATCCGCCGAAGCTGACCAGCGGAAGCGGCACACCGACCACCGGAGCGAGACCCATCACCATCATCAAATTGATCGCGACGTAGAAGAAGATCGTCGCCGACAGGCCCGCCGCGGCGAGCTGGGCGAAGCGCGTCCGCGCGGTCACGCTGACCTTCATGCCCCAGCGGATCACCATCGCGAAGGAAAGGATGAGGAGCACGCCCCCGACCAGCCCCCATTCCTCGGCCATGGTCGCGAATACGAAGTCGGTATGGCCTTCGGGAAGATAATCGAGATGGCTCTGGCTGCCGTGGAGGAACCCTTTCCCCCAGATTCCGCCCGAACCGATCGCGATCTTCGATTGGGCGATGTGGTAGCCCGCGCCGAGCGGGTCGCTTTCGGGATCGAGAAACACGTCGATCCGCTTACGCTGATAGCCGTGCATCATATGATAGACGACCGGCGCGGCGACTCCGCCCGCGGCGGCCGGCAAGAGGAAGATCCAGAGCGGCACGCCGGCGAGGAACATCACCGTAACGCCGCACAGCAGGACCACGATGCATGTGCCGAGGTCGGGCTGGACGAGGATCAGCAGGGCCGGCACGCCAAGCAGCGCGAAGGCGGGCCAGATCGCCCGCCACTTCCGGATGTCGCCCGCGGGAACCAGCTCGTAGAAGCGCGCTAGAGTCAGGACGATCGCCGGCTTCATGAACTCGGACGGCTGGAGCTTGACCGGGCCGAGCTCGAGCCACCGCTGCGCCCCCTTGCTGACGAAGCCCAACGCCTCGACTCCGAGCAGCATCACCATCGTGAATCCGTAGAGCGGGAAGGCGATCGACTTGATCGTCGCCTCGCTCATCCACGACATGGCGATCGCAATTCCCAGGAACAGCAGGAAGACGATGCCCTGCTTGACCGCCCATGGCTCGGCCGACCCTCCGGCGGCCGAATAAAGCACCACGAGGCCGAACATCGCGATCGCCGCGACCAGGAAGATCAAGCGCCAGGGGAGCCGCGCGAGCGGCTTCGGAATGATCGCCGAGGTGATCATGCCTGCTTGGCGGGCGGGAGCGGCGGAAGACCGTTGGCCTGGCGCCAGGCGGCGGTCTTGCGCGCGATCCGCTCGTCGAGCGGACCGCCGATGCTCTGCTCGAAGACGTTCAGCGCCTCAACCGCCTTTTGCTTGTCGTAAAGGAAAGTGAGCGTGTCGCGGATGAGCGGGGCTGCGACGGCGGCGCCGAAGCCGCCGTGCTCGACGATCGTGCCTGCCGCGTAGCGCGGATTGTCGAACGGCAGGAACGCCATGAACAGCGAATGGTCGCGAAGCTTCCAGCTTGCGGCTGTATAGTTGCCGCGCTCGCCGGCGCTGAGATTGTGGGTCTGCGCGGTGCCCGTCTTCCCCGCCATCTGGATGCCGTCGATCGGGAATTTGGCGGCGGCGGCGGTGCCGTGATCGACCACACCCCACATCGCCTTGCGGATGAAGTCCAGATGGTCCTGGTCGACCGCAAGCTGGGTCTGCGGCGTGGCCGGCTTGCTCTTGAGCAGGCGTGGAACGACGCGCTTTCCGGTCGCGAGCCGGCTCGCCATCACGGCGAGCTGGAGCGGGTTGATCAGCACCATGCCCTGGCCGATCGACATATTGACCGTGTCGTATCCCTGCCATTGGCGGTGATATTTGCGCATCATCCAGTCGGGGTCGGGAATGGTGCCGTAACGCTGGTTGTCGAAGGGCAGGTCGAACTTCTCGCCGAAGCCCATCGAGCGGACCATCGGCGAGAGCTTGTCGGCGCCGACGCGGAGGCACATGGTGTAGAAATAGACGTCGCAGCTGTGGACCACGGCTCCGTCCATATCGAGCGGGCCGTGACGTTTGTCGCAGTGGAAGGTGTGATTGCCGAGCTGAAACGCGCCGTTGCAAACGACGATCTGCTTGCGATCCACGCCCGCATTAAGAAGGGCGAGCGCCATGCTCGGCTTGATCGTCGAACCGGACGGGTAGAGGCTCTCCAGCGCCTTGTCGACGAGCGGCACATGGTCGTCCTGCGACAGCATCTTCCACTCGGCCTGGCTGATTCCGTCCGAAAAGTTGTTCGGATCGAATGAGGGCATCGAGGGCATCGCCAGGATATCACCGTTGGTGACGTCGATCACGACCACCGCCGCCGATTGGTCGCCGATCCGGCGCGCCGCATATTGGTGAAGATCGGAGTCGATCGTCAGCTGGACGGTGCCGCCGCTGATGTCGGGCTTGGGATCGAGCTCCTTGACGATCTTGCCGCGCGCGGTGACTTCGACGCGCTGTCCGCCCGGCTGTCCGCGGAGCACCGGCTCGAGCGTCTTCTCGAGCCCCTCCTTGCCGATCTTCACGCCCGGGACGAGCAACAGCGGGTTCTTGTTCTCCTTCTCATATTCGTCAACCGAGGCCGGGCCGACGTAGCCGACCAATTGCCCGACCGTCGATCCGCCGGGATAGAAGCGGGTGAAGCCCTGCGACGCTGCAACTCCGGCCAGGTCCGGCAGCCGGACGGTGATCGCGGCATATTGCTCGTAAGGCACGTTGTCGGCGACCGACACCGGCTGGAAGCCGCGCGATTGGGCAAGGTCGCGCTTGATCCGGTCGATGTCGTCAGGCTCGAGCTGGAGGAGCGGCGTCAGCTCGGCGACGATGTCGCGGCCCTTGTCGAGCTGCTGAGGGATGATATCGACTCGAAAGCTCGCCTTGTTGATCGCAATCGGCTTGCCATAACGGTCGATGATCCAGCCACGCCTCGGCGGAACCGGGATCAGCTGGACCCGGTTGCTCTCGCTCAGCAGCTGATATTTCTCGTTCTGAACGACCGCGAGCCAGCCAAGCCGGCCGATCAGCAGCCCACCGACGGCGACCTGCGCTCCGCCGAGCATGAGCATTCGGCGGGAAAAGGTGATCGACTGGTGCGCGCTGGTGATGCGGATCGGCTTCATCGGCCGAGCCTCCAGCGATCGACCCGCGAGGCGAACCAGGCGCTGAGCGGGAAAGCGCAGATCGAGATCAGCAGCTGCGGGAGCATCGCGGCGAACGGAAGATCGGCGCCCGCCAATCGTGCGACCCGCCACTGGAGCCATTCGTCAAACGCGATCAGCACCGTCGCCACCATCCACTCGATCCAGTAATCGCGCCACATCGTCCGGCGGTCGATCAGATCGAGCACCAAGACGGTCGCACTCCACAAAGCTATTGAAAAGCCTATCGGATATCCGGTGAACAGGTCGTTGACGAGGCCCAGCGGGGCCGCCCACCAGGCGGGCCACGGGTCGGCCCTAAGGAGGCGCCAGCTGAGCAGCGCAAGATAGCCGAAGTCGGGAAACCAGCCGCTGGTCGAGATGATCGGCAGCGCCGAAAGAAGCGATGCCGCAACCACCGTCGCTGCGGGAACGATGAGCGCGTAGCGGCTCGGTCCCTGGCCGAACCGCTTCGGTTGCGAGAGCGCTGCACGGACCATCAGCGTGCCGTCGCGGAAGGTTGATTCTCGTCGGCCACGGCTGCCGGTTCATAGGGCGGCTCGACGATCGCGAAACTGACCGCCGACGGATCGGCGAGCGGAAGCGCAATCGCCCCGTCGTCCTTGAGCTTGACCACCCGCGCGACCGGAACGAGCGGCGGATAGAGGCCGCCGGTGCCCGAGCTGATGATGAGGT
>DASUIB010000134.1:0-6971 GCA_036273235.1 Sphingomicrobium sp. | reverse complement strand
GCGCAAATGCTCGAGCAGCTGGGGCGGCTTCCGGATGCCGTCATCGCCTGCGTTGGCGGCGGCTCGAACGCGATCGGTCTCTTCGCTGACTTCCTTGCGGATGACGTGCGGCTGATCGGGGTTGAGCCTGCGGGCAAGGGGCTCGATGGAACGGAGCATGGCGCGACTCTACTTCGCGGCCGTCCCGGCATCGTCCATGGTGCCGAAACCTATGTGCTTCAAAGCGATGAAGGGCAGATTACCGAATCCTGGTCGGTATCGGCCGGCCTCGATTATCCGGGGGTGGGCCCGCAGCATGCTTACCTCAAGGAGGCCGGACGCGCGGAATATGTCGGCTGCACCGATGCCGAAGCGCTCAACGCCTTCAAGGCGCTGGCAGAGAGCGAAGGAATATTGTGCGCGCTCGAGTCGGCGCACGCGGTCGCGCATGCGCTGAAGCTCGCCAGTCAGGAGCCAGACAGTACGATTCTCGTCGGGCTGTCGGGGCGCGGCGATAAGGACGTCGCCCAAGCGCAGGCGCTGCTCGCATGAGCCTCTACGCCGCGATGTTCGAACGGCTGAACGGCACCGGCGCGTTCGGCGCCTTCCTGATGCTCGGCGATCCCGACCTGGAAACCAGCGCCCGCCTCCTCGACGCTGCCGTTGAGGGCGGCGCCGACATGATCGAGGTCGGAATCCCCTTCTCCGACCCCGTAGCCGACGGGCCCGTCATCCAGGCGGCGGCGCAGCGCGCGCTCGCCACGGGGGTGCGGGTCGGCGATTGCTTCGATTTGATCGCAGCATTCCGGAGCCGTCACCCTGACGTGCCCGTCGGCATTCTCACCTATGCGAATCTGGTGGTCGCCCGCGCCGGCTTCATGCGCGACGCGGCGCAAGCCGGCGCTGACAGCCTGCTGATCGCCGACGTGCCCGCGCTCGAAGCCGAAAGGTTCGTCGGGGAGATGGAGCAGGCCGGGATCGAGCCGGTGCTGATCGCCGCCGCGAACACGCCGGACACGACGTTGCAGCGCATCGCCCAGCTGTCGAAGGCCTATACTTATTGCGTGAGCCGCACGGGAATTACCGGGACCCACGCCGGCGGCCAGTTCGACGCCGGCCTGATCGAACGGCTTCGCGCGGCGGGCGCCCCGCCGCCGGTGTTCGGTTTCGGTATCTCCGCACCGGAGCACGTCCGCGCCGCGCTCGCCGCCGGAGCGAAAGGTGTCATCTGCGGCTCGGCGATCGTCGATCTGGCGCACCGCGGCGGCGATGTCGCCGCTTTCGTCCGTTCGCTCAAAGCCGCGACAGGGAACGAGTCGGCGACGCAATGAATTGAGTCTCCTTGAGGTAAGGAGACGAAGGCATGGCCGCACGCGCGATCTGGCGAGGGCAAGTCCGCCTGGCGCTGGTGTCGATTCCGGTCGAGCTTTATCCCGCGACCAAGAGCGGCGCGCAGATTCAGTTCCACCAGGTCTACGAGCCGACCGGCCAACGCATCCAGTATGAGAAGGTCGTTCCCGGCGTCGGTCCCGTCGATCGCGACCAGATCGTCAAGGGCTATGAGGTGTCAAAGGGCCATTACGTCCTCCTCGACCAGGAGGAGATCGATAGCGTCAAGCTCGAAAGCAAGAAGACGCTCGACCTCGTCGAGTTCGTCGACTTCGGCGACATCGATGCGATGTATTACGACAAGCCTTATTTCGTCGTTCCCGCGGATGACTTGGCGGAAGAGGCGTATGTGGTGCTGCGCGACGCGCTCAAGGCAGCGAAGAAGATCGGCGTCGGCCAGCTCGCGATGCGCGGCCAGGAATATGTGGTGGCGCTGAAGCCCTGCGGCCGCGGCCTGTTGCTCGAAACGCTGCGCTATGCCGACGAGGTGCACAAGGCGCAGTCCTATTTCCGCGAGATCGGCGACCAGAAGCCCGACGCGGATCTGCTCGACATGGCCTCGATGCTGATCGAGCGGAAGACCGGCAAGTTCGACCCGGCCGAATTCCACAACCGCTATGTCGATGCGCTTCACCGGCTGATCGAGGAGAAGCAGCGCGCCAAGGGTGAGCGGATCATCGAGGATCCCAATGCGAGCGCGCCTCCCGCCAAGGGCTCGAACGTGATCGACCTCATGGCTGCGTTGAAGCGGAGCCTCGGCAATGCCGAAGAGGGCGGCGGAGCCGCCAATGAGAACAAGCGCGGTTCGGCCAAGAAGACCACCGCGAAGAAACCCGCCCCGCGCCATGCGCCCAAGAAAGCGCCTGTCAGGAAAGCCGCGGCGGGCGGGCGGAAGCGCTGAGCCATGGCCCAGCGCGGCCTCGACATCGCGACCTACAACCGCAAGCGCGACTTCACCAGGACGAAGGAGCCCAAGGGGCGCAAGCTTGAAGGTGCGGGCGACAGCTTCGTCGTCCAGAAGCACGAGGCGTCGCGGCTGCACTGGGACTTCCGGCTCGAGCTCGACGGCGTGCTCAAGAGCTGGGCGGTCCCGAAAGGCCCGAGCATCGACCCCGCCGACAAACGCCTCGCGATGCGCACGGAGGATCATCCGCTCGATTACGGCACATTCGAGGGCACGATCCCCGCCGGCGAATATGGCGGCGGGACGGTGATGCTGTGGGATGAGGGCCGCTGGATCCCGCAGCCAGGCAAGGACCCGTCGAAGACGATCAAGGAAGGGCACCTCCACTTCACCCTCGAAGGCGAGCGGATGAAGGGCGAGTGGGTGCTGTTCCGCTTGAGCCCTCGCCCCGGCGAGCGCGGCGAGCCATGGATGCTGAAGAAGGTCAGCGACGAATATGCCGACCCGGAGAACGGCAACGCGCTGGTCGATGAAGGCACGACCAGCGTCACCACCGGCCGGACGATGGCCGAGATCGCGGCGGGCGAGGACGTCTGGCGATCGAACCGCAGCGGTCAGAAGGGCGGCCGCGCGAAAAAGAAAGCCGGCAAGGCGCCGCCCGCTTTCCAGCCGCCGCAGCTCGCGACCTTGGTCGACGATGTGCCGACCGGCAGCGAGTGGCTCTACGAATATAAATATGACGGTTATCGGCTGCTGATCGGAGTCGGCGATGGCGTCGCAACCGCCTGGACCCGCCACGGCAAGGACTGGAGCGACAAGTTCAAGGCGCTGGTGAAAGCGGCCGCGAACCTTCCCGCGGGCTGCCTGATCGACGGGGAGGCGGTCGCGCTCGACAAGAACGGCAAGCCCAGCTTCCAGCTGCTCCAGTCGACCCTGAAAGACCGGCAAGGAGCGAACCTCGTCTTCTACGCCTTCGACCTGCTCGTCGACCGCGGCGAGGACATCAAGCGGTTGCCCAACATCGTCCGCAAGGACCGCCTCGCCTCGCTTCTCGCGGGCGTGAACCCGCCGATCATCTACGGCGACCATGTGATCGGCAAGGGCGAGGCGCTGTTCAACCAGATCTGCAAGCAAGCCGGCGAAGGCATTCTCGCGAAGCGGTCCGACGCGCCCTACAAGGGCGCGCGCACCCGCAACTGGCTCAAGATCAAATGCATCCAGCGCCAGGAATTCGTCATCATCGGCTGGTCGAAGAGCGATAAGCGCCGCGGCTTCCGTTCGCTCCTGCTCGGCGTTCGTGACGGCGGCAAGCTCCGCTACGCGGGAAAGGTCGGCACCGGCTTCAACGCCAGGCTGATCGAAGAGCTGATGGAGCGGATGGAGCCGCTCGCGACCGACAAGGCACCCACCGACGTGCCGCGCCCCGAACGCAAGGGCGCGCACTGGATCGAGCCGAAGCTGGTCGCGGAGATCGCCTTTACCGAAGTGACCGACGAAGGCCTGCTGCGCCACCCGAGCTTCATCGGCCTTCGCGAGGACAAGCCCGCGTCCGAGGTTGTCGTCGAGACGCCCAAGCATTTGACCAAATCAGAGAGGAAAGTGGAGCGTGCAACCGCTGAAAGCTTTGGGATCGCGATCAGCAATCCGACTCGCCTGATCTATCCCGATGAGGGCCTGACCAAGGGCCACCTCGCCGATTATTATGCCGCCGTCGATCCGCTCATCATGGTCGATGCGGCGAAGCGCCCGATGACCCTGATCCGCTGTCCCCAGGGCCGGGCGAAGAAATGCTTCTTCCAGAAGCACGACAACGGCACGATGGGCGAACACGTCAAGCACGTGCCCGTCAAAGAGAAGAACGGGACCGTCCAGGACTATCTCTATTTCGACGACATTCGCGGCCTGCTCGCCTGCGTGCAGATGGGCACGGTCGAATTCCACGGCTGGGGGAGCCAGGTCAACAAGATCGAACATCCCGACCGGATGGTGTTCGACCTCGATCCCGACGTGGGGCTCGATTTCGGCAAGGTGAAGGAAGCGGCAATACGTTTGCGGGGGATGCTCGAAGATTTGGGATTGAAGAGCTTCCCGTTGCTCTCGGGCGGTAAGGGCATCCATGTCGTCGTCCCGCTCGACGCGTCGAAGGACTGGGGCGCGGTCAAGAGCTTCGCCGAGCGGTTCAGCCGGGCGATCGCGGAGGCGGAGCCCGACATGTTCACCGCCAACATCCGCAAGGTCCAGCGCAAGGGCCGGATCTTCCTCGACTGGCTGCGCAACCAGCGCGGCGCGACCGCCGTAATGCCTTATTCCGCCCGCGCCCGCGAACGCGCACCCGTCGCGGCGCCGATCGCCTGGGACGAGCTCGACAAATATGAAGGCGGCAACCACTTCACCATCCGCGACGCCGACGAGCTGCGCGAGCGCGCGGCCTCGAAGCTGCTCAAGGGCTGGGGCGAAGCGAAACAGGCGCTGCCGAACGCGTAAACAGTCGTTGCTTAGATCTTGATCCAGCCGAGCGCGAACGCGACGCCGACGGCCAATCCAAGAGGAAGCCCCCAATCAAGCAGCCAGTGCCGAAGACGATGCGGAGGATGTTCGCAACGCCATTCATCCGGCGAGATGAGCTTGCCAGCGTGTGCGGCCGAAATGACCGCCGCCATCTCGTCGTAAGTCGCGCCGAAGTGGCTGGGAGGCAATCTCAACTTTCGGCCGGTTGCCTTTACTTCGATCTGCAAAAGCGGGACGCCCTGAGCACCATTAGTCTGTGTTGGCCCTTCGATGTCCTGCCACACGTAAGTGGCGGGCCATTGCAGCATCGCGTAATTCGACCAGCGGATGCCATTCAGTGAGACTTGGAGCTCAGGAGGCCAAATGAGTTTCGCAAGGAGCATGTAATCGAACCAGAGATACAGTCCGCCAAGAAGCGGTGTGAGCCATGCCCCGCGAACGTCGCTGTCGTGGAGAAAGATGCCATTGTACCCGAGCCAGGCGATTGGAAAGGTGAAAGGGACAATCAACAGCGCTGCGATGACGAATCGTAGTCGGTGAGCGCGATAGACGATGACACCATTTGAAACTTCCATGCGGTTTTCTACCGAATCTCCGACAGCTCTACGCCTTTCGTCTCTCGCGCCAGCAGCGCGCTGACGCCGCTGATCGCGCAGGCGATCGCGACGTAGATCGACACCGGCACCGACGAGTGCAGGTCCTTGTACAGCCACAACGCGATGATCGGCGCGAGGCTGCCGGCGAAGATCGCGGTGAGCTGATAGGCGATCGACACGCCCGAATAGCGGATCCGGGTCGGGAACAGCTCGGTGATGAATGCCGCCTGCGGCGCGTACATCGAGGCGTGGAGCACGAGGCCGATGACGATCGCGAGGATGATCAGCGCGGCGCTCCCGCTCGCCAGCATCGGGAAGAACAGGAAGACGAAGATCGCCGACGCGAAGCCGCCGAACGCATAGACCGGGCACCTGCCGATCCGGTCCGACAGGGTTGCGATCAGCGGAATCGAAACGAACTGGACCGCCGCGCCGATCAGCAGCGCGTCGAGCGCGAGGCTCCGGGTTTGCGCCGCGACGTCGACGAGGAACGTCAGCGAGAAGACGGTCAGCACATAATAGACGATATTCTCGCCGACCCTCAGGCCCGCGCCGATCAGCACGCCGCGCGGGTAATCGCGGAACACCTCCATCACCGGCGCGCTCGGGGGCGCTTCGGCGGTTTCGATCTCCGCCTCGAACATCGGGCTTTCGGCGACGCGGGTGCGGATGTACCAGCCCGTCACCACCAGCACGGCCGAAAGCAGGAACGGCACGCGCCAGCCCCAGGCGAGGAAATCCGCTTCGCTCTGCAGATTGGCCATCAGCGCGAGAATTCCGGCGGAAAGCAGACTGCCCATCGGAACGCCCGCCTGCGGCCAGCTCGCCCAGTATCCGCGCCGCCTGGCGTCCCCATGTTCCGCGGCCATCAGCACCGCTCCCCCCCACTGGCCGCCGACCGCGAACCCCTGGAGAACGCGCAGGACGATGAGCCCAATGGGAGCCCACACCCCAATCGACGCGTAACCGGGGAGAAGGCCGATCAGCACGGTCGCCAGCCCCATGGTGATCAGGCTCCACATCAGCAATTTCTTGCGCCCGATGCGGTCGCCGAAATGGCCGAACACGATCCCGCCGAGCGGCCGGGCGACAAATCCAACCGCGTAGGTCGCGAACGCAAGCAACGTGCCGACCAGCGGATCGAACGAGGGGAAGAACAATTTGTTGAAGACCAGCGCCGCGGCCGAGCCATAGAGGAAGAAGTCGTACCATTCGATCGTCGTGCCGATCAGGCTCGAGACGATCACGCGTGTCAGCGAGCTGCGGCCCTCAACTCTCGTCGCCATGGAACACTTCCTTCCGGAACGTCATTGCGAGGAGCGTAGCGACGATGCAATCCAGAGAAAATGGTTTCGCGCGAAGGCGCGAAGGCGCGAAGTAGCTTTTTCGCGCAGAGACGCAGAGACGCAGAGATGTGGTGAAGCGCGAGCGGCAGCCATATTCTCCGAGATCGGGGCAGTTCGGGCGCCGGGGGCTATAGCTGCCGCGCGACCGATACTCGACCTCTCTGCGTCTCTGCGTCTCTGCGTCTCTGCGCGAACAATTCATTCCTTCTTTCTTCGCGCCTTCGCGTGAAATCAATCTTGATCTGCGCC
>DASUIB010000133.1:0-5293 GCA_036273235.1 Sphingomicrobium sp. | reverse complement strand
GATCAGCTTGACGATCCAGCCGGCGATGCGTCCGAGGATCGAGCCTTTGCGCCGCCGCTTGTAGCGCGGAATGGTCGAGCTGCGCCGTGTGGCCATTGATGCTGCCTAGCGGAATCGCCGCCGCTGCCAAGTCATCGCCTTGCCGCACTGCAGCACAACATTTACATCCGGCAGAGATGACCTCGACCAACGACATCCGCCGCTCCTTCCTCGATTATTTCGAGAAGAACGGTCACGCGCGGGTCGCGTCGGCGCCGCTGGTGCCCCACAACGACCCGACTTTGATGTTCGTCAACGCGGGCATGGTGCCGTTCAAGAACGTCTTCACGGGGCTGGAGACGCGGCCCTACAGCCGGGCGACCAGCTCGCAGAAATGCGTCCGCGCGGGCGGCAAGCACAACGACCTCGACAATGTCGGCTACACCGCGCGCCACCATACCTTCTTCGAAATGCTCGGCAATTTCTCGTTCGGCGATTATTTCAAGGATCGCGCGATCGAGCTCGCCTGGAACCTGATCACCAAGGAGTGGGGGCTCAATCCCGAGCGGCTGACCGCCACCGTCTACCACACCGACGATGAAGCGTTCGGCCTGTGGAAGAAAATCAGCGGCCTGCCCGAGAGCCGCATCATCAAGATCCCGACCAAGGATAATTTCTGGGCGATGGGCGACGACGGCCCGTGCGGCCCCTGCTCGGAGATTTTCTACGATCATGGCGACCACCTCCCCGGCGGCCCTCCCGGCAGCCCGGACGAGGACGGCGACCGCTTCGTCGAGATCTGGAACCTGGTCTTCATGCAATATGAGCAGGCGGCGGGTGAGATCGTCTCCGAGCTGCCGAAGAAGAGCATCGACACCGGCATGGGCCTCGAGCGCGCCGCCGCGGTGCTCCAGGGCGTGCCCGACAATTACGACATCGACCTGTTCCGCGGGCTTATCGCCGCCAGCGAGGACCTGACCCGCACCAGGGCCGAAGGCGAGGCCAAGGCGAGCCACCGGGTCATCGCAGACCACCTGCGCGCCAGCGGGTTCCTCGTCGCCGACGGCGTTCTGCCGGCCAACGAGGGCAGGGGCTATGTCCTCCGCCGGATCATGCGCCGCGCGATGCGCCACGCGCATCTGCTCGGCGCCGAGGAGCCGTTGATGTGGCGCCTGGTGCCCGCCCTGGTGGCGGAAATGGGCGCCGCTTACCCCGAGCTGGTCCGAGCGCAGCCGCTCATCGAGGCGACTTTGCTGCAGGAGGAAACCCGCTTTCGCCAGACCCTGGTCACTGGGCTCAAGCTGCTCGACGAGGCGACCGCCGACGTCGCCGATGGCGGGACGCTTCCCGGCGAGGTCGCGTTCAAGCTTTACGACACCTACGGCTTCCCGCTCGACCTCACCGAGCAGGCGCTGATCGACAAGGGGCTGAAGGTCGACCAGGCGGGCTTCGACGCGGCCATGGCCGAGCAGAAGGCCAAGGCGCGCGCTGCGTGGAAGGGGTCGGGCGCCAAGGCCAGCGAGGACATCTGGTTCGATCTCGTCGAGCAATATGGAGCGACTGAGTTCACCGGCTATTCGGGCGACGAGGGCGAGGGCGTGGTCCTGGCGATCGTCAAGGACGGCGCGCGCGTCGAGAACGCGGAAGTCGGCGAGACGGTCGAGGTCCTGCTCAACCAGACGCCCTTCTACGGCGAGAGCGGCGGGCAGATCGGCGACACCGGAAAGCTGATCACCCTCAAGGGCTTCCAAGGTGAAGTTCAGGATACATTGAAGCTGCTCGGCAAGCTTCATGTGCTTCGCGCCAGGGTCGTCGCGGGCGAGCTGTCGGTCGGCGACACGGTTCAGCAGAAGGTCGACAGCGAACGCCGCGACCGAATCCGCGCCAATCACAGCGCCACGCATCTCCTCCATGCCGCGCTCCGGCACCGCCTGGGCACGGGCGTTACGCAGAAGGGCAGTTTGGTTGCACCGGACTATTTCCGCTTTGATTTTTCTCACGGGAGGGGCCTGACCCGAGAGGAGATCGAGGCGGTCGAGGCCGACGTGAACGCGCAAATCCGCGGCAACGAGCCGGTGACCACGTGCCTGATGACCCCGGACGAGGCCATTTCCGCAGGCGCCATGGCGCTGTTCGGCGAAAAGTACGGGGACGAGGTGCGCGTGCTCTCGATGGGAACAGTCCCTCTCCCCCCCGCGGGAGAGGGTGCCTCGCGCAGCGAGGCGGGTGAGGGGGCGTACTCCGTCGAGCTGTGCGGCGGCACGCACGTCCGCGCCACCGGCGACATCCAGCTGCTCAAGATCATTTCCGAAAGCGCGGTTTCCTCGGGCGTTCGGCGGATCGAAGCGCTGACCGGCGAAGCCGCGCGCAAATGGCTTTCCGACCGCGAGGCGAAGCTGCGCGAGGCCGCGGCAACGCTCAAGTCCGCGCCGGACGAGGTGCCCGCACGCATCGCTTCGCTCGTCGAAGAGCGCCGCAAGCTCGAGCGCGAGCTCGCCGATGCCAAGAAGCAGCTGGCGATGGGCGTTGGCTCAGCAAAAGCCGCAGGTCCCGAGCCCGAGCAGGTGAATGGACATAAATTCATCGGCCAGGTGGTGGAAGGCTTCGATCCCAAGGGTTTGCGTGCCGCTGTCGACGACATGAAGAAGCGCCTCGGCTCGGGGATTGGCGCGCTTGTCGCCGTCAACGACGGGCGCGCAAGCGTCGCGGTTGGCGTAACCGAGGATCTCGCCGGGCAGGTGAGCGCCGTCGATCTCGTCAAAGCCGCGGTGGCGACTTTGGGAGGCCAGGGCGGCGGAGGGCGGCCCGACATGGCCCAGGGCGGCGGACCGGATGGCTCGAAGGCCCGACAAGCGCTCGACGTGGTGAAGCATGCGCTGGAGAAGGTCGCGGCTTGATCGCCACGGAGTCGAGCGAGCCGATCGGACTGAACGGCGCCTGCCACTGCGGCGCCGTGCAGTTCAGCGTGACGCTGACCGAAGGCTTCGCGTCGGCGCGGCGGTGCACCTGCTCGATCTGCCGGATGCGCGGCGCGGTAGCCGTGACGTCGACCCCCGAGGCTTTCCGGATCACTCAAGGTGAGGACAGGCTCGCGACCTATCGCTTCAACACGAACAGCGCGGAGCACCATTTCTGCTCCATCTGCGGCATCTATACCCACCACAAGCGCCGCTCGAACCCGAACCAGCTCGGCGTCAACGTTGCCTGCCTGGTGGGCGTCTCGCCGTTCGATTTTCGTGAGGTTGTCGTTTACGACGGCAGCAGGCACCCGGGTGACGATCCGGAGCATCGCACATTCACAGCGGGTGTCCTCAGGTTCGAACCGGGCGAGTGACGTCATGGCGCCACAGGGAAACAGCGCGCTCGACCTCGTCATTGCCGGCGGCGGCCCGGCGGGGGTCATGGCGGGCCTGCTTTTCGCCCGCGCCGGCTGCAAGGTTCAGGTGCTCGAAAAGCACGCCGATTTCTTCCGCGACTTCCGCGGCGACACGGTCCACCCGTCGACCCTCGAGCTGCTTCGCGAGCTCGGCCTGATCGATGAATTCCTGAAGCGGCCGCACGACGAAATCCGCTCGCTCACTGCCCGTGTCGCCGATCGCCAGATCACCTTCGCGGACACGAGCCACCTCCCGGTCGAGAACCGCTTTGTCGCGCTGATGCCGCAGTGGGACTTCCTCGACTTCCTCGCTGAGGAGGCGCGGCATTACCCGACCTTCTCGCTTCGCATGGAGGCCGAAGCCGTCGACCTCATCATCGAAGACGGTCGCGTCTCGGGTGTTCGCCTCGGCGACGGCGAAGAGGTGAGGGCGCGGCTGACGATCGCGGCCGACGGGCGGACCTCGATCCTGCGCGAGAAAGCGGGCTTGCCGAAGAAGGACCTCGGCGCACCCATCGATGTGCTGTGGTTCCGGCTCCCCAAGACGAAGTCGCCCACCAACCAGACCGGCGGCACATTCGGTTCGGGGACATTCTTGGTCGAACTCGATCGCGGCGATTACTGGCAGTGTGCGCAGGTCGTCCCGAAGGACTCGGGCGATGAGATCCGTCGCGCGGGCCTCTCCGCATTTCGTGCCGCGATCGCGCGCGCCGCGCCCGAGCTGGCGCCGGTCGTCGACACGCTAGAGGATTGGAATCAGGTGAAGCTGCTCTCGGTCTCGCTCGACCGGCTGACACGCTGGTGGCGACCGGGCCTGCTCGCGATCGGCGATGCGGCGCATGCGATGTCGCCGGTCGGCGGCGTCGGAATCAACCTCGCGATCCAGGATGCGGTGGCGGCGGCGAACATCCTCGCCGGGCCGCTCGCGCGCGGCGAGAATGTCGATCCGCTCCTCCACAAGGTCCAGGAGCGGCGGCTATTTCCCACCCGGGTCACCCAGCGGGCGCAGAAGACCGTCCACGACCGCATCCTGACGCCGCTCGTGGTGCGCAAGGCGAAGCTCGACAAGGTGCCGTTCGTTCTCAGCCTGTTCCAGCGCCTGCCGTTCCTCAGCCGCATCCCCGCGCGCCTCGTCGGCCTCGGCATCCGCCGCGAGCATATCCGCTCGCCCGACGCGGGGCTCAGGCGGGCTCGGCCGCCTCGGCCATCGCCCCCTCGAGGTGGTTCACGATCGCCTCGAAGAACTGCTCGGTCGTAAGCCACGGCTGCTCGGGGCCGACCAGGATCGCGAGGTCCTTGGTCATCTGACCGCCTTCGACGGTCTCGACGCACACGCGCTCGAGCGTCTCGGCAAAACGCATCACCTCGGGCGTATCGTCGAACTTGCCGCGATACTTGAGCCCGCCGGTCCAGGCGAAGATCGAGGCGATCGGGTTGGTCGAGGTCGCCTTGCCCTGCTGATGCATTCGGTAGTGGCGGGTGACGGTGCCGTGCGCCGCCTCGGCCTCGACGGTGTGGCCGTCGGGAGTCATCAGCACCGAAGTCATCAGGCCCAGCGAGCCGAACCCCTGCGCCACCTGGTCCGACTGGACGTCGCCGTCGTAATTCTTGCATGCCCAGACGAACTTGCCGCTCCACTTGAGCGCCGAGGCGACCATGTCGTCGATCAGGCGGTGTTGATATTCGATCCCAGCTTTCTCGAACTTCGCTTTGTATTCGCTGTCGTAAATCTCCTGGAAGATGTCCTTGAACCGTCCGTCATAGGCTTTGAGGATGGTGTTCTTGGTCGACAGGTACAGCGGCCATTTGCGGTCCAGGCTGTAGTTGAAGCAGGCATGGGCGAAATCGCGGATCGACGCGTCCAGATTGTACATGCCCATGGCGACGCCCGATCCGGGGAAGTCGAACACGTCGAAGTCGAGCTCCTGGCCGTCGTTC
>DASUIB010000132.1:0-6288 GCA_036273235.1 Sphingomicrobium sp. | reverse complement strand
ATCGTCACGGCCTCTTCGCGCGGCAGCTGACGCATTGGCCCGCAATAGCCGTTGGCGCGAGCGACCGCCTGGGTGATCCCGAAGCAGGTCGGCCCACCCTTGTCGGCGGGATTGTCGGCATAGCCGCCTTCGCGATCGATCAGCCCGTCGATCAACGTGTCCACATCAATCGTCTCGTCCACCCGCTCTCTCCTTCCGAGTCGCACTTATGTAACCATATTGGTGTGTTGTAGGAAAGTTATTTGAACCGATATAAGCAGATGACGCTGGCGCGCGCCGCCGCTAAGGGGCGTTGATGATGCACCGACTCCTGTATGCGTTGGGCGCTTGTGCCCTCCTTCTCTCGACCCCCGCTTCGGCCGCTCTGACCCGCGCCGAGCAGACGATGGCCGCGACCGTCGACGCCGAGCAGCAGCGAACGACCGACATGCTCGAGCGCTGGGTCGACCAGAATAGCGGGACCATGAACAAGGCCGGAGTCGCGGCGGTCCGCGACATGGTCGCGCCCGAATTGCACGCGCTCGGCTTCACCACCCAATGGATCGACATGGCCGCGGTCGGGCGCGCCGGCCACCTCGTCGCGCGTCACGCCGGCAGCCGCCGCGGCAAGAGGCTGCTGCTGATCGGCCATCTCGACACGGTGTTCGAGCCCGATTCGCCGTTCCAGCGCTGGGTGCGCGAGGGCGACCGGGTGCACGGCCCCGGCGCCGGCGACGACAAGGGCGGCGACGCGGTGATCATTGCTGCGCTCCGGGCGATGCGGGCGGCGGGCACTTTGAAAAATGCCAACATCACCGTGTTCCTGACCGGCGATGAAGAGGATGCCGGGCGGCCGCTCGCAATCTCGCGGCGCGACCTCGTCGCCGAAGGCAAGAAGGCTGACGTCGCGCTCGATTTCGAGGATCTCGCGGTCGAGGACGGGCCGAGCGGACCCATGGACATGGGCTCGACGGCGCGCCGGAGCGCCGGCGACTGGACCCTGACCGTGACCGGCGAGGCGGCGCATTCGGCGGGGGTCGGCCCAGGCGATTATGGCGCGATCTACGATCTCGCGCGGATCATCGATCAGTTCCGGCGCGAGCTTCCAGAGGACAAATTGACCTACAATGTCGGGCTGGTCGGCGGCGGACAGACGGCGACTCTCGACGCCGGCAAGATCCGCCTCAGCGCGACGGGCAAGACCAACATCATCGCCGCGACCGCCGTCGCGCGCGGCGACCTCCGAGCGATCAGCCAGGACCAGATCGATCGCACCGAGGCCAAGATGCGCGCGATCGTCGCCCAGCCGCTCGCTGGCGCGCATGCCGAGATCAGCTTCGATCCCGACATCTACCCGCCGATGGCGCCGACCGAAGGCAATCGTGCGATCCTCGCCGCGCTGAACGGCGTCAACCGGGACATGGGACTGGCCGAGATGGGCGAGCTCGACGCTTCAAAGCGTGGCGCGGGCGACATCAGCTTCGTCGCGTCGGAGGTCAGCGGCCTTGCCGGGATGGGGCCCGAGAGCGACGGCTCGCATACCGCGTCCGAAACGGTCGATATTCCGTCCATCTTCAAGCAGGCGAAGCGCGCCGCGATCCTCATGAGCCGCCTCGCCGCGCAGCACCGCTAGAAGCCTCAAAACATGATGAAACCGAAGCGCGGCCCACGGGTTATGCGTGTCGCGAGGGTGTGTCTGCGCCACCCGTCATAGGAGTGAAGCGTTGGAGGGGGTCCTGGAGCACGTGGATGAACTGAAGTCCGACCCCTTCAGGCTGCTGATCCAGTCGATCGTCGATTATGCCATCTACATGCTCGATCCCAAGGGGTTCGTGACCAGCTGGAACGCTGGGGCCGAGCGGATCAAGGGCTTCCAGACCGAAGAGATCGTCGGCCAGCATTTCTCCAAATTCTATACCGAGGAGGACCGCGAGGCCGGGATGCCGCAAAAGGTCCTCGAAACCGCGCGCAGGGAAGGCAAGTACGAAGGCGAGGGCTGGCGGGTGCGCAAGGACGGCACGCGCTTCTGGGCCAGCGTCGTTGTCGACCGAATCAACGGCGAAGACGGCAAGCTGATCGGCTTCGCCAAGATCACCCGCGACATGACCGACAAGCGCGAGGCGCAGCAGGCGCTGATCGAGGCCGAGCGCCGCTTCCGGATCCTGGTCCAGGGGGTCACCGATTATGCGATCTTCATGCTCGATCCCGAAGGCAAGGTCGCGAACTGGAACGCGGGCGCCAAGCGCATCAAGGGCTATACGCCCGACGAGATCGTCGGCGAGCATTTCAGCCGCTTCTACACGCCCGAGGAGCGAGACGCCGGCGTGCCCGAGCGAGCGATCCGGACGGCTCGGGAGACCGGCCGCTACGAAGCCGAAGGCTGGCGCGTGCGCAAGGACGGCACCCGCTTCTGGGCGAGCGTGGTGCTCGACGCGATCAAGGATGACAACGGCAAGCTCGTCGGCTTTGCCAAGATCACCCGCGACATGACCGACAAGCGCGAGGCCCAGCTTCGGCTCGAGGAGAGCCGAGAGCAATTGTTCCGCTCGCAGAAGATGGAAGCGCTCGGCCAGCTGACCGGCGGCCTCGCGCACGATTTCAACAACCTCCTGACAGCGATCCTCGGCGCGTGCGAGCTCGCGCTCAGGAACATCGACAACCCGGAAAAGGTCACGCGCATGCTCGAGGGCGTGCGCGGATCGGCGCAGCGCGGCGCGAGCCTGACCAAGCAGCTGCTCGCCTTCGCCCGCGCCCAGCCGCTCGAGATCAAGCAGATCGACCTCAAGCAGTTCTTCTCCGACGTGACCACATTGGTTCGCCCGTCGCTGCGCAGCGACATCGAGGTGGTGACCGAGATTTCGGACCAATTATGGTCGATCAACGCCGACCTCGGTGCGCTCGAGCTTGCGCTCCTCAACCTCGCCTTCAACGCGCGCGACGCAATGCCCAAGGGCGGTTCGCTCAAGATCAGCGCGCATAACGAAGTGCTCGACGGCAAGCCCGAGGGCCTGCGCGGCGAGCACGTCCTGCTGCGTGTCTCCGACACCGGATCGGGCATGCCGCGCGAAGTGATGGACCGGGTGTTCGAGCCCTTCTTCACCACCAAGAGCTTCGGCGAGGGCACGGGCCTCGGGCTCAGCCAGGTGTTCGGCTTCGCCAAGCAGATCGGCGGCGCGGTCGAGGTCGATTCCGAGGTCGACAAGGGCGCCACCTTCACGCTGTACCTGCCGGCGAGCCGCGGCGCCGAGGCCGGACACGCGCGCGCCAACGGCACGAGGTCGCTCGGCCGGGTGCTGGTCGTCGAGGATGACATCTTCGTCGCCGAGCTTGCCGCCGACATGCTCGCCGAGCTCGGGTTCGAAAGCACGGTCACCCACAGCGCCACCGAAGCGCTCGAGCGGCTGGCCGGCGGCGACAAGCCCAAGCTCGTTTTTTCCGATGTCGTGATGCCGGGCGGGATCACCGGCATCGAGCTCGCACGCAAATTGCGCGAGCGTTTCCCCGAGCTGCCGATCCTGCTCACCACCGGCTACAGCGAGCAAATCAGCGCCACCCAGGGCTTCCCGGTGCTTCAGAAGCCCTACCAGCTCGATGCGCTGGCGGGAGCGCTTGGCGACCTGCTGAAGCAGGAAATCGCCGTCCATTGAACCGCTTGCGCAACGGACATTGACAGTCGGGTAGATTGGGAGCCTGATCCGCTTTGCCGCGCCTGAGAGCGCGGGGGTGGAGGGACAGAAAATGGCTACGACTGCCCACGGGCGTACGCCCGTTCATCTTTGGATCGTTGGAATCCTGTCGCTCCTGTGGAGCAGCATGGGCGCGTACGATTATTCGATGACGCGCATGCACAACATGGCCTATCTCGCCAAGTCGATGCCGGGCGTCGACCCGAACGTTGGCCTGGCCTGGCTCGAGGGCATGCCGATGTACGCGCAGATCGGCTGGGGCCTCGGGGTCTGGGGGGCGCTGCTCGGCGCTATCCTGCTGCTGGTCCGCAGCCGCTATTCGGTGTGGGCCTATGCCGTGTCGGTGCTCGGAATGGCGCTCAGCTTCGGCTATCAGCTCGGCCTGGCGCCGCCGCTGCCGGGAGCGGACAGTGCCATGTACAAGATCTTCCCGTATGTGATCATCGCCGTCGGCATCTTCATGCTCTGCTATTCGTGGAGCATGGAGAAGAAGGGCGTGCTGCGCTGATCGGTCAGGCGGCGTCGCGCGCGGCGTAGATCGCGGGACGATACCGGGGCTCGGGAGGTCAAAACTGGCTTCCCGAGCAGTGTCTAGCCAGCCCTCGATCGCCTCCGCCGCATTCTTGATCGCTTCGGCACGCGTATTTCCGTGCGTCATGCAGCTGCACAGGTCGGGGACGTCAGCGATCCAGAGACCGCCCTCGTCCGACCAGAAGAGGTTGATGTGGCAATGCGGCTCGTTCACGCCGCCCGAGGCACGATCCGATCGAGGTCGCCGTTGAGCGCCCGCTTCGCCTCAAGCAGCTCATAGCTGTCCTGCAACCGGAGGAAAAAACCTTCGCTCATGCGAAAATAGCGGCCCAGGCGAAGATCGAGCTCGGCGTCTATCGGGCGAGTCCCGTGAATTACGGGCCTCAAACGCGCCATCGGAACGTCAATTGCCGAGGCGAGTGCCTCCGGTGGCATTCCGAGCGGCTCAAGAAATTCGGACACGAGCAATTCGCCGGCATGCGAATTGTGCAGCCAGTCAGGATCAGTGATAATCGACGATTTCGACATCCAGCGCATCTCCATCCTTCCAGACGAAGCATATACGCCATTGATCATTAATGGAAACGGAGTGCTGGCCAGCTCGGTCGTCCTTCAGCGCATGCAAACGGTTGCTGGGGGGTGATCGCAGATCTTCAAGCCGATCCGCCGCATGAATCATCATGAGCTTGTCGAGCGCCCGCTTCTGAATATCCGACGGCAGCTTCCGGCTGCGCAGACCATTCCAGATGCGCGCGGCTTCCCTGTCGACGAAGCTGCGGATCATTTCGGCGACTTCGGCAGGGCCAAAAGCTTCTGGAAGTGAATATCTCCTGGGCGTTTGGCCTCCCAGAAAGCAAGTCCGTTGACTGTATTTTTGGTGATAGATCGAGCGGCGGCTGAAGCTGACGTATGCATCGTCCCCGCTTCGTCGACGAGTTCACCTCCACGAATGGACGCATTGTATAGGCGTCCTTTGTAAGTGGCGCGCAGCTCGGTCCCGTTAGAAAGGTATCTTCCGCCGAGCAATCGGCCCGCCGCGCCACCGATTCCGGTCAGCTGAGGTTCGCTGGATGTCCCCACCGGCAATCCCAATAATTCGCGGAGAACATCGTTGTAGGAGTGGTCTTCGCTGCGACGCAGCGCGGTTAGAGCCTTATACACGTCAAAATCGATGTCGATGTGCATGATCTTTGCTTAAAAGCTCTATTAGAGGCACCGCTTATCACAGCAGTGTTAGCATTAATAGCGCTATTTTTGCTATCTACCCGCCCTTATCGCCGCCCGCCGAACCTCGTCTGTTGTTGCTTCCCGAACCGTCCCTTCCTCGTGCCCGGCCTGCCCTCGCTCGAATGGCCGAGCGGGCGTGGCGCGACGCGCTGGTCGTGGGGGATTCCGAGGTCGTCTTCTTCCAGCCGGCGGATTTCGTCGCGCAGGCGCGCGGCTTCCTCGAACTCGAGGTCGGCGGCGGCTTTCCGCATCCGCTCCTCGAGGTCGGCGAGATAGGCCTTGAGGTTGTGGCCGACGAGGTGCGGGCGCTCCTCGTCGCCGGTGTCGACGACCACGCCGTCGCGGGTCGCGAGGTGCGCCATGATGTCGTGGACGTTGCGCTTGATGCTCTCGGGCGTGATCCCGTGTTCCTGGTTGTACGCGACCTGCTTCTCGCGCCGGCGGCCGGTCTCGGCGAGCGCGCGCTCGATCGAGCCGGTGATCGTGTCGGCGTAGAGAATGACGCGCCCTTCGATGTTGCGCGCGGCGCGGCCGATCGTCTGGATCAGCGAGGTCTCCGAGCGGAGGAAGCCTTCCTTGTCGGCGTCGAGAATCGCGACCAGCCCGCATTCGGGAATGTCGAGCCCCTCGCGCAGCAGGTTGATCCCGACGAGCACGTCGTAGACGCCGAGACGAAGCTCGCGGATCAGCTCGATCCGCTCCAGAGTCTCGACGTCCGAATGCATGTAGCGGACCTTGAGCCCCGCCTCGTGCAGATATTCGGTGAGGTCCTCGGCCATGCGCTTGGTCAGCGTCGTGACCAGCGTGCGATAGCCTTTGCGCGCGGTCTCCTTCGCTTCGTGGACGAGGTCGTCGACCTGGTC
Source organism: Sphingomicrobium sp. (assembly GCA_036273235.1). Lineage (GTDB taxonomy): Bacteria > Pseudomonadota > Alphaproteobacteria > Sphingomonadales > Sphingomonadaceae > Sphingomicrobium. Next base: position 2 of record DASUIB010000132.1, on the reverse strand, counting down.
CT
>DASUIB010000131.1:0-27258 GCA_036273235.1 Sphingomicrobium sp. | reverse complement strand
CGACGGCGTCTGTGTCATTCCACATGAGGCGGAAGGCGAGGTCCTTGATCGGGCGTTTGCCAAGGCTCGATTGGAGCGAAAGGTCCGCAGAGATATCGAATCCGGCCAAAGCGTCGTCGATGCTTTCAAGAAGCACGGGGTGATGTAAGGCCGCCCCGCAGCCCTCGACGTTTTCGTGTTGAAGGCTTGGCCTTCCTTATTCAGTCGATTGCCCGGTGCGGCGTCATCTGCCTCATATCCGCGCTATCGCCGCAATTTCGCGACCGCACCATCGCCGTGGCCCATTGGCCTGGCGCCAGCCCGAAGGCCTTCTTGAACTGGCGGGACATGTGGCTCTGATCGGCGAACCCCGCCTGGAGCGAGGCTTCCGCAAGCGGCATGCCGTTCAATATCAGGCAACGGACGTTATTCAGCTGGCGCATGGTGCGGTAGCGGCTGGGGCTCGTGCCAAAGGCGGCGCGGAATTGGCGCGCCAAGGTCCAGCGGTCCAGCTTCGCCACCCTTTCGAGCGTATCCGCCCGGTGGCGTTTGGCGGGATCGGCAGCGATCATGGCGCGTGCGCGGTTCAGCCCTTCCATAGATAGGAGGATCGGACCGATGGGACGGCCGCTTGCGGCCATCAACGCCTCGAGGGCAAGGTCGACAACATCTATTCTGCCGAGTTCGTCGATCTCGTCGTCAAGGTCCCAGAGCCGAGCCAAGCTGGTCAGGCGCCGCGCGGAAAAGGCCACGACGGGTTCGGAAACGAATGGCAGGGATTTGCCCCCCAAAGCCTCCTGCACCAACACTGGATCGAGATATAGAATCCGGTAGCGGAAGCCCACCTCAGTGCCGGGGGCACCGTCATGCGCCTCGTCGGGATGCAGTATGTGGCACTGTCCAGGCAAGGAATACCGACGCGCGCCGCGATAGCGAAACGTCTGTACACCGGCGAGCGTAAGACCGATCGCATAAGTGTCGTGTCGGTGCGGGCTGAACGACTGCCCTTTCAAGACCGCTTCCAACCGCTCGATGCCTTTGCTTCCCCGGCCCGGAATCAGTCGATCAACCGTGTGGCGCAGGTCGGCCAAGTTGCACAACCCTTCAAGATCGCTGGCCGGATATTTAGCCACAGTGGTGCACAGGTTGCGTCGTGTAACCCTCCGATGCCCGACAAGCCAGCCGTTGCCCGGGAGTCATGCCGCAGATGCACCTCGAGGACCGGAAAGCCACAATATGACAGTAGCTGCCTTGGCAAGGTGCGCGAGTCTCATGCGCCGCATAGCGAAAGCATAGGAGGGGGTTGAGAACGGTCGCGAGTGACGCCCGAACCGGCGAGGCTGAAGGCCTTCTTGGCGGGCGTCAAACCCTGATCGCGACGCACAAAGCTTCAAGAAATCGCGCAAGCCGGTCTCTTATCTCTCGGGCTCGCTGTCGCGGTATAGCTTGCCGCGGGCGCAGTGCTGGAGAGTCGACATGCAGGCGCAGGTCATCCGAAACTATCTCGCTGAACAGGCGCCGGACCTCTCGATCCTCGACCTTCAGGAGGCGCATACGACCGACTACATTTCGCGGGAGTGGAATGTGCTTCCGGCGCAGGTAGCCAAGACCCTGACCTTGCGGGTGGGCTCCGACATCAAGGTCGTAGTCACCTGCGGCGATTCCCGGCTCGACAACCGCAAGGTCAAAGAGGTGCTCGGGGGAAAGGGCAGCATGGTGCCTGGGCCCGAGGCGGCGGCGCTGACGGGTCACCCTGTTGGCGGTATCACGCCCCTTTGCCTTGCGGCGCCGTTTCCGGTGTTCTTCGACATTCAGCTGCAGCGCTTCGATGAAGTCGTGACGGCGGCAGGGACGACGCACTCGGCGATCCGCATTCCGCCGCGCCGCTTTGCTGAACTGGTCGATGCGACTTGGGCAGATATCTGCAGTGAGCCTTAGGTATCGGGCGATCGGCAGACCAATGGGCGCAGAGACAGCGGATGACGGCTAGGTCCAAGGAAGGTGCAGCACTCCACCGATTGCGATTGTCGCTGGATGAACTCGCCGCCTTCCTGGATGAAGTTTTTCCTGCCGAAGCGCGGCCCAGTCCGGCCGAACTCGTGAGCGTGGCGCCCGGACGCGTTCGAATGACGCTGCAACCGGCACCGTCCATGATCCGCCCCGGCGGCATCGTGTCCGGCCCGACCCTCATGGGCCTCATCGACTTCGCGGCCTACGCCGTGGTTCTGGCGCACATCGGCCCGGTGGAGATGGCTGTGACCAACACGCTGTCGGTGAGCTTCTTGCGGCCGTGCCGGCTTGAGCCGGTTTTCGCCGACGCGCACCTGCTGAAGTTGGGCCGGCGCTTCGCGTCGATTGATACGAGGCTTTGGCAATCAACCGAGGACCGTATCGTTGCTCAGGCTATTGTAGGATACGCGCTGCCGTAAGCGCAGATTTATACCAATGCCCCGGACGGGACTGAACATCAGCCCGCCACCGAATTGCTCAGGCGACCGACGCCTTCGATTTCGATTTCGATCATGTCTCCACGGGTCACGGCCTGGGTCTCTCCGGGCGTGCCTGTGAAGATCACATCGCCCGGCAACAGCGTTATCCATTGGGACACGTAGCTGAGCAGCTTGTCGGGCGAATAAACCAGGTCCCGGGTGGAAGAGTCCTGCCGCAGGTCGCCATTGACCCACGTGCGCAACCGCAAATTCGAGTAATCGAGCCCCGTCACGATCGCCGGCCCCATCGGTCCGAAGCCGTCCGATCCCTTGGCGCGGAACCACTGCAGATCGTTGAGCAGCCATTCGCGGTCGACCAGGTCGTTGCAGATCGACACCCCCAAGACGTAGTCCTTGGCAGCCGCTTCGCTGACCCGCGATGCCTTTCGGCCTATGACGAGCGCCAATTCCCCTTCGAAGTGGACATTGGTCGCTCCTTCCGGGAAGACGATGGGCGCGCCATCAGGAATCAGGCTCGACGGAAATTTCGCGAAGATTACCGGCTTGGTCATATCGAGCGGTTTTCCGCCTGGTGTCGTGAAACCCCCTTCCGCCGCCTTCACGAAGACTTGGTGGCTGGCGTAGTTGAGACCGACGGCGACCACTTTGGTCGGCTCGCACGGCACCAGAAGGCGCACGTCATCGCGCGAGAATATGACGCCCGTGGCGTCGATCGCGTCGTACATCGAGCCGGCCAGCTCTTCGATTTCGTCGCCGATTATTCGGCCATAAGCGACACGACCGGCTGCTTCAAACCGGACAAATTTTTGGGTTTCCGCTCTTGGCGTCACGGACCTCACTCCGTCGTGATTGAAAATGCGCAGGCCGTTTTTCCCGGGCTCGATTGTGCAGTCTAGGAAGGATCCGATGACCGGTCTTGAACGGCTGTGCAGCCACCGAATCGTGCTTCAACAGAATTATAGTCATGAAAATAATGAATTTGCGTAATTTTCCGGCTTGGATACAAATTCAATGTGGTCAAAGCCGCCAAATCAATCCGGCCTTTGTACAGGTCAGACACGGACCATTGGAGAAATGACATGCAGGCTCGCTCGGTTTCGCAGCTCTTGCTGGCGTCTATCGCTTGCGGCGCGGCCTCTCTGATACTGCCCGTCGGATCTGCGCACGCTGCGCAATCCGCACAGGCTGCGCCGTGCCCGCGGACCGATCAGGTCGAGTTCGAAAAGATGACCTGGGTGGAAGTGAAGTGCGCGATTGCGGCGGGGAAGACGACGGCGCTCATCTACACCGGCGGAGTCGAGCAACGGGGCCCTCAGAACGCGAACGGCGGCCACAATTTCATCGCGCATGAGACGGTCGAAGCGATCGCGAGAAAACTCGGCAATGCGATCTTCCTGCCCGTGTTGCCTTACACGCCGAACGATGCAGAATCGATTCCCGGCACCATCGGGATCACGAACGAGCTGCTCGGCGCCATGCTCGAACGCATCGCGCAGCAAGCGGCCCTCAACGGATTCCGCAACATTATCATCATGGGCGATCACGGCGGCGGTCAGCCGCAGGTCTACCAGGACGTCGCCAAGAAGCTCGATGGGCAGCTGAGCGGAGCCGCTCGCGTGTTCTACTGTGACCAGGTCTACCGGCCCGCGAATGATGCGTTCGATCAGTATCTGGTCCAGCACGGCTATCCGCTGGGGCTCCACGGCTACCTGTTCGATACCTCGGAACTGCTCTATCTCGACAAGGGCAACACCTGGGTGCGCCGGGATCTGGTCCCCTCTTCAGTGGGTGATCCCGTCGTCGGTCACACCTCGGGGGATGGCAAGGCGCAGTTCGGTCCGCACAGTCCTCAAAACGGGATTCTCGGGGACGCGCGCCGCTCGACGGAAGAGCTCGGGAAACTTGCAATCGACATGAAAGTCGATTTCGCGGTGAAGCAGATCCGCAGCCTCCTGCCATCGCAGTGATGTGCGCAGCCAGCGGCGCAGAGCAGCGCGCGATGAGGAGCCCGTCCCAATCCGCATCGACTTAGGACTAAATCGCACGGACGGGCTTCGCGCATGACTGACGGCAGCGGATCGGCATGCTGATCGCCTAAGGTCGGACGGTGAGAATGCAAAGGTGAGGAGGACGACATGCCCAAGGGATATTGGGTTGGGCGCGTGGATGTCATCAAGCCGGAACCTTACCAGGCCTACGGCGTCGCCCTCGTGGAGGTGCTTCGCAAATACGGCGCGAAATTTCTGGTGCGCGGCGGCACGTTCGAGGCGATGGAAGGCAAGGCGCGCGCCCGCAATGTAGTGATTGAATTCAAGGACTATGCGACCGCGCTCGCCTGCTACCGCTCGCCCGAATACTCCGAAGCGAAGGGGCTGCGCGTGGGCGCCGCGGACATCGACCTCATCGTGATCGAAGGCTGCGACGGGCCACAGCCGACGGACTGACTTTTTGCATAGGATCGCATCCCTGTCGTCCACGATAGGGGGGTAACTGGCAGCCATCGCGGAGAAGCATGCCTGCCTCGCTCAGCATGAGCATGCAGTTCCCGATCCGAAATTGGGCGTTCGAAGCGCTGATCTGTTCGTTGATAAATCTTCAGGGCAGGCATAGGCTTGGTGAGTGACGGGAGATGCGACGGCCACCTGCTGCCGAAGGGCGGCCGCGGTTCTCGGCATCTTCCTCGTGATCCTCATTTTGTTGTGGCCCGCCATCTTGAACGGGTTTCCGATCGTTTACGATGACACAAGTGCGTACATCAGTTTCCGCACGCTTCGGCGGTTTCCGCCTTTCTACAATGTGTTGCCCCTCCTCGCCAGAATGTTAGGAACGCTGTGGGCCGTCATTCTGGCCCAGGCAGTCCTAACAACGTATATCGTTACCAGATCTCTTCAGTTGCTGGCACAGGGCGTAAGTGGGGCGGGGGCAGTAGTGTTGGCGGGCATCATCGGGTCCGTTTCACAATTGCCTTGGCTTGTCTGTTACTTGATGCCCGATTTGTTTGGCGGCTTGGGACTTCTCGCCCTTATAACAGCTGTGTTTGCATGGCATCGGGTGATCTTTGCCGAGCGCCTGATACTCCTAGCCATCGTTCTGTTTTCATCCCTCGTGGCTACGGCCAATGCATTTGTATTTGTGCCCATAGCTGCAGGTTTACTCCTGACGAGGCGCACAGCGGGCAGGCTGCACAATCTTCTTCCATCGCTCCTGGCCATCGCGGTCCTTACGGTCGTCTTGCCGGTTGCATCTAATTGGGCCTTGGGCGCCGGACCGACTTTTGCGGGTGGCTCCTCTGCGCGCATGTTCAGCAAGCTTGTCGACAACGGCCTCGCTGTGCCATTCCTCGAGCAGCACTGCGGGAAGGAAAATTTCCACGCGTGTAACGACCTGGCGCTGATCCGCGCTCACGTGGGCGACGAGGGGTTTCTGTGGAAAGGACCTGCCAACGCCCATGACAATTTGGCATGGAAAGATGCGGACGGCGATTACGCTCGGCTGAACCGCCAGATAATGCTCGACAGACCACTCGCGGTGGTAAGATTCATGGTTCGGGATTCAATAATACTTGCAAGCCGCGTGACCCTCACGACGGGGAACACCGGCGAGATCGCCCCTCATCCTTCTGGAGGGGTTCCTTTCTTCGTTAACCAGCACTTCCCTGGTGATGATCAGGCATTCGCTCGCGCGAAGCAACAGACGGGATTGCTCCCGAGGGTTTTTCCGGAGCCTGCTTATGCAATCTCCGCAGTGACCGGCTTTGTGCTTACACTCTGCTCTCTTTGGTTGTTTTGGTATGTTCGAGACAAGCTTGGCTTTTCCATTTCGGTTTGGATAATAATTGCAGTGGCGTTCGCCCTCGTGGTCCACGGGTCGTTATCCTATCCTGTTGCGCGCTATAATGCGAAGGTCGCATGGCTGTTGTGGGTGGTCCCGGCTTTATGGCTTTCTCGTAGCGAATTGCTGGTGCGTGCACGCCGGCTTCAGATCAGCCGCCGTGTGATGACCCGCTAGCGCCCTTCCCAACCTGTACCGACCGTGCTCCAGCGGTTGCGTCTGCAGGCGTTCGAATCGGAGGGCAGGTTTGGCTGGAAAGTGGACGGGCTGCGTCCGCCGATTTGTCTGAAACTACGCTCGCGGCACACACACCTCAGCGCGGCGGGGGCGTGCCTGACACGATAGCTCGGATGCTGGCCATGCTTGCCAGATAAGCGTCGCGCACGCACGGCGCCGACGCGCACGCGTTGCGGCGAGAAAGAAATCGCCTGTCGCTTTCAAGCAGCGATGCGCGTTGAGAAGCATTGGCCCGTTCCATGGAATCGCCCCAAAGCGCGGCCATGGCACGATCGAGAGCGGCCAAGGTGGGGCTCGAGCAAACCGACGTTTCGGCCCAGCTTTTGTAGCGACTGCAACTGAAGCTCGGCGTTTGATCCGCTACGGGGGCCCGGATTGCCGGGCGTATCGCGGTGGCCACTGGCGGAGCTGAAAGGGGTGGGCTTGGAGAGGTTCGGAGCGGTGTGATGCCCGGTTGCTTCTCGGGCGCAACTATCGGCTGCTTCTCGGGCGTGATTGTCGGTTGCTGCTCGGGCGTCACTGTCGGCTGCTGCTGGGGCGTCGCTTTCGCGGAGGAAGTTTCCGCAAGCAATGCGAGTGCCTTCACGATCGCGGGTTCGATCGAGACGCTCACGCTCCCGTCTCGGGCGCCTCCGCCGCGAAGTGAGTAGCGGACCAATCCGCTGAGGCTTTGCCGTCCGTCAGCAGCCGTCACGCCGAGGGGGAGGTCCATTACGATGCGAGCCTTGCAGTTGACCACTTCGCTCCCAAGAGCGCCGCTGTCGGGGGCAACCGAAGCGAAGCGTATCAGCGAATCGTCGGAAATTCGCACGAGTGCCGCCGGGTTGCTGCCGGGCAGTCGAGCAGCTCGCCGAAAGAGCTCCCGCTTGATCGCCTGCGAAGCTGCGCTCGACCAGCAAAGCGCGGCACCGCTGGGAGTCGCCATGGCAGAAGGTCTTGTTGGCGTGCCGGACGCTCGTGTTTGTCTGGCGCTGCCACCTTGATCACTTGCCCGCTCCGGGATCACCCAGGATGGAACCACGTTTGCTATAAGGACCAAAATCGCCCCGCTAGCCGCGATCACCGCCGCCCATGCAGTCCGCTGGAGCCGTGCCCGATTGGCTGCTGCCGCCGCCGCCGCGGCCCCTTTGACCGCTCTTCGTGAGCGTCTTTCCATGTCGTACTTGGCCCGGTCCGCGGCGACACTCAGTACCGCATAGGCCGCTGTAATTTCGCGTGCTCGAGCCGCTGCCGCAGTCGACGGATTTCTGTCCGGATGGTAGCGGCGCATGAGTTTCAGATAGGCGGCGCGAATCACTTCGCGCGGAGAAGTCGGAGCGACCCCTAAAGCGGCATAATGATCGAGTGCCATGATCGCGGCCCTCAGCTCACTCCACCGCAACTTGCCGGCAAAGGAAGATTGATCGTGCGAGCAACATGGTCCGACGCCTATGATCTCTTTAAGGGAAGTTAACACGGACGAACTGGAGGGTGAAGGGGCGCCCCGATGCGCCGAGCAGGGGCACAATGTCTGCAGACCTCATGTCGCCCCGAGCCACAGGCTGGGAATAATCCACAACTTCCTGGCAGACGCTGATGAATTCTAGTTCGCGGGAGAGTAAGAACGCCCGCCCGCCTGGCGGGTCAGCGCCGCGTCTCCTCTTTCTTGGGAGATCGTACATTTGGCGGAGTTTCACACCGGTACGTTCAACCCGATAAAGTTGCTGCTGATGCTCGCGGTATCCCTGATCCTGTGGCTCCTGCTCGCCGTGACCGCACTCTCGCTGTTCAGCACCCGATGAGATCGCCCCTTGAGACGATCGTGCTCGTCTAATGCGCTAGCGGCACCGCGATCCGTGCGCATGCGATGCGAGCTCCGCTGTTCCCGGCGGGATCCGTGCGTTCGTCGTCCGCTGCGGCGTGAATGACCAATGATGCGCCGTCGGCGTCGCGCATGACCTTCTGGCCTGTCGCTCCTTGCACCGGCAGGGCGGCGCCCGGAATCAGCACGTCGGCTGAGAGCCGGCCGTCGGGACCTACGGAGAAGTTTCCGAGGTCGCCATCGTGAGGACCGGCCGGGTTCAGTCTTCCATGCTGATGGCCGGAGAGATCCCAGTGCGGACCGGCGGAGCTGAAGTCCGGGCCCAGGCAACTGCCGACCGCGTGGATATGGGCGCCATGCAGGCCGGGCGGCAGGCCCGCGGCCTCGACGTGCATCATCACGCCAGTGGGCGCGGCGGTCATGCGCACCGTCCCGATCTGCTGGCTGTCCGAGCGGATGAGCGGCGCTGTGACGACCGTCTCACCCGGCAGCGGCACCACCGCGCAGCCTGCCGCTGCGAGTGGCGTAAGAACTGCTGCAAATGCGCAACTGAAATGCTTCATGGTACTGGCCTCCCGTTTTCTAGCGCGTGGATGCCACAGCTTTGAGCTTCAGTCATCCGGTGAGGCAACCCGCATCGCGCAGCGCGTCACCGGAACAGTGGCCACAGGTTGCGCCAAGTTGGGACTCCACCCTTTCAGCTGCGCTCTCTGAAGTGACTGGAGCGAGCGACACATATATGGTGCGCGGCGCGGGACCTTGTCCTGCGCACAAGTGGGGCGGGTGCGCGTTTGACGGCTTTCGGTCAGATTTCGGTAAAAAGAAAACAGGGCGCAGCGTCGTCGGCCTATGTTCCGGCCATTGACGGCCTGCGTTCGGTCGCCGTTCTGCTCGTCATGCTGTTCCACCTCTACGCTCCGGCAATGCCGGGAGGGTTTGCCGGTGTCGACGTGTTCTACGTCATCTCGGGGTTTGTGGTGACCAAGTCGCTGATGGGCAAAGAATTCAAAAGCCTCTTCGACCTCATCACCTATTTCTACGTTCGCCGAGTCCTGCGCATCATGCCGGCGCTGCTGGTGACTCTGCTCGTTAGCGTGATGCTGTACGTCGCGTTCGTTCCCGAGTCCTGGCTCAGCAGCGAGACTCCGCGAGTCGCAAAGGCGGCATTCTTCGGCGTCAGCAATATCGTGCTCGCCTTGAACACCGACAATTATTTCGCTCCGCGCCCGGCGTTCGATCCATTCACCCATACCTGGTCGCTGGGGGTCGAAGAGCAGTTCTATGTGATCTTTCCGTTCTTCCTGTACTGGTACGCAAAGTTCCCGCGCTGGGCGTTTCGCGGTCTGGTCTGCGCGTCGCTGCTCTCGCTGGCTCTGTGCGGCATGCTGTCGGCGATCAACTGGCAGTTCGCCTTCTACCTGATGCCCGCGCGCTTCTGGGAACTGGGTCTCGGAATGTCGCTCTGCCTGTCCTTCTCGACTTGGCAGGCAAAGCTAAGTGGCCTGCCGCGCGCGCGCCAGAACGCGTTCCTTGCCGGATCGCTGGTCCTGCTCGCCGCGACGCTTCCGATCCCGTCGAGCCCGCGCTTCCCGTTTCCCCTGGCGCTCGCACCGGTGCTCGGGACCGGCGGCCTAATCGCCTATGTCTGCGCCTTTCCGAATAGCCGCTGCGCCCGTGCGCTTTCGAGCGCGTTGCCGGTCGCGGTCGGCCGGCGGTCCTACTCGCTCTACCTGTGGCACTGGCCGATCTTTGTCTTGTTGCGTTGGACCACGGGCCTGCAAACGCTGCCCACGATGGCTGCGGGCGTCGTGCTGACATTTGTCGCTGGCGAGCTTTCCTACCGTTACGTCGAGCTTGGCGGCCGCAGGCGGCACATCGCGAGCACCTATCCGCGCAAGCTCATTCTCGGGCTTGCCGCAGCTGCGCTCGCAACATCGGCCGCAGCGGGCTCCGGGGCATTGAAGCTGCAACGCCAGCTCTCCCTCAGCAGGACCGCGCGTGGGACCGATTGGTATCCCGACTACTCCAAACCGCTCGACGCGCGCTGGTCGCATTGCTCGGTTCAAGAGCATGAAGACGCTTTTGGCGGAGGGATGGCGCGCAGCTGGCTTCCACGCTGCTCCGTGCCCGCACCGGGCGGACGACTGTTCGTAATCGGGGACTCGCATGCGCTCGCCTATATTCCGCTGCTCCGGCAATATGCGGCCGACACGGGCCGCGGCGTGAACCTGTACCACCTCAGCGGCTGCGCGTTCATCAACCTCACGGAGACGCTCGGGCAGGTCCCGGAGTGCGCCAATTACTACCGTGCGCTGGTGGCGATGCTTTCGCGAGATGCGCGGGCCGGAGACGTCGTCTTCCTCGCGTCGCTCAAAATGCCGCGGCTAAGCGAACAATCGGGTGGGGAGCCCGTGAATGGCGCGGCCGCCGAGGACGGGCGGACGTCGCAGGTTGCTGCTCGAGAAGCGCTCCGCTTTGCAAGGCTGCTGCAGGGGAAGGGGGTTCAGCTGGTGTTCGAAGCGCCGAAGCCGGTGTTCCGCAGCCCGCCATACCGCTGCTCCGATTGGTTCAATCGGTCGAACCCGGCGTGCAAGGGCGGCTTTGCGATCCGCAGGAGCGAGCTTGCGCCAGCGCGGCAGCGCACGCTGGCCCCCATGTATGCAATCGCCGCTTCGCAGAAGAATGTGCACGTGTGGGATCCGTTTCCGGCTCTGTGCCCGACGGAAACGTGCGACGCATTCAGGGCGGGGCGTCCGCTGTTCTTCGACGGGGACCATATCAGCGGCTTCGCAAATGAGTTCCTGTACCCACAGTTTCGCGGGCAAATGGAACAGGCCTTCCGGGAATCCGGCAGGTAAGGCGGCTAACGTCCGAAACGGCGTTAGAGAACAATTGCCATGCGACCGCCTCCACCGCCACCTATCCGGGCCGAGCCGGCCAGCCGCGCTCGTGAGGCTCTGACGACGGGAACTCCGGCAAGCCGAGGCTTGGAAGCTCGCGGACCACGGCGTCGGCGTCGCTCCACGCGACGCGCTTGCGGCCGATCCAGAATGTTCCAAGGCCGGGCCACAGGCGCTCGATCCGAAGACACCAGACCAGCACCCGCACGAACAGATTGCGAAGGTGGAGCGCGAACCGCCCGGTCACGACCAGATAGCCGTCCCCGTCGTCGGGGTAAGTAAGGAACCCGACTCCTGCTGTGCCGATGGCGACGCCTTGACCATAGGCCGAAAAACTGAACGGCCGGGTGCGCTTTCCTCTTGCTTCCTTGAGCAGACTTGCGGCGGCGTACGTCCCTGTGGTCAGGGCTGCGAGAGCGGATTGCCGATAAACGGCTCCTGTCGGCGCAATCGGCCGTGCCGCATCGCCGACGGCGAGAATTCGCGGATGGGAAATGGAGCGAAGGCCACCGTCGACCCAAATCCGATTGCTGCTGTCGACGGCAAGCCCCGCGGCTGCTGCGACCGAGGGCGAGCGAAGACCGGTTGCCCAGATGCAGATGTCGGCGGCGATCTTGTGCCCTTTTTGGGTGAGGACATGATCCGGCCTGACTTGCTCGACAGGGTCGTCATCGATGAGCAACACTCCGAGCCGCCCAAGCTGCCCTCGCACGGCCGCCTCCACTCGGGCGCCCTTGCCGAAATCCCCCGCCGAGCCGGCGGCGACGATCGTGACGCTCAGATCGGGCCGCGCAGCCCTGATTTCGGCGGCTGCTTCGACGCCCGTGTTGCCGCCGCCGACGACGACGATCCTCGTGCCTGGCGGCGCTTCGAGCAGCCGCCGTCGCAGCGCGTCGGCCGCATGCGTCCCGTCCCCGGGGTCAAGCCGGAATGCATGCCGGGATGCGCCCTCTGCCTGACCCGTGTCGGTGGCTGAACCGAGCGCATAGATGCAACGGCGAAAACGGACTGAAGTGAGGCCTTGGGGGGCGGCTACCGTGACGGTCCCCGACAATGCGTGAAGTTCCTCGACTCGGCCTTGAAGAAACTCGACCTTTGTTTCGGAAAGCCACTGCCCGAGCGGCGGCAGGCGTGGAGCGACGGGCTTGATCAAAGACTCCTGCAGCCGCACCCGCTCGGTGAAGATGGCCCCTTCGCTAACCAGCAGCGCCTTAAGCGGACAGGTCCAGCCGCTAAGTCGAAGGCCGGCCATCAACCCGGCGTAGCCGGCGCCGAGGATGACGACGTCATAAGCGGCGGAATGTTCGTGCATTCTCCTTGCGGTTTTGCCTTGATGGCGGGTGCTGCTTTGGTACGCACCGGATTGGGTCATCGCGGGTCCGTCGTTTGACGCTGACTTTGGCCGCCGGCGCGCTCGGACGCGATCGCCGCAAGCGAGAGCGTCAGCATCACTGCCTCGGCGATGAGAACCGTGCGGCTTTCCTGAAACGTATTGTCCGCAACCACTCCGTAAATCCGCACAAGGAGCGCGCAGGCGAGGACGGCCGCGACGGTGGACAAGCCCGCAACATACCAGCGGCGGGATTTCAGCGAGCCCAACGCGACCAGTGCGCATCCGAGCGGGAATGCGCCAAAGCTCGCGCGCATGTTGGTGAGCGCCAATGGCGAGCCGAGCCGAATACCCGATTGTGCCGCCGCATCCACGGGATCGGTGATGAATTTGCCGGCGATCATCAACAGAAGGAGACCGGCGGCGCCAAGCGCAATTCGGCCAAGCCAAGGTGCTGCACGTCCCAACATTTGCATCTCCATCTCCTCCGATATCCCCGCGGAATGACATGCCACCTCGCCGCGGCAATGAAGACGATGAGACTGGCGAATTGCGCGCCGGCCTGCGCGGGCAAACTCATCCCTGCACCGGCGAAGCGCGCGTCTCGGGTCCGGCCGCCGACCCTGGAGGGACAGGCGTACGGCGGCCGAACCACATCCTGCGCAGCAGATGATCGCGCAGGATGAGGGTGTGATAGAGCGCGCCCGCGATGTGGAGCGCGATCAGCGCGATCAGCAGGCGCGAGAATCCGTAGTGGACCCAGCGGATGGGATAAGCCCAGAAGGTCGGCGGAAGATGGCCCTCATGCCCGAAGACGATCCACGGCAGCCGCGTCTGCAGCGCCATGACGAGACCGCTGAGCGCCATTCCGATCACCGCCACATAGAGCAGCCGGTGCGACCACCATGCGACACGGTCGAGCAACGCATTGCGGGTGGTCGCGTCGGGCGGGCGCCGGGTCGAGCTTCGAACGAGCAATCGGATCAGCATCAATATGAGAATCGCGGCGCCGCCGCTCATGTGGGCGCGAAGCGCCTCAATCTTCATCGGATCGCTGTTCGGCGTCTTCGCCATGACCAGAGCGCCGAGGGTCAGTGCCGCAATGATGAAGAAGGCGAGCACCCAGTGCAAAGCGACGATCAAGGGATGATAGCGAGAGACCTCCGTCATCGACCGCTCCCTTTCTTAGGGCGCCCGGGCAAATCGACCCAAAGCCAGCATCAGCGTCAGCTAGGGCGTTGGCTTTTGTTCAACAATCCGGCATGATCCGCATGTCTTTGTCGGAATTTTAGAACAATGCGCAAAACCAGCGTTGCCGAGCTCAACGCCTTTGTGGCGGTCGCGGAGCGAGCCAGCTTCGCGAGGGCCGCGGTCCAGCTGGGAGTCTCGCGTTCGGCGCTGAGCGAGACCATCCGCGCGCTCGAGGAGAAGCTTGGAGTCCGCCTTCTCAACCGAACAACCAGAAGTGTGGCGACAACCGAGGTCGGCGAGCGCCTCCTCACCAGCTTGCGACCGGCGCTGGAAGGGCTCGATGATGCGCTTGAGTCCATCAGCGAATTTCGGGAGAAGCCGGCGGGCCACCTGCGCCTGACGGTGCCGCGCCCGGCGGCGAAGGTTTTGATAGAGCCGATACTCGCTGAGTTCCTGGCCGCCTACCCGCTGGTGACGCTCGAAATCATTACCGACAGCGCGCTCGCCGATATCGTGCGCGACCGCTTCGACGCCGGAATCCGCCCCGGCCATCGGCTCGAGCAGGACATGGTCGCCGTCCGGGTCGGGGACGATGCGCGCCCCACCGTCGTCGCGTCGCCGGACTATCTTCGCCGGTCCGGACGGCCGAAGGTGCCGTCAGACCTGCAGGCACATAATTGCATTCGGCGTCGCTTCGGCAGTGGCGCGTTTCAGCCATGGGCGTTCGAAAAGGGCGAGACGAGCCTTGAGGTGCAGGTCGAAGGCTCGTTGATTGTCAGCGATGGAGACTTGGCGCTGCGCGCCGCCCTTGACGGGATCGGCATCGCGCGCGTTCCGATCAACGCGGTCGAGAGCGCAATCGACGAGGGTCGCCTGGTCGCTCTTCTTGAAGACTGGCGGCCGCCTTCGGTGGGTTTCTATCTATATTATTCGAGCCGCCGCCAATTACCGGTCGCATTGCAGGCGCTCGTTGCGCTGCTTCGCAAAAGATTGGCCGAGGACCGCTCGTCGGCCGAGCCGCTTCGCCAGTGATCATGTCCACGAGACTTCGCACGCCGGCCGACCCCTCGGGGCGTTGCGGCCGATCCGTTCAAAGCTTCAGTGGGAGATAATGGCCGGCGGTCGGCTAGCCCGACTCTTAGCCGTTCGCAGTCATCGTTTGTCTATTGCCGAAGGCGCACCCGAGATCAGGCCGCAAAAGCTTGCTCCAGGTCGGCGAGCAGGTCCTCGGCGTCCTCGATTCCGACGGAAAGGCGAATCAGGCTGTCGGTGATTCCGCGAGGCTCGCGCACCTCCCTGGGAACCGAGGCGTGGGTCATGATCGCGGGGTGGTTCACAAGGCTCTCCACTCCTCCAAGCGATTCAGCGAGGGTGAAGACCTGCAGACGTTCGAGGATGCGGCGCGTGCGCTCGAGGTCGCCGTCAATTACACAGGAGAGCATCCCGCCGAAGCCGCGCATCTGGCGCTTTGCAAGCTCGTGTTGAGGGTGGCTCTCCAGGCCCGGGTACCAGACCTTGGCGACCGCCGGGCGGCGCTCGAGCCATTGTGCGACCTTCATTGCGTTGTCGCAGTGGCGCTGCATCCGGACGGCCAGCGTCTTCACGCCGCGGTTGGCTAGAAAAGCATCGAACGGGCCCATCACGCCGCCAGTCGAGTTCTGGAGGAACTTGATCTCTTTCGCGAGCTCGTCGCTCCGCGCCACCACGGCGCCGCCGATCATGTCGGAATGGCCGTTGAGGTACTTGGTCACCGAATGAAGGACGAGATCGAACCCGACCTCCAGCGGCCGCTGAATCCACGGCGTCGCGAAGGTGTTGTCGGCGACCGCGATCAGGTTGTGCGCCTTGGCGATCCGGGCGAGCGCCTCGAGGTCGGCGAGCTTCATCAGCGGGTTGGTCGGTGTCTCGACCCACAGCATCCGCGTTTCAGGCTGGATCGCCGCCTCGACGGCTTCGAGATCGGAAAAATCGACGAACGAGAAACGGTGCCCGGCCGAACGCCGCCGAACGCGCTCGAACAGCCGATAGGTGCCGCCGTAGAGGTCGTCGCCGGCGAGGACGTGCGAGCCTGCGTCGAGCAGCTCGAGGATGGTCGAGGCCGCCGCCATACCCGAGGCGAAGCCGAAGCCCTGCACACCGTTCTCGAGGTCCGCGATTACGCGCTCGAATGCTTCGCGGGTCGGGTTCTTGCCGCGCGCATATTCATAGCCCTTATTCACCCCAGGACTTTCCTGCGCATAGGTCGCGGTCGCGTAGATCGGAGTCATGACCGCGCCGGTCGTGGGGTCGGGATATTGACCGGCGTGGATCACGCGTGTCGAGAAGCGCAGGCGGTTGGGCAATTCGGCCATGTCGAGACCTCAGCTGGCCTTCGGGTGCAGGCGTAAATGGTTGATCAGGTCGACGCGGGTGATCACGCCGACGAATTCGGTCCCGTCCATGATCAGCGCCACCTCCTCGCGTTCGAAGATCGGCAGCAGCGAGTCAATCCGTTCGTTGACTTGCAGGGTCCTGAGGTTGGTCGTCATCAGCGAGCGCACCGGCTGGTTGAAGCGGGCCTCGCGCGCCAGCTCCTCGTTCTCGATGCCCTTCAGTATGTCGCTCTCGTCGAGGATTCCGACGAGGTGGCCGTTGTCGATCACCGGAAGCTGCGAGACGTCAGCCTGACGCATTCGGTTGTAGGCTGATAGGACCGTGTCTGAAGGACTGATCGAGACGACCCCGCCTTCCGAAAGCGTCCGCGGCACGAGGTCGCGCAGATCTCCGTGGATCGGCCGGTCGGCGAGGCCCTGCTCCGCCAGCCAATGATCGCTGTAGACCTTCGACAGATATTTCGCGCCGGTATCGCAGACGAAAGTCACGACGCGCAGCGGCTCCGTCTGTTGACGGCAAAAGCGCAGCGCCGCCGACAGCAGGGTGCCCGACGACGAGCCGGCCAGAATTCCCTCCCTGATCAGCAATTCGCGCGCGGCGTCCATGCTGTCGCGGTCGGAAACGTAAAAGGCGTCCTTAACCAGGGCGAGGTCGGCATTGTCGGGAATGAAATCCTCGCCGATTCCTTCCACGTTCCACGACCCGGCGTCGATCATCTCGCCGGTCTTCACATAATGGGCGAGGATGGAGCCGACCGGATCGGCGAGCACCATCCGGGTCTTCGGCGAACGTTCGGCGAAATAGCGCCCGATGCCGGACAGAGTGCCGCCCGACCCGACGCCGACGACGATCGCGTCCACATCCCCGTCCATCTGCTCCCAGATCTCCGGTGCGGTGGTCTGATAATGGGCCAGCGGATTGTTGGGGTTGCCGAACTGGTTGACATAATAAGCGCCGGTCTCGCGCGCGATCCTGGCGGCGAGGTCCTGGTAATATTCGGGATGGCCCTTGCCGACATCCGAGCGGGTGATGCGCACGTCGGCGCCGAGCGCGCGCAGGTGCTGGACCTTCTCGCGCGCCATCTTGTCGGGCACCACCAGGATGATCCGGTAGCCCTTCAGCACCCCGACCAGCGCGAGCGCGAGACCGGTGTTGCCCGCGGTCGCCTCGATGATGGTGCCGCCGGGCTTAAGCACGCCGTCCTCCTCCGCCGCGGCAATCATGGAAAGAGCGATACGGTCCTTGATCGAACCACCGGGATTCTGGCTCTCCAGTTTGGTGAACAGGCGGCAGACGCCAGTGTCGAAGCGCTTGAGCTCGACCATCGGCGTCGAGCCGATCAGGTCGAGTACCGAACCGAAGGGCTTCGGAAGAGGGCTTTGGTTCATGAAGGCCGCAATGTGATCGGCGCGGCCCACCAGGCGCGCGTTGATCGCGATGTAGAAGGGCGATCTTGCTTGAACAAGTACGTGCGCACCCTGGCTTGGTGAAATGTCACGCAAGCGGGAGCAGAGACGCGACACATCTCAAAAAACGATCTGGATATTGGCTCCGCCCTCGGGCGCGACGAGTGCGCAAATCGATCCGCCGTGGGCCAGCGCGACGCGTTTGGAGAAGCTCAGGCCCACTCCGCTTCCACCCTTGTGGGTCGTGTAGAAGGGCAGGAAGATATCCTCGCGGCGCTCTTCCGGAATGCCTTCCCCGTTGTCGCGAACCTCGATCCGGCAACGGCCGCCCGCTTCGCGCGCGAGATGCAAGGCAATGAGCGGTGCAGCCACGTCCGACGTCGCACGGATCGCGTTGCGCAGCAGGTTCAGCACGGCCTGGGCAAGCAGCTCCGCATCGCCGTCGACGCTGAGCGTCTTCGGCGTGACTTCGATCCGGGCGTCGATCTGGCGGTTGCCCGCGCTCGCCAGCGCCAGCCGCATGATCTCTTCGGCCCAGGGCCTGGCCTTGAAGCTGCGCCTGTGAACCTCGGGCGCTTCGGCGAACTCGCGATAGCTTTCGACGAACCGCAGGATGCCTTCGGCCCGCCTGGCGACCGTTTCCGTCGCCGTTTTTGCATCGCCGAGCGCCGGGTGCGACCTTGCTGCTTTTGCGACCAGGTCGGCGCCCGTGCGCGCGAGCGAGGTCACCGGCGTCAGCGAGTTCATGATTTCGTGCGTCAGCACCCGCACAAGGTCGGCTTGCGCGGCGACCTCGATCGCGCCGAGCTCGCTCTGCACCGGGAGGATCGACATGATCGTCACCGGATTGTCGAGCCGGGCGACCTGCGCCGAGGCAAAGATCGCTTTTTGCGGAACGCCGTCGAGGACGAGGCGCGTGATCTTGCGCGTCCCCCCCGGAAGCCGAGCCGCCGCGGCAAGCTCCGGGCCCAGTTTTTCGAGATCCTCGATGCGATTCAAGGGCCGGCGGGCGAACAGCTGCCGGGCCGCCTTGTTCAGAACCTCGACGTGCCCGGCGCTATCGAGCGACAGCAAAGCGCTCGGGGCATCGTCGACGATCGCAGAGAGGTAGCGTGCGTCCGAGGTCTCCGCGGTGTGGCGCGCCTGCAGCGTCTTCAGCGCATGGTCGAGCGTTTGCCCGAGCACATCGAAGCCGCCGCCGCTCGGATCGGAAAAGCGCTGCGAATAATCTTCGAACCGAACGGACTCGATGAATCGCGACACGAGGAAGTTCGTGCGCCGGATGAAGTTCCACAGGCTGGCGAGCGCCGCGAAACCGATCAGGAGCAGAACGACGAGTCCGGCGCGTACGCCTGGCGTTTGCGCGGCCTTGATGACGAGAAGAACCACACCGACGAAGGCGATCGTTCGCCACGCGAGTCCGAACTCGAACTTGCGCCTAAAGTCCATGCTTCTCCATTCGCCGATAGAGCGCGCCGCGGCTAAGCCCGAGCTCGGCAGCGGCCAGCGAAATGTTGAAATGATGGATGCGCAGCGCCCGCTCGATCATTTGCTTTTCGAGTTCGTCGAGGTTGAGCGTTTCAGCCGGGGGCGAGAGACCCGCTCCGGAATGGGAGTGGCGCGGCAGGGGAAAGTCGTCGGTCCGGTAGCGCTCGCCCTCGGCCATGATGACCGCGCGCTCGGCCGCGTGGCGCAGCGCGCGGACGTTTCCGGGCCAGTCGTGCTCGATCAGGACTTCGAGCGCTGCCGGCGGAAGCTGCCGCTCGGGCTTGTCATACTTGCGCTCGTACAAGCGCAGATAATGGTCGAGCAGGACGGGAATGTCGTCGCGGCGCTGGCGCAGCGGCGGAAGCTCGATCTCGATCGTGTTCAAGCGGAACAAAAGGTCCTGGCGGAAGCGCTTCTCGTCCGCGAGTTGATCGGGGGAAATGTTCGTCGCGGCGATCACGCGCACGTCGATCGGGACCGGCTTGTTCGAGCCGACGGGAACGACCTGGCGCTGCTCGAGCGCAGTGAGCAGCTTCGGCTGCAGGTGAAGCGGCAGGTTGCCGACCTCGTCGAGGAACAAGCTGCTCTTGTCGGCCGCCTTTAGCCGGCCGATCCGCTCTCCCGCGGCGCCGGTGAACGCGCCCTTGACATGGCCGAAAAGCTCGGACTCGAACAGACTCTCGCTGGTTGCGCCCAGGTCGATAGAAACCATCGGCTCGTGGGCGCGGCGGGACAGACGGTGGATCTCGCGCGCGACGATTTCTTTGCCGGTGCCGTTCTCGCCGAGGATCAGCACATTGGCATCGGTCGGCGCTGCGCGGTCGATGAGCGTCCGGACGCGCCGCATTTCGGCCGAATTGCCGAGCAGCGGCGTATCCGGGGATTGGGCGAGCTCCGACGCACGGCCGCGCTCGATCCGCGCATCGACCCGGCTCCGGCGCAGCGCCGCGGCGCTCCTCACCGTCGCTTCCAGCCGCTCGTTGCTCCACGGCTTCGCCACGAAGTCGCTCGCGCCCGCCTTGATCGCCTCCACCGCGATCGATACCCCGCCGTGCGCGGTGATGATCACCACCGCCGCGTCCGGATCGATCTCCATGATCCTGCTCAGATAGTCGAGCCCTTCGCGGCCATCGGTCTTCGCACGCTCGAAATTGAGGTCGAGCAGGATCGCGTCGGGGTTCTCGGACTTGAGCAGCGGCAGAAGCTCGGCCGGCGAACTCAGCGTCTCGACGCGCTCGAACAGGCCGCGCAGCGCAAGCCGCGCCGCCAGGGCGATGTCGGGGTCGTCGTCGACCACTACCGCGAGGTTGAACATTTCGCTCACGCTACGCCTGTAGCGCAACTGTCCGGAAACGAACAGCGCCTCGATCAAATAAATTGCTCGGCGTTTTGGCACGCTCCTTGCAGCGACATGGGCATGAGGGTCGATACCAGACTGCAGTTTTCGGCGAAGGCGGTCGGAACGCCGTCCGTTTCCGGACAGCGACTGTTCGGCGGCGGACAGTGAGCCTGGTCGAGCTGCGTCAGTCGAGCCGCACCGAAGCGGTGAGCGGCGGGGCGATGGACCGGGCGGTCGTGCGCAAGCGCATCGACCGCCGGATCCTCATCGCCGGCGGAAGCGCTGCAATCCTCCTGCTCGTCCTTCTTTTCTGGCTGTTCGCGCCTCGGGCGGATTCCCTATCCGTAGCGCGCGACCGGCTCACGATCTCGGAGGCGCGGACAGGCACGTTCGAAGACTTTCTTCCGGTGCGCGCACGAGTGACTCCGCTGCTCACCGTTTACCTCGACGCGGTCGAAGGAGGGCAGGTCGACAAGAAGCTCGTCGACGACGGCGCGCAGGTCGTTCAGGGACAGCCGCTCGCGGTCCTTTCCAATGCCGAGCTCCAGCTCTCGACGCTCGAGAAGGAGACCGAGGTCGAGCAGCAGCTCAACAATATGCGCAGCCAGGAGCTCGCGCTCGCCAATACCCGCAGCGCCGACCTGCGCGACCTCAATCAGACGGAGACCGACCTCGCCAAGGCGAAACGCCAGTACGACCTCGACAGACCGCTGGCGGAAAAGGGCTTCGTCGCGGCGAAGACGTTCAACGACGCCAGGGACGATTATTATTATCAGACGAAGCGCCTTGAGATCTTGAAGCAAAGTATTGCCAAGAACGAAGGCATCCAGACCAGCCAGCTGGGGCAGCTGCGCGCGGCCGCATCGTCGCTCAACTCGAGCCTCGGAATCGCTCGCGGCAGCCTCGGACAGCTCAACATCCGGGCGCCGGTGACGGGGCAGCTCAGCGGCTTCGACATCCAGCTCGGCCAGTCGCTCCAGCAGGGCGAGCGGATCGGCCAGATCGACAGCGCCGCGGGCGACAAGCTGCAAGCCGACGTCGACGAATATTATCTCGGCCGCGTCGCCGTCGGGCAGATGGCGACCGCGGACATCGAGGGAAGGACCTACCGGCTCAAGGTCTCGAAAGTCTATCCGCAGGTCCGCGACGGCCAGTTTCAGATCGACCTGTTGTTCGTCGGAGCCGAGCCCACCTCCATGCAACGCGGCCAGACCGTCCAGGCCAAGCTGACGGTCGGCGATTCGTCGAAAGCGCTGCTGATCCCCAACGGCGCCTTCTTCAACGATACCGGCGGCAATTGGGTGTTCGTCGTCGACAAGGGCGGCAACAGTGCGACCAGGCGGCCCGTGCAGCTCGGCCGAAAGAACAGCGATTTCATCGAAGTGCTGAGCGGCCTCAAGCCCGGCGATCGGGTGATCACCTCTTCATACAGCGGCCTCACCGACAAGAACCATCTGACCTTCAGCTCCGGCGACTGAGAAAGGACCCCAACGTGCTGACCATGACCGGCCTGACCAAGACCTATCGCACCGACACGGTCGAAACGACCGCGCTCGACGATGTCGACCTCGACATCGCCGACGGCGAGTTCGTCGCCATCATGGGCCCGTCGGGCTGCGGCAAGTCGACCTTGCTCAACGTCATGGGAATGCTCGATAGCCCCACCGCCGGTTCCTATATGTTCAACGGCAAGGAGGTCGCGGGTCTCAGCGAGAGCCAGCTGGCCGAGACTCGCAAAAGCAACATCGGCTTCATCTTCCAGAGCTTCAACCTGGTCGACGAGCTGACGGTGCGCGAGAATGTCGAGCTCGCTTTGCTGTACCATGACGTTCCCGCTTCCGAACGCCGGCAGAGGGTCGAGCGCGTCCTCGACAAAGTCGGGATCGGCCACCGCTCCAAACACCGTCCGACTCAGCTCTCAGGCGGTCAGCAGCAGCGCGTCGCCGTCGCCCGGGCGCTCGTCGGCGAGCCCAAGCTGATCCTTGCCGACGAGCCGACCGGCAACCTCGACACCGCGCACGGCGAGGAAGTCATGCGCATGCTCCGTCAGCTCAACCAGGAAGGCTCGACCATCGTCATGGTGACCCACTCGCCGTCCCACGCGGACTTTGCCAGCCGAGTCGTCAACATGCTCGATGGCCGAATCCTCCAGGAGCGCCGCCGAGCCGCCTGATTAGTCGAACGAAAGTCCACGTCTTCGGAAAGGACGGTCAGCATGTGGCGGAATTATTGGACGGTCGCGGTTCGGGCTCTGGCCAAGAGCAGGACCTATTCGATCATCAACATCGCGGGCCTCGCGATCGGAATGGCCGCGTGCATCCTGATCCTGCTCTATGTCCGATACGAGCAGAGCTACGACAGCTGGCTTCCGGACGTTCAGAACACCTACGAGCTGCAGACCTGGTCGCCGCATCCGAAGGATCGTCCGCCCGAGTTCGAGCAGATGACGACTTACTCGTCCGAGGCGGCGATCGAGAAGGGCTATCCGCAGGTCGAACATGCCGCTTACCTGCAGGATTCGGGGCCGGTCTTCGTGAAGGACGGGCAGGCTTATTCGACCAAAGCGTGGATGTTCACCGACGCCGATTTCCTTAAGACGGTCAGCCTGCCGCTGATTGCCGGGACCACGCTGACGCAGCCGCAGACGGCCGTCATCACGCAAAGCGAAGCCATCAAGCGCTTTGGCACCGACCAGGTCGTCGGCCGCACGCTGACGGTCATCTCACGCGGCGTCCGGCGCGATTTCAAGATCAACGGCGTGATCAAGGACATTCCGAAGAATTCGAGTCTCATGATCAACGCGATCATGCGGCTCGACTATGTTGCGTTCAATTCGGACAATCCCAACTTCCTGACCTGCTGGGGATGCCACTCCGGGTGGGTCTTTTTGAAGCTGCGCCCCGGCTCCGACGTGAAGGCGATGCAGGCGGAGGAACCGGCTTGGGAGAAGCGCAACATCCCCGACGATCCGACGACGGGTATCAAATTCAATAGCGGTGACGAAGACGACTGGCACTTCGTCAACCTGAAGGATGTCCACCTCGGCAAGGCCCAGGACGCTTCGATGACTCCGGGCAACGATGAGCGGACAATCGCGACCTTCGCGATCATTGCCCTTCTCATCCTCGGTATGGCGGTGGTGAACTTCACCAACCTTGCCACCGCACGAGCCAGTCAGCGCGCGCGGGAAGTGGCGCTGCGTAAGGTGCTTGGCGCCAACCGCCGGCAGCTGATCGTGCAGTTCGTTGCCGAATCCATTCTCATCTCGGCGGTTTCGATGCTGATCGGACTCGCGCTCGTCGAGCTGCTGGCGAAGCCGTTTGCGGCCTTTCTCGATGCCGATATCGCGCTCAAATATATCGGATCGAACGGGATCCTGCTGCCGGCCATCGGACTGACGTTACTCGTCGGGATCGTGAGCGGCATCTACCCGGCGTTTTTCCTGTCGAGATTCCAGCCGGCGCAGGTGCTGAAGGCCAACCGTTCGGCGGCAGAGACGCCGGGGTCCGGACGATTGAGAGCGGCACTGGTGGTGCTGCAGTTTGCGGTTTCGATCGGCCTGATCATCTGCACCGCCGTGATCTATGGCCAGACGGTTTACGCCCGGCACGCCGACCCTGGCTACAAACGCGATCATATCCTGCAGGTCCAGGACCTCAGCCGGGCCCAGCTGTGGCCGCTCGCTGAAGGTATCGTACAACGTGCGGAGCGCACGCCCGGCGTCGTCGCCGCCGGCCTCACCGGCATCGGCATCAACACCGACAATCAGGACAACAATTTCATCATTCCGCCTGGAAGCAATCAGCAGGTTCTCATCGGTCAATATGACGTCGGCGAGGGCTTTTTCGATGCGATGGGGCTGAAGCTACTCGCCGGCCGGTGGTTCGACGCCAACCGCGAAGTGGATGACTCTACCGTTCCTTATCCGGAACAGCCCGCCGTCGAAAAAGCCATTCACGATCGCGGCATGAACGTCGTGATCAACCAATATGCAGCGCGCAATCTCGGCTTCAAATCGCCCGCCGATGCAATCGGCAAAGTGGTGCGCGGCGACATGATCGGAAATCACCTGGGGCTGATGAACGTGACGATCATCGGCGTCGTCGGGGACTCTCGCTTCCGGACGGTTCGTACACCGATCGAGCCGATCATGTTCCATAAGGTGAGGACCGGTCCGGACTGGATGATGGTCCGCTACAATGGCGATCCGGAGGCGGTTCGGTCAGCACTCGAACGCGAGTGGAAGCAGGTCACGAGCGATGTGCCGTTCACCGCCAAGTTCAGCGAGGACATCATGGGCGAGATGTACAAGAAGGAGGATGCGCGGGCGCGGGTGTTCGCCGGTTTCTCCTTGCTCGCGGTAATCATCGGCTGCCTCGGCCTGTTCGGCCTTGCCGCCTTCACCGCCGAGCGGCGAACCAAGGAGATCGGAATCCGCAAGGTTCTCGGCGCGCGCACACGGGACATTGTCCAACTCCTCGTCTGGCAGTTCAGCCGGCCGGTGATCATCGCCAACGTCATCGCCTGGCCGATCGCCTGGTGGATGATGCGCGACTGGCTCAACGGCTTCGACGAGCGGATCGCGCTGACGCCGGTGCCGTTCCTGATCGCGGCAGCGGTCGCGCTCGGGATCGCCGTCGCCACCGTGGTCGGGCACGCGGTCAAGGTCGCGCGCGCCAATCCAATCCACGCGTTGAGGTACGAGTGATGAGGACGAACAAGAATCTTGCGCGGGGTCGATTCCCCTTCGCCTGGCGCAAGCTGGTCATCGCGGGCGCCGTTGCTGCTTGCGCGCCCGCGATGACCGCATCGTTGGAAGCGACGCAGGAGCCCGGCAGCATCCAATGGTCGATCGAGCCGCGCGGCTCGCACCCGGACGCAAGGGAGGTTCAGCTGACTATTGAGAGCCGCTGGGGAGCTGGCAGCCAAAGCAGCTGGTCCGACGGCCGGTCGATCAGCGACTTGCAGGGGCTAAGCGCGGTCCAGCTCACTGGTCCTGGCAACCCCGTCCGCTTTGCCCTCGTGCGCGACGCCGGCCGCCTCGATTGCTCCGGCATTGCGGGCGACTTTGGTGGACGCGGCGCATGCAGCTTCAGCGCCGATCCGCGCTTCGCATCCTATCTGCAGCAGCACGGCATCGGGGCTCCGACGCCTCACGAAGCGTTCACGCTGACGATGAGCGGCGTCGGCCGAGCGCTGGTCGATGCGATGCAGGAGATCGGCTACGCCCGGCCAACTGCCGAGCAGCTCGCCGACATGGGTATCCACGGTGTCTCGGCCGATTTCGTGCGCAGCCTTGCGAGCTCCGGATACCGGCTCCGCTCCGCCGGCGATTTGGTCAATTTCAAGATCCACGGAGTGGACCTTGCCTACATCCGCGGCATGGCGGCGATCGGACCCAAGCTTCAGCATCTCAGCGGCGACGAGCTGGTGGACATGCGCATTCATGGAGTGACTCCGGACTATGTCCGGCAGATTGCCGCCATGGGCCCGCAGTTCAGCAATCTGACGGCGAACGACCTGGTCAATTTCCGAATCCACGGCGTGGAGCCCGAGCTGGTCCGCGCCTACGCGGCCTTGACGCGTGGCGCGCTGGATTCGAACGGTGTCGTCGACATGGCGATCCACGGCGTCACCGGCGACTATCTGCAGCAGCTGGCCGAGCTCGGCTACCGCCAGCTCAGCGCGCAAGAGCTGGTCGACATGCGAATCCATGGGGTGACGCCCGATTACGTGCGGCGCCTCCAGCAGAGCGGCATGGCGCGCCTTTCGGCAGACCAATTGGTGCGCTTGCGGTTATCGGGATTCGAACCGAGATGATCGTGAGCGCGAGCTAGACCTGCAGCTCCGGCGCGGCGTGGCCCAGACCGGGTGCGCCGTGACCGTGTCGACCGGCACCGGCCTCCTAATAAAGAAACATCGGCATGCCCTCGATGCGCTGCAGCTTGGCCCGGTAGCGCATCGGGTCGTAGAGGCTGTCGACATCGACGAACTTGCTGCCGTGCTCCAGCGTGTCGATCGGAACGTCGCTGTAATTTCCTCCCGAAAGCGCGACCATCCTCCCGGCGTCGCCGCGCGAGAGCAGCTGCACCGCGAGCGCTCCGAAGGCGAACCCGACCATCCTGTCCATCGCGTCGGGTTCTCCGGCGCGCATCAGATAGGCGAGCTCCTGGACGACGGTGCCGAAGCCGAGCTTGGCCTTGACCCGCGATGCGAGGCGATGGCTGACGCTCCTCGTCTCCCGGTCGCTGCCGGGCAGCGAACGGTCGTTGCCGCCCGAAGGCTCCTCGCCGGCGATCGTCGCGCCCTCGGAGATGACGCACATCGCATAGCTGGAACTGCTGCTCGCCTTGTCTCCAGCGAGCAGCGGCAGCAGGACGTCGAGGTCGGCGGGGACTTCCGCGATGACCGTCCGGTCGACCTGCGCGAGGAAACCGGCGAGCAAAGCGGTCTCCCCGCTGCGGCGGCCGAACAGCTCGATGATTCCGATCCGTTCGTGGCTTCCGACGGTGGTCCGGAGCGAGTTGATTGCCTCGACCGACCGGCTGACGGCGGTCGAAAAGCCGATCGCATAGTCGGTTCCGAACACGTCATTGTCCATCGTCTTCGGGACGGAGACGATGGGAAAGCCCTGGCGAGCGAGATGCGCCGAGAAGCGCAGCGTTCCGTCTCCGCCGAGCGTGATCAGCGCATCCACTTCGAGGCGTTTGAGGACTTCCAGAACATGGGCGGTCCGGTCCCCGGCGCCACCGGTCCGCGGGTCGAGCCTGGAAGTATGGAGAATGGTGCCGCCGGTTCGATCGATGCCGCGCACCGCCTCGCGGGTGAGCGGCCGGCAATTTTGCGCGACCGAGGCGGCGTCGCCGGGATCGATGTCCAGCACGCCTTGCCAGCCGCGCCTGAACCCGAGCACTTCCCAGCCGAGGTCGGTCG
>DASUIB010000130.1:0-4501 GCA_036273235.1 Sphingomicrobium sp. | reverse complement strand
GAGCGCCGCCAGAGCCGAGCGCTGAACGAAGCCGCCCGTGACCCCAATGCCAGGGCCGACCCGATCATCGTCCATCCCGACATCCGCCGGATGCTGATGGAATCCAGGGGCTGGAACGAGGCGGGGCGGGCGCTTTGCCTGTGGGGCTCGCTGCTCGTCGACCTCATGCGCCGCTCGCCCGATGAGGCCGAGCGGCAGCAGGCGGAAGACCTGCTCGGCCTGTTGACGCCCGTCATCAAGGGCTATCTGACCGACAAAGGCTTCCAGGCAGCCGTCTATGGTCAGCAGGTGCTCGGCGGCCACGGTTATATCCGCGAGCACGGGCTCGAGCAGTTCGTCCGCGACGCGCGGATCGCCCAGATCTACGAAGGCACCAACGGCATCCAGGCGATGGACCTGGTCGGCCGCAAGCTCCCGCGCGACGGCGGCCGCGCTGTCCGCGCTTTCTTCGAGCTAGTAGGCCGCGACATCACTGAAGCGAAGCAGGCGGGCGATCCAGCCGGCGTCGCCGCGGCGCTCGAGCCCGCCCTGGCGGACCTCCAGGCGGCCACCATGTGGCTCGCGCAGAACGCCATGGCGAACCCCGACAATGCCGGAGCCGGGGCCTACGGCTATATGGACCTGATGGGCCTGATGACCCTTGGCTGGATGTGGCTGAAGATGGCCCGCGCCGCGACCGATGCAATCGACGCCGGCGGAGGCAAGGAGGGCAGGGAGTTCTACGAAGCCAAGCTCACCACCGCCCGCTTTTACGCCACGCGCGAGCTGCCGCTGTCGTCGGCGCTTCGGCGCAAGATCGAGGCTGGCGCCGAGACGCTGATGCGGATACCCGCCGAAGCCTTCTGATCTCCATCAAGGTGGAGGGACTATGTCGACCAATTTTGCTGAAATGTTCGCTGCCGCGCGGGCCGACCGCAATGCCGGCCGCCGGGATGAGGCTGAACGCGCCTATGGCGACGCCGCGGGGCAGGCGCGATCACAGAACGAGCCGCTGGCGCTCGCCCATGCCCAGCGGCACGTTTCCGACCTTGCCCGCGAACGTGGCTCTGTTGACGAAGCACTGTCCGCCGCAGCGGAGGCCGTCGCCATCTACCGCGCGCAGCCCGGCTCGCGGCCGCTCGATCTCGCCAACGCGCTCCGCCTCAACGCGCTCGCGCTCGACGCTGCCGATCGCCGTGACGAAGCCCGGCCGCTGTGGCAGGAGGCGCGCGGCCTCTACGCGTCCGTTGGCGTGACGGCTGGCGTCGACGAAGCGGATGTACGGCTGGCGCGCGAATAATCGAGCGCACCGTCCGCCGTCCGGCTCTACCGAGCCTCGCTCCGCCCGAATGGGCGCAACATCGAGCACTCCCCTTCGTTGTGGTCGCAAGTCTCACGGAATCGCAAATTTCGCGAGCCAACCGAAGGATGTACCCCATGCGTAAATTGCTGATCACATCGGCCGCGGCGTTCGCAGCGGCATTCGTGGCGACCCCGGCTGCCGCCCAAATGTACGGTTATGGCTATTCGCCCTATGCCTACAGCTACAGCCCCTACAGCTACGGTTATTCCTATCCGAGCTACAACTATGGCTATTCGTACCCGAGCTCCAGCTATGGCTATTCGTACCCGAGCTACGGCTACGGTTATTCCTATCCGAGCTACAGCTACCGCAGCAGTTATTACAGCTGCCGGCCGAGGCGGCATCACCGCGACGGCTACGTCTGGTACACGCGCGGCTGCTAGGCCCAGCCACGGCTCGTAAAGGCGGCCCGGTGCCCTCGCGCCGGGCCGCTTTGTTGTGGCCGCAGCGATGCGATCAGCGGTGCACCCCCGGGGGTTCTCAATCGTTGTTGTGCCCTGGCCTCCTGAAGGAGAAGGATAATGACCCAGACCGCATGGATCGTGGTTGCCATCGTCATCGTCGCGCTGCTGATCGCCGCCGCCGCGATCCTGTCGTCCCGCCGGCGCCGCTCGGCGCATCTCAAGGACCGCTTTGGCCGCGAATATGACCGCACCGTGGAGGCGACTGGCGATCGTTCCAAGGCCGAAGCCGATCTTGCCGAGCGCGAGAAGCGCGTCGAAAGACTCCACATCCGCCCGCTCGAGACCACCGAGCGCCGCGACTTCATCGACCGCTGGAGCGAGGTCCAGGCGCGCTTTGTCGACGATCCGGCCCGAGCCGTGGCCTTCGCCGACGCCTTGCTCGGCGACGTCATGAAAGCGCGCGGCTATCCGGTCAGCGACTTCGAACAGCGCGCGGGCGACATCTCGGTCGACCACCCGGTGGTCGTCGAACATTATCACAAGGCGCACGACATCGCCGTGCGGCACGGCCGCGGCGAAGCCAGCACCGAGGATTTGCGACAGGCGATGATCCACTATCGCGCATTGTTCGACAATCTCGTCGGTGCGCAGGCGCCGGCCGCGTCTCCACCGCGCGAGCGTGAAGAGGCGCACCATTGACGCACCCCGCTGCTGCTGCTCGCGAGATGCGGCAGCGCGGCCGAGAAGGCCGGTCAAATTCCCGAAAGGAGCTGACCCTATCGTTCGATAGGGTTTCGCCTGAAAAATGAGGTACTTAGCTGCAGGTCTTAACCGATTGGCAAGGATCCGGGCGGACTATTGACCCGTGCCGAAACGCGTTTGTAGCGCGCGAGCGGCCTGACCCCACTCAGGCCGCTCTCGTGTTTCACCAGAAGGCGACGGCCAGGCCTGCGCCGACAATCGCGACCGTAAGGCTCAGCCCGACCACCGCGCTGCGCCAGCTTCCAAACGTGCTTTCCATCGCAACCTCCCCTGCGTCCCCCGACTCGCCACATAGCACAAAAGGTGGTGCAGGTGGATGTGAAAAGCTCGCGAATCAGCTACTTAGCTTCGTTGAAGGGCGCTCGGCGGCTGCTCGTTCAACTGGCGTTCACTCTGGCACGATGACCCGCCCTGGCGGCACGACGAGCGCCACTCCGTCCCTACTTGCGAAACGTTGAATCGACAAAGGCTCCAACCATTCGGAAGGAGGATAAGAGCCATGCGTATGATGACCAAAATGCTTACCGGTGCGGCCGGCCTCGCGGCGATTGCGGCGGCGGCCCCTGCGGCGGCGCAATATTACCCGAGCTACAACAGTCCGTACGGTTATAACAGTTATAACAATTACGGTGCCTATGGCGTGAACGCGGGCGCGGCCGCCCAGCAGTGCACGGCGGCGGTCCAGAACCGCCTCGCCAACCGTACCAGCCTCGGATCGATCCTCGGTTCGCTGGTCGGCATCCCGGCACGAACTTACGGTCGAGTCCTGAGCGTCACCAACGAGACTCCGACCCGCAATGGCATGCGGATCCGCGGTCTCGCGAGCAGCGGCCGTTATGCTTATAACAGCTACGGTCCCTATGGTGTCGGCGCTTACGGCGCGCTCGGTTATGGCGCCAATGCCGGCGCCGACCTGTCGTGGAGGTGCGACGTCGATTATCGCGGTTTCGTCCGCAACGTCGACATCAACCGCCGCTACTAAATGATCGCCTTTCGCGAGGAGGAGCGCCGGCAGTTCGCCGGCGCTTCTTTTATGTGATTGCGGCGCAACGCTTTATTCGGACATTGCAGGTTCAGCCCCGGACCGGATAAACCCCCGGCCTATTCGTGCGTTGATGGTGCCAGCGGGCGCGATCGCGCATTTTCGAGAGGCGAATGGATAAATGGGTAAGCTTGTGCGCGGCGCTCGGCCGCTGAACGCATTCGTCGTGCTCGGACTCGGTGCGGCGGCGATGGTGCCGCTCGCCGGTCGGGGAGCCCCGGCAACGGCGGCTGCCGCCGCGCCGGCGCTCGATTCTGACATTGCCGCATTCTACCGCGCGCGCGGCGGTGCTCCGCTTTGGTTCGCACCGACTTCGGGCGCCGCGGCGCAGCAGCTGGTTTCGCTGCTCGCGACCGCCCAGGCGGACCACCTCAACCCCAGGCGCTACAATGTGAAGGCGCTGACTCGCGCCGTCGGCGAAGCTCGCGCTGGCGGTTCGGCGGTGTCGCGCGCCGAAGTGATGCTGAGCGAAGCCTTGGTCGCTTATGCCCGCGACCAGAAGCGCGATCCCGGCGGAGTCATTTACGTCGACCCGCAGCTGAAGCCGGCGCCGCCGTCCGCTGCCGAGCTGCTCAGCGCGGCCGCGCGCGCTCCGTCGCTGTCCGACTATGTGCAGAACATGGGCTGGATGAACCCGATCTACGCCAAGCTCCGCGCCGCGATCGCCAGCCGCCTGTACCGAACCGATGCCGAGCGGCGGATCCTCGATTTAAATCTCGAGCGGGCGCGCGCGCTTCCGTCGGGCAACGGCCGCTACGTGATCGTCAATCCGCCCGCCGCCCGGCTCTACATGTACGAGAACGGACAGGTCGTGGACTCGATGCGCGTCGTTGCAGGGCGGCCGGACCCGGTCGCGGAAACGCCAATGATGAACGCGTTCATCCGCTACGTCGCACTGAACCCTTATTGGAACTCTCCGCCGGACATCACCTCGCGCAAGCTCGCTCCGAC
>DASUIB010000129.1:0-33162 GCA_036273235.1 Sphingomicrobium sp. | reverse complement strand
TTTCAACGGAATTCCGGCGAGGCGCAGCGCTTCGGGATCGAGCAACGTTCGGATCGAATAGACTTGCTCGAACTCCTCAATCGTCAGCGGCTTCACGAATGCGCCGACGCGAGGCACGGTGACGAGCGTTTCCTCGCGCACCAGGCGAGCGATGGCCTCTCGAAGCGGAGTGCGGCTCACTCCAAGCTCACGAGCGAGGTGGACTTCATTGATTCGCGAGCCGGCCGCGATCTCGCCGTCGAGGATCATCTGCCGGATCGTGTTCGCCAGCTCCTCGCTGATGTTGTGGCGGTCCGAAGCGTGAGTCGACTGCATACTGTATACAGTTACATGCCATGTTGGTGACTGCAAGGGTTCTTTCCATCACGGACGCGTTCTGCTTAAGGGCGCGGCCATGAACATCCACGAATATCAGGCCAAGGAGCTGCTCGCGAAATATGGCGTGCCGGTGCCGCCCGGCTATCCGGCGATGAGCGTCGAAGAAGCCGTCGAGGCAGCGAACAAGCTTCCGGGGCCGCTGTGGGTGGTGAAGGCCCAGATCCATGCCGGCGGCCGGGGCAAGGGCAAGTTCAAGGAGCTAGGCGAATCGGCGAAAGGCGGAGTCCGGCTCGCGCACTCGGTCGACGAAGTGCGCGAGCACGCGGCGGAGATGCTCGGCAAGACCCTTGTGACGGTCCAGACCGGTCCCGCCGGAAAACAGGTCCAGCGGCTCTACATCACCGACGGCGTCGATATCGCCAAGGAATTCTACCTCGCACTGCTGGTCGACCGCGAGAGCGGACGGATCGCCGTGGTCGCCTCGACCGAGGGCGGAGTGGAGATCGAGAAGGTCGCGCACGAGACACCGGAGAAGATCGCTACGATCACGATCGATCCGGCGACGGGGCTGATGCCGCACCACGGCCGCGAAGTCGCGGCGGCGCTGGGGCTCAGCGGCGATCTCGCCAAGCAGGCGGGCAAAGTGCTCGCCAAGCTTTATGACACGTTCATCGGCACCGACGCGTCGCAGATTGAGGTGAACCCCCTCGCGGTTACCGACAAAGGTCAGCTGATGGTGCTGGACGCGAAGGTCGGGTTCGACAGCAACGCCGATTTCCGCCACCCGGACCTGCAGGAGCTTCGCGACCTCAGCGAAGAAGATCCGATGGAGGTCGAAGCGTCGAAATACGGGCTCAGCTACATCAAGCTCGACGGCTCGATCGGCTGCATGGTCAACGGCGCCGGCCTCGCCATGGCGACGATGGACATCATCAAGCTCGAAGGCGCCGAGCCGGCGAACTTCCTCGACGTCGGCGGCGGAGCGAACAAGGAGAAAGTCACAGCGGCCTTCAAGATCATCCTCAGCGACCCCGCCGTGAAAGGCATCCTGGTCAATATCTTCGGCGGGATCATGCGCTGCGACATCATCGCCGAGGGCATCGTCGCCGCGGCGCGCGAGGTGCAGCTCAACGTTCCGCTGGTTGTTCGGCTCGAAGGCACCAACGTACAGCAGGGCAAGGACATTCTCGCTTCCTCGGGCTTGCCGATCATCGCCGCCAACGACCTCGGCGACGCCGCGCGCAAGATCGTCGTCGAGGTAAAAGAGTCAGTGCCTGCATAGGATTTCCGTTCGGGCTGAGCTTGTCGAAGCCCTGCATTTTCTCAGGTAAGAACAGCCCTTCGACAGGCTCAGGGCGAACGGTTGGAGGTTTGGAACCCAATGAAACTGCTGGTCGCGGTCAAACGCGTCATCGACTTCAATGTGAAGCCGCGGGTGAAGATGGACGGCTCGGGCGTCGATCTCGCCAACGTGAAGATGAGCATGAACCCGTTCGACGAGATCGCGGTCGAGGAAGCGATCCGCCTCAAGGAGAAGGGCGTGGCGACCGAAATCGTCGCGGTGTCGATCGGCCCGGCCAAGGCGCAGGAGACTTTGCGCACCGCGCTCGCGATGGGCGCCGACCGCGCGATCCTCGTCCAGACCGACGAAGAGGTCGAGCCGCTCGCGGTCGCCAAGATCCTCGCCAAGATCGCCGAGGAGGAGCAGCCGGGGATGATCATCCTCGGCAAGCAGGCGATCGACGACGACAATAATGCGACGGGCCAGATGCTCGCCGCGCTGCTCGGCTGGCCGCAGGGGACGTTCGCGTCGAAGGTCGAGGCGGCGAGCGACAATGTCACCGTGACTCGCGAAGTCGACGGCGGTTTGGAGACCGTGAAGCTCAAGCTTCCGGCGGTGGTCACCACCGACCTCCGCCTCAACGAACCGCGCTATGCGTCACTGCCCAACATCATGAAGGCCAAGTCGAAGCCGCTCGCGACCAAATCGCCCGGCGATTACGGCGTCGATATCGCGCGGCGGCTGGAGATCGTTCGAGTGACCGAGCCGCCCAAGCGCCAGGCCGGGATCAAGGTCGGGAGCGTCGACGAGCTGGTCGACCGCCTCAAGGGCCTGGGGATTGCGAAATGAGCGTGCTCGTCCTCGTCGAACATGACGCCAAGTCGATCAAAGATGCGACGCTCGCGGCGGTTACGGCTGCGGGGAAGCTCGGCGACGTGCATGCGCTGGTCGCAGGTAGTAACGTTGGCGCGATTGCCGACGCGGCGGCGAAGATCGCCGGCGTGGCCAAGGTGCTGGTGGCTGACGCGTTGCATCTCGACCACGAGCTGGCCGAGAACATCGCGCCGGTCGCCGCCAAGCTGATGGACGGCTACGACGCATTCGTCGCGCCGGCGACGACCTTCGGCAAGAACATCGCCCCGCGGATCGCGGCGCTGATCGACGTGATGCAGGTCAGCGATGTAATCGGGATCGAGTACGCGAACACCTTCGTGCGGCCGATCTACGCCGGCAATGCCATTGCCACCGTGAAGTCGAGCGACGCCAAGAAGGTGATCACCGTCCGCGGAACGGCGTTCGAGAAAGCTCCAGCCGAGGGAGGTTCAGCACAAGTCGAAAAGGTCGATGCGGGCGCAAGTGCCGGCAACAGCGAGTTCGTCTCGATGGACGCCTCGGAAAGCGAGCGCCCCGAGCTCACCAGCGCCAAGGTCATCGTTTCGGGCGGACGCGCGTTCGGCTCGTCCGAGCAGTTCCATGCTTTGCTCGATCCGCTCGCCGACAAGCTCGGCGCGGCGGTCGGCGCGAGCCGCGCCGCGGTCGACGCCGGCTATGCGCCCAACGATTATCAGGTCGGCCAGACCGGCAAGATCGTCGCGCCCGAAGTCTATATCGCGATCGGCATTTCGGGTGCGATCCAGCACCTCGCCGGAATGAAGGATTCGAAAGTGATCGTGGCGATCAACAAGGACGAGGAAGCGCCGATCTTCCAGGTCGCCGACATCGGCCTCGTCGGCGACTTGTTCAAGATCGTCCCGGAGCTGACGGAGAAGCTTTAAAGCCCGCCCAGGAAAGCAGCGACGTTGGCTCCCAGTGCTTCGATTGCGTAGCCGCCCTCCATAACGATCAAAGTCGGAAGGCTCATCGAGGCGATCCTTCGCCCCATCGGCGCATAGTCGCTGGTCTTGAGCTCGAAATAGCTGATCGGGTCGGCTTCGTGCGTGTCGGCGCCGTAGCTGACGATCAGCAGGTCGGGCGCGCTCGTATCGATCCACTCGATCGCCTGGCTCAACGCCGGCGCATAGCCGCTCCAGTCGGTGCCGCGAGGCAGCGGCAGGTTGAGGATGTTGCCGCCGCTCTCGTCGGCATGGCCCCAGAAGAAGGGGTAATCGGTCGACGGATCGGCGTGGATGCTCGCGAAGAAGACGTCGTCGCGGCCCGCAAAGATGTCCTGCGTGCCGTTGCCGTGATGATAGTCGACGTCGAGGATCGCAACGCGCTTCCGCCCCGCTGCAAGCGCCGCTTCGGCGCAAATCGCGGCATGATTCAGGTAGGAATAGCCGCCGAGATAATCGCGCCCAGCATGATGTCCCGGAGGGCGCGTGAAGGCAAACGCGCTGCGCTCGCCGCCGAGCACCGCGGACAGTCCTGCGAGCGCGGTCTGCGCGCTCCAGTAGCATGCATCCCATGTGCCGGGCCCAATGGGGGTCGACGTATCGAAGCTGTGCTGCCCGAGCCGCGCGTCGATGCGCGACAGGTTGAGTTCGCGCCTGCCGACGATCGGGAAAGTGTAGGGGAAAGCATCGCCCTCGCGGCCGGCGGCGAGCCATTCCGAATGCGCGTCGCGCAGCAGGTCGAGGTAATCGCGGCTGTGCACCCGCAGCAGCGGCTCCATACCGCCGTCCCGAGGCGCTTCGGTGGGTCCGATCGCTGCGAGAATGGCGTCGACGCGGCCCAGGTGCTCGGCCGCGGGGTGCAGCTTGCCGTTGAAGAATTCCGCCACAGGCGCATGGGCCCGCTGCCGCCCGTCCCAGAAGCAACGCATCGCCGCGCTTTAGCGGCCGCAGCGGAGGTGAAAAGGGCGGCTAGTCCCCGACGTGCTCGGGCTTGCCCTTGCGCTTGGTCGAGGCCATTTTCTTGAGCTCTTTCTCGCTCATCGATTCGAACATGCTCTTCGAAGCACCCTTGAGCGAGATCTTGGGCCGTTCATGTTCCTTGACGGCGAGCGCCGCGCCGGCGGCTTTCTGCTGAGCTTTGGACTTCGCTGGCATTTTGCGTCTCCTTTCGGGGGAGAAACGCGCAAAGGCCGTTGGCGGTTCGGTTCTTGATCTCGTTCAACCCCGAATGAACTGCTCCAGGTCCAGAAAGGCCTGGTCGAGCTTCACGCCGCGCTTCTTGAACAGGTCGATGAGGGTGCGGAAGCTCGCGCGTTGCGAGCGCTTCGAGGGAAGCACGAGCGGGCTGCTCGAAACGGCTCGCGCTCTGGATCGTCTCTACGGCCGAACGGATAGGGCTCCGTTAAACCGGGTTCACTTGCCCTTCGGCGGGATTTTGACGAGAAGCCCGCCGTGCATGAGTAGCGTTGCGGACAGCCTGTCGACCAGCGGCTCCTCGGCCCGTCCGGGGCTCGTCGCCGCAGAGCTTCCGCTCCTCGGTGACCTGCCCAAGCCGACCCAAAACCGCCTCCTCGATGCCTCGCGGGTCGAACGGTTCGCGCCGCGCGCCGAGCTGTTCGGAGGCGCGGATATGCCGACTCACCTTCACGTGGTGCTCAGCGGCATCATCGACCTGTCTTGCTCCTACAAGGGCGGCGAATGCACTGCCCTGATGATGGCCGCGGGCGACGTGTTCATGCCAGCGGCCGCCCTCTACTCGGAGCCATATCTGATCTCGGCGCGCGCGCTGACCGCGTCGCGGATCCTGATGATCGACGCGGAAGTCGTGCGGCAGCAAGCGCGCCAATGTTCCGAGCTCGCGCTTGCGCTCGCAAGGATCATGGCCGGACAATGGCGCGTGGCGCTCAAGATCATCCTCGACCTCAAGTGCCGTTCGCCATCGCAGCGGCTCGGCGCTTTTCTCCTTCGGCTGTACGATACGTCGCAGCCGGGCGCGCCCGCCGAAATCCCCTTTTCCAAGCGGCAGCTCGCGTCGCGGATCGGAATGCAGCCCGAGACGCTGTCGCGCACGCTCCAGACGCTGGCCGCCAACGGCCTCTATCTGCGCGGGCGGCAGATCATCGTCACCAACCGCGCGGCGATCGAGGAGTTTTCCGGACCCGATCCTTACCCGCTCGCCAGCGAATATGAGCTCGGGGTGCATGCGTTGTGAGCGGGTGCTGACTACCAGCCGTTCACCCGCTCCCACACATCGACAATGGCAACGCCGCCGTCGGTGACGAAATAGCGGTCGTGGGCGGCCGCGGTCGCGCAGGCGTGATTAGCGAGGATTTTCACTCGGCTGCCGACCGGAAAGCGGCCGAAGTCGATCGCGCCCGAACGGCTGGTGATGATTCCGTGCTCCTGGTTGGTTGACGAGACGGTGACGTCATCGATTACGGTCCCGGTCGCTGCGTCGCAGACCGCGCCATAGCCCCAATCGACCGGAAGGTCCCCGGTGCCGCGGTCGCGGCTGAGCGCAAGGAAGCCCGCGTCGATCAGCACGCGCCCGTGCTGACGGTTATGGCCGATGACGCTCGCGAGCACGCCGATGGCAATGTCGTCAATCGCGCAAGTGCCGAGCTCCGCCTGCACCAGGTCGCCGAACGCGTAAACTCCGGCGCGCGCCTCGGTCACGCCCTCGAGACTACGGGCATAGTGAAGTGTAGGTGTGGATCCGACGCTGACGGTCGGGCACGGCAGGCCCGCGGCACGCAGCCGCTCGGCGGCTTCGACGGTGAGCGCCCGTTCCTGCTCGGCCATGGCTTCGAACTGGTCGCGGGTGCGGCAGTCGTAGGACGCCCCAGCGTGGGTCATCACACCCGCGAGGCTGGCGCCAAGACGCCGCCCGATCTCGATCAGCAGCGGATCGCCCGGAGCAACCCCTGCGCGGTGACCGTCGCTGTCGACCTCGATCAGCACTTCGATGGGCATGCTTTGCCACTCGGCGAACGCCCGCACCGCATCCGCGGCTTCGGGGGTGTCGAGGATGAGCCGGAGCTTGCAGCCGGCGCGGATCAGCTCGGCGACCTCGGGCAGCTTCACCGGCGCAATTCCGACGGCGTAGAGAATGTCCGTAACACCGTGATCGAAGAAGTAGCGCGCCTCCGCCAGGGTCGAGACGGTGATCGGGACCTCCTCGCCGCCGGCGAGCACACGGAGCACGTCGATCGATTTCGAGGTCTTCACATGCGGGCGGAGGGTAATCCCGAGCGCCTGGGCCTTATCGCGCATCCGCTCGGCGTTGCGCTCCAGGCGAGTGCGGTCGAGGAGGAGGGCCGGGGTGGGGAGATCGAAGATGCGGCGCGACCGCTCGTCTTCGCGAGTGATTGCCATGCTCAGAAGTCCCTCCGATTGCCTGCGCGTGAGCCCCGTGCTCGCCATGCCCCCGGCATGGCTGTGCGCGGGGCTGGTGCCCAGGGGGCCGGGCTGGCGGAAGCATTGTAGTTCAACCACTTAGCCAAAGGTAGAAGTCCGTTCGTCGCATCTTTTCTCATTATCTCATAACGACTTCGCCACCGTCTCTCGTGTGCCGGTTATCGTTTTCGACCCCTCTCGATAGCGCGGCTCGACTGCATGCGAGTTTTCGCAGTTTCAGGCGTGCGCTTCCCGCTGCCCCGGATGCCTTCCGGGCCGTTGCGGCAGCAACAGTATTAGGCCGATGATAACGACCGCCAGCACGGCGGAAGCAATCGGGCGGCTCATCGCTAGGCCACCTTTGTTCAGCGGCTTGTCGAGGAAATCGCCCACAGTCGCCCCAAGAGGGCGAGTGAGGATGAATGCCGCCCAGAACAGGAACACTCGCGACACCTTCGTGGTGAAATAGAGCAATGCGAGAAGCAGCAGCCCCGCGCCGAAGACGATTGCGCCGCCTGAATAACCGAGACCAGCATCTGCGATCCAATCGCCGAGAGCCGTTCCCAACGTCTGTGAAAAGGTGATTGTGACCCAGTAAAAGGTTTCCTCTCGCGGGCTCGAAACCGTGTCCACGTTCACCGTTCCCAAGGTGCGATGCCACGCAAACAGGGACAGCAGAACACAGGCGAGCAGCAGGAGAGAACCGCCCGGATAACCGATGCCCAACGAGCGATCTGCAAAGTCAGCGAGGGTCGTCCCACAAGTGGTCGAGGCGACGATGGTGGCCCAGTAAAGCCACGGATTGAAGCTGCGCGACTTGATTTGCGCAATCACGAAGCCAACCAGAAGGACGCCGAATATGGCCGTGCCGATCAGATAGCCGTAGGGCATCGGGTGCGGCGTTGTCTCGCCCAGCCACGTCATCGTCACTGTGTCGCCGCCCGTCTCTCCCAGCGTGGTTGCCAAGACCTTGATGATCCAGAAGCCGAGAGTGACGGCTGGAACCTTGGTCAATGCATCGTGCGCGAGTTCGCCGTCGGTCATGTTCGCCTCTCGGGGGGATCGATGGGAAATGCCCTGCGCGGGGGGGTGTTCCATCTCGCGCGATCTACAATGCCGAAATGTTGCCACAATTCATCCAGCCGACAGGTGAGACCAACTATTTGGAAGGATGAGGCATTTTCCGCCTTCTGGAGAATCCAATGATCAAGATCGTTTCTTTCAGCGCCGCCCTGTCGCTAGGTGCGGCGGCTGCGCTTGCTGCCACTCCGAGCCACTTTGCGGGTGCGAACCTCTTGCCGCAGGCGAAGATCAAGCTCGCGCAGGCGCGCTCCACAGCACTCGCGGCCCGCCCCGGTCAGATTACAGACCAAGAGCTTGAGAATGAGCGTGGCGGCACCGGCCTGCGCTATTCCTTCGACATAAAGAGCAACGGCAAGACTTTTGAGGTTGGCGTTGACGCTCGGACGGGCAAGGTGCTCGAAAATGACGGCGAAGGCCCTAACCCAGACTAACGACACCCTGAGGTGAGTTAGCCTGCTTCTGGGGTGGGCCACTCACCCTTCGTTCGCTGTTTGAGTATGCACTATCCTTCAGTGGCCACGCATCTCCCGCAGCTATCTCGTGCTCC
This sequence comes from Sphingomicrobium sp., assembly GCA_036273235.1. Classification (GTDB taxonomy): domain Bacteria; phylum Pseudomonadota; class Alphaproteobacteria; order Sphingomonadales; family Sphingomonadaceae; genus Sphingomicrobium. The sequence goes on along the minus strand of DASUIB010000129.1, from coordinate 24,704 downwards.
AGACGCTCAAGCGCGTGCTTACCGCACAGCGGCTTGCCACGATGCATTATCGCAGCCTTGCTCCGGCAGCCATTCTCCGCACAATTCTCGGGCGATGATGGCGGCTCTCGCATCGGCGATAAACTAACCTGCCGAAAGTTACCGCGAAAGCTAACGCTTCAGACGCGTCGGATATCAGCCATAGAATAATATGGCCGCCACTGAAACTCTCCTGCTACACTCAAGAGAGCGCAGAAAAGTGGTGCCCAGGGGCGGAATCGAACCACCGACACCGTGATTTTCAGTCACGTGCTCTACCAACTGAGCTACCTGGGCTCTCGTGACGGACGGGGGTGCCCGTTCAAGCGAACGGCTCCCCTAATCGTCGCTCTCGCCGCTGTCCACCCTGTCCGGGTCCGCCGCAGGGCCTGCAATCCGATAGCCCTCGCCTAGCCATTTGAGCAGGTCACGGTCCTTGCAGCCGCGGCTGCAGAAAGGCGCATGCTCCGGCTGCTCGGGCTTGCCGCAAAGCGGGCAGGATTTCGGCTGGTTAGAGGGCTTCGGCATAGCCGCTGGACATGGGGAGGGAAGGGTCGCCGCGCAACTCGATCGCGCCGCCAACCTGCCGCGCGAGCGCGTCGATCCAGTCTTTGCGACCCTGCAGCACGGCGATCTCCGCCGGATGAGCAGCCAGGCGCTTGGATCCAGGAGGCTCAAACGCCGCACGGCGGAGGAGCGCTCGTGCCTCGAACGCGGCTCGGTCCTGCGCAAGCTCGACGAGCGACGCGCGCAGCCGCGGCCGGACCACCTGGATGAAGCCGAAGCCGTTCACCGCCGTGCGCTCGAACGGCTGGGGCACAACCGCCTCGATCGCGGCGGCGGCGTCCTGCCGCGCGGCCTTGCTGCCGGCGGTCGGCAGGTCGATCCCGATCGATCCGCCGATATCGAGGCGGCGGATCGCCTTGGCTGCTTCACCAGCCCCGAGCACCGCCAGCTCCTGCGGCGGCAGATTACCGTCGACATCGACCAAGGTCATCGCCGCTGTCGGGGAAATCCTGAGCTCGCCGTCGGCAAAGGCCACGACCCCCATTCGCGCCTCGTCGATCAAGTCATTCCAGCCAAGCGCTCCGAGCGCATCCGTCGCAGAGGGGAAAGCCACCGTTCGGGCGCCAAGCCTCTCCGCCAGTGGCGGAAGGGTTTCGATCGCCCTGTCGGTAAGCTTCGCAAGCGGCCGCTTCCATGGCTCGCCGCCGAGGATCGCCTCGCGTGTGACCTCAATGGAAATCGCCGCGCCTTCGGTTGTGCCGGGCGCTCCGCGCGGCAGCAGATATTCGGCGCCGCGCTCGTCCACGGCGATGGCTTTGCGGCCGTTCACGCCGACGCTGGCGAGCCGCGCTCCGAGCACGCTTCCCGCGGGCACCGCCCCATCGAGCTCGACCCGCGCCTCGACGATCTCGCCCTCATCGACCAGCGCCGCGCGGGTCTCGCCGATCCCGCGCTCGATCAGCCATTCAGGCAATCGGATACCCCGCCGATTTCAGCAGCACCCGCGTTTCGGCGAGTGGCAGTCCGACCACGTTCGAATAGCTGCCGGCGATATGGCGGACATAGACCTCGCCATAGCCCTGGAGCGCATAGCCGCCGGCTTTGCCGCGCCATTCGCCATGGGCGGCGTAATGGTCGATCTCCTGATCGCTGAGGCGCTTCATCGCGATCATCGTCTCGACCAGACGTTCCCGAATGGAGGTCCCCGGCGCGATCAGCGCAACCCCTGTCAGAACGCGGTGCCGCCGTCCCGAGAGCAATTTCATGCAGGCGCGGAGCGTCGCTTCGTCATCGACCTTCGGCAGGATGCGCCGGCCGACCGCCACGACCGTATCGGCTGCCAATATCAAGGCTTCCGGCTCGTTCGTCGTAACGGCTTCCGCTTTCTCCCGAGCAAGCCGAACCGCATGCTGGCGCGGAAGCTCGCCCTTGAGTACGCTCTCGTCGATGTCGGCAGGGACCACCGCGTCCGGCGTAACTCCGATGCGGGCGAGCAGGTCGAGGCGGCGCGGGCTCGCCGAAGCGAGGATCAGCCGCACGTCATTGGCCTAGCCCGTATAGCCGGGCGGGCCTCCGCGGCCGGGCATGAAGCGGTAAGTGATCCGACCCTTGGTGAGGTCGTAGGGCGTCAGCTCGACGAGTACGTCATCGCCGGTCAGCACGCGGATTCGGTTCTTGCGCATCTTGCCGGCGGTGTGGCCGAGAATCTCATGGCCGTTCTCGAGGCGGACGCGGAACATCGCATTGGGCAGCAGCTCCACTACCGTCCCGCGCATCTCGAGCAGTTCTTCCTTGGCCAAAAGATTCCTCTCATGTTCCGACAAAAAGTCGCGGAGGCTTAGCGGCGCGGTGGCCAAATGTGAAGCTGAAGCAGCCTAGATCGTCAGGATGGTCGATCCGGTGGTCTTGCGCGCTTCGAGCTGGCGGTGCGCTTCGGCCGCGTCCTTGAGCGCGAAGCGTTGTTTGACTTCGATCTTCACCTTGCCGCTCGAGACCATGTCGAACAGCTCGCCGGCGCTCTGCTCGAGCTGCTCGCGCGTCGCGACATAGTGAAAGAGCGTCGGGCGGGTGAGGTAGAGCGAGCCCTTCTGCGCGAGGAGGTTGGGCGGCATCGGGTCGGGCGGGCCCGAGGCATTGCCGAAGCTGACCATCAGCCCCCGTATCTTGAGACAGTCGAGCGACTTCATGAACGTGTCGCGGCCGACCGAGTCATAGACCACGGGCAGCTTCTCGCCGTCGGTGATGCGCTTCACCTCGGCGACGAAATCCTGCCTGGAATAGACGATCGGATGGGCGCAGCCGTGGGCGCGCGCGAGCTCGGCCTTTTCTTCCGTCCCGACCGTGCCGATCACGGTCGCCCCGAGCGCCGCTGCCCACTGGCACATGATCAGGCCGACGCCGCCCGCCGCCGCATGGACGAGGATCGTGTCGCCCTTCGTCACCGGGAACACCGACCGGAGGAGCATCTGCGCGGTCATGCCCTGGAGCAACATGCCCGCCGCCTGATCCGTAGAAATGCCTTCCGGTAGCTTCACCAGCCGGTCGGCATCGATCAGCCGCTCCTCGGCATAGCCGCCGAGTGGGCCGGCATAAGCGACACGATCGCCCTCTTTCACATTGGTCACGTCATCGCCGACCGCTTCGACGATGCCCGCACCCTCGACGCCCGGCGTGAAGGGCAATTGCTGCGGATAGAGACCGGTGCGGTGGTAGACGTCGATGAAGTTCAGCCCGGCGGCTTCCTGGCGGATCCTGACCTGTCCGGGTCCTGGATCGCCGATCTCGACTTCCTCCCACTGGAGGACTTCGGGGCCGCCGGTTTCATTGACTTGGATCGCGTGAGGCACGGCTCTTCACCTAGTCGGGGACAGTTCCTCAGTCGAGGGACTGTCCGGGGTTTTTGAGACGATCAGACAGCGGCGTGGGCCGCCAGCGCGGCGAGCAATAGCAGCGCGACGATGTTGGTGATCTTGATCATCGGGTTCACGGCCGGGCCGGCGGTGTCCTTGTAGGGATCGCCGACCGTGTCGCCGGTGACGGCGGCTTTGTGGGCTTCCGAGCCCTTGCCGCCGTAATTGCCGTCCTCGATATATTTCTTGGCATTGTCCCAGGCGCCACCGCCGCTGGTCATCGAGATTGCGACGAACAGGCCCGAGACGATCACGCCGAGGAGCAGCGCGCCGACGGCGGCGAGGCCGTTCTCCTTGCCCGCTACGGCGCCGATCACGAAGTAGACGACGATCGGAGCGAGCACCGGAAGCAGCGACGGGATGATCATCTCGCGGATGGCGGCCTTGGTGACGAGATCGACCGTGCGTGCGTAGTTGGGGCGCACCGAGCCATCCATGATCCCCGGGTTGTCGCGGAACTGCTGGCGCACCTCCTCGACCACCGCGCCGCCGGCACGGCCGACAGCGGTCATGCCCATCGCCCCGAACAGATATGGAAGCAGCGCGCCGAGCAGCAGGCCGACGATCACATAAGGGTTCGAGAGGCTGAACAAGGCGTTCAAGTCGCTCGTCACGCCGATCTGCCCGCCGAACTCCTTGAGATCGGCGGTGTAAGCGCCGAACAGCACCAGCGCGGCCAGGCCGGCCGAGCCGATCGCATAGCCCTTGGTCACCGCCTTGGTCGTGTTGCCGACCGCGTCGAGCGCATCTGTGCGGGTGCGCACGTCCTCCTCCAGCCCGGCCATTTCGGCGATTCCGCCGGCGTTGTCGGTCACGGGGCCGTAAGCGTCGAGCGCGACCACCATGCCCGCGAGCGCGAGCATCGCCGAGGCCGCGAACGCCACGCCGAGGAAGCCGGCGAGCTGGTAGCTGGCGATCAGGCCGACGATGATGACGATCGTCGGAAGCGCGGTGGACTCGAGGCTGATCGCGAGGCCCTGGATGATGTTAGTGCCGTGGCCGGTCTGGCTCGCTCGCGCGATCGATTGGACCGGGCGATAGTTGGTGCCGGTATAATATTCGGTGATCCACACGATCAGTGCGGTGACGGCGAGTCCGATGAGGCTCGAATAGAAAAGATCCATGCCGGTAAAGGCGCCGCTGACGCTTCCGGTCGCGGCATCCGTCGTGCCGCCGATCTGCGCGTTAAGGTCGCCCAGCGAAACCTTGAACGCCCCAAAGATGGCGAAAGCGCCGAGGATCGTTGCAGTCCAGAAGCCCTTGTAGAGCGCGCCCATGATCGACCCGCCCTTGCCGAGGCGGACCATGTAGGTGCCGATGATCGAGGTGATGATGCACACGCCGCCGATCAGCAGCGGAAGGATCATCAGCGGGAGCAGCAGCGGCGAGGTGCCGAGCGCGAGCGCGACCGAAACCATGGTGATGCCGACGGTGACGACATAGGTCTCGAACAGGTCGGCGGCCATTCCGGCGCAGTCGCCGACATTGTCGCCGACGTTGTCCGCGATCACGGCGGGATTGCGGGGATCATCCTCGGGAATCCCGGCCTCGACCTTGCCGACGAGGTCGGCGCCGACATCGGCCGCCTTGGTGAAAATGCCGCCGCCGAGGCGAGCGAAGATGGACACGAGCGATGCGCCGAGCGCGAGCGCGGTGAGCGCGTTGACGACCGCGCGGTCGTTCGGAGCATATCCGCCGGGGCCGGTCAGGTACCAGAACAGCACCGAAATCGCGAGCAGCGCGAGGCCGGCGACGAGCAGGCCCGTGACGGCGCCTGCCCGAAACGCGGTGGTGAGCCCGCTCTGCAAACTGCCGCGCGCCGCTTCGGCGGTGCGGACGTTCGCCCGGACGGAGATGTTCATGCCGATGAAACCCGCCGACCCCGACAGGATCGCGCCGATCAGGAACGCGACCGCGGACAGCGGCTTCAGGAAAATGCCGATGATGATCGCGACGATGATGCCGACGATGGCGATGGTCGTGTACTGGCGTTTGAGATAGGCGGCCGCCCCTTCCTGGATCGCCGCGGACACCTCGATCATCCGCTGATTGCCGGGAGACATGGCGAGCACCTGGCGGCTGGTGAAAATGCCGTAGAGCACGGCGATGACGCCGCAGACGATGGCGACATAAAGCAGGTTTGAGCCGGAATTCATGGGTTCGCGTTTCCCCGTGTTTCTTTAGGCAAAAGGGCGCACCCGCGAGGAACGCGGCGGCCCAAAGTCGGCGGCTCTTTAGGGGGCGTTTGCGCGGCTTGCAACCGCGCGGATCGAACTACTCAGTGGACGAGAATGGCCACCGCCATGCCGCAGGCGAGCCCGCTAAGGCCGATCAGCCATTGGCGAAGCGGAAAGCCCGCGACCGTCGTCACCCTGATGCTCAAATCCCAGCCTTTCCGGCAGTTCGACCGGCTCGCCGCGCCAGCTGAGCGAAATTGTGGGCTCGCCGGCGGACAGCTCTCCGATCCGTGCGATCCTCGTCCCTCGAGGTAAAGAAAGCGTTGCCGCGTCGAGCTCGGGCGGGAGCGCCGCGAGGAGCGCATAATCGTCGCCTCCCGTGGACGCGAAGAGATGAGCGTCGAGACTCGATCCGCGCTCCGCGACAAAGGCGCTCGACAACAGCAGCCGCTCGAGCTCGATCGACGCGCCGCAGCCGCTCGCCTCGGCCATTCGCAGTGCGTCGAGCAGCAGCCCGTCGGATACATCCATCATCGCGTGCGCATGCGGGGCGATGATTTGCCCGACGCCGAGCTGCGGGACCGGGCGGTGATAGATGTCGACCAGCGGACCGGTGGCATTCGGGTCGGCCTGCAGCTGCGCCAGCCCCGCGGCGGCGTCGCCGACCGTTCCGACGAGCCACAGGGCGTCGCCCGCGTCGCCGCCCGCGCGATCCGGCACATGCGCGCCGGCGCAGCCGAGCACGGTGAGCCCGAGCACGCGCGGCGACCCTTCGGGCAGCGCGATCGTGTCGCCGCCGATCAGCGCAAGCCCATAACTCTCGCACGCATGCTCGACGCCGGTCAGGAACTCGCTTTCCCATCGGCCGTCGCCGGCGATCGTCAGCGACAGCAGCGCCCCGGCTGGTGTCGCACCTTTGCCGGCAAGATCCGACAAATTCACCGCGACGAGTTTCCACCCAACGCTCGCCGGCGGATCACTGGGCAGGAAGTGCACGCCCTCGGCGATGCTGTCGTGGGTGATGGCGAAACCGTCGAGCACCGCGACGTCGTCCAGAAGCCCGCGCGCCGCCGGCGAGGTCGCGATGCGCCTCAGCCGCTCGATGATGTCCCGTTCGCGCATCTCAGGCGCGCGCCGAGCGGGCCTCTTTGGCGATCGAGTCGAGCAGGCCATTCACGAACCCGCTTTCGCGCTTGTCGTAAAAGGCGTGGGCGACGTCGACATATTCGGAGATCACCGAACCGACGGGCACGTCAGGGCGCGCGATCAGCTCGTAAGCGCCGGCGCGGAGAATGGCGAGCATCGGCCGGTCGAGCCGCTCGAGGCTCCAGCCCTTCGCCAGACGGCTGGCGATCAGGCCGTCGATCTCTTCCCGCCGGGCGGCGGCGCCCGAAACGATATCGTCGAAGAAATCGCGTTCGGCCGCATGGTAGGTATCGTCCTCGATGGTAGCGCCCAGCCGGTGCTCGTGAAATTCGTGCAGGAGGCGGGGGACAGGCGTTCCCTCCATCTCCTCCTGATAAAGCGCCTGAACCGCGGCGAGGCGCGCAGCGGAGCGCGAACGGGAACGGGTCTGGGCCATTCAAGGTGGCACTAGCGGCGGAAGGCGCGTCGAGAAAGGCTCACGGATAGCTGACTGTCTTCGGCACCTCGGGAAGGGGGATGAATTCCTGGTCGTCGCCCGCGATCAACGGGAATCGAAGCGCTTTCCAATCCTCCTTCGCCTGGTTGATCCGGTCGCGACTGGAGGAGACGAAGTTCCAGAAGACGTAGCGCCGGGTCGAGAAGGCCTGTCCGCCCATCAGCATGATCCGGCCGGCGCTGGGGCTCGACAGCCGAGCTTCATAGCCAGGCCGCAGCACATAGAGCGTGAAGAGGTCGAGCGGCTGTCCGTAGAGGTCAGCCGCACCCCCCACGAGCATCACCGCCCGCTCGTCGGCTTCCGCTTCGAGCGGAATCGACCCGCCGGTAAGTTCAATGTCGGCATAGATGGTCGGCGAATCGGATCGGGTGGCCGCAACCGCTCCCCACAAGCTCCCCATCAGGACGCGCGCATGCGCGCCGGCGGCCTCGACGACCGGAATCTCGCTCGCCGGCACATGGTCGAAGGCCGGATCGACCTCCTCGCGCCCGTCCGGAAGCGCGATCCAGGTCTGCATGCCGTAGAGGCTCGGCCCCTCCGGCCGAAGCGCCTGCGGCGAGCGCTCCGAATGGACGATGCCGCTGCCGGCGGTCATCAGGTTGATCGCTCCGGGCTCGACCACCGCGTGGCTCCCGATGCTGTCGCGATGCTCGATCGCGCCTTCGAACAGATAAGTGACCGTCGCGAGATTGATGTGCGGATGCGGCCGAACGTCCATTCCGCGCCCGGCTGGCAGCCGGGCGGGTCCGAACTCGTCGACGAAGATGAAGGGCCCGACCATCGTCCGCTCCCGCGCCGGAAGCGCCCGATTCACCTTGAAGTCTCCAAGGTCGTGCGTGACCGGCGTAATCACCTCCTCCAATGCGGTTTCGATTGTCGCCATTATCCTTCTCCCGGAGCGCTCGCGCGGATGGACAGGGCATGGACGCGCTCGCGCATCAGGTCGCCCAGGGCGCCATAGATCATCCGCTGCCGCTCGACACGGCTCCTGCCGGCGAACGCCGCGCTCTCGATCTCCAGCGTGAAGTGGCTTTCGCCCGCGGGATTGTAGCCGCCGTGGCCTCGATGCTGTTCGCTGTCGTCGATCAGCTCGATCTTCGTCGGGGAGAGCGCTGAATCGAGCCGCCGGAGCATTTCAATCGCGACCGGTCCGGTTTCCTGCGCGTTCATCGCGCCTATATAGGTCGGTCGAGCGAGAGAGTAAGCGTGGCGACGAAGCAATCGAGGATGCATGGCCGGATCGAGGGCGCGCAGGCGCGATGCGCGGTCCCGGGCTGCACTGCGCGGGGCGAATTTAAGGCGCCGCTCCAGCCGGCGAACTTCGACGGGCCGGGCGCCTGGCGGTTCCTGTGCCTCGACCATGTCCGCGAGCACAACGCCAGGTATAATTTCTTCGAAGGGATGAGCGCGGACGAGATCACGCGAGCCCAGCACCCGCTTGCCGGCTGGGAGCGGCCGAGCCGCCGCTTCGCCGCCAATGGCGCCGACCCGCCGCCCAAATGGAGCGACTTCGCCGACCCGCTCGAGGCGATCTCCGGCCGTTTCGGCTCCATCTGGGAGCGCGCCAGGCCGTCGCGCTTCAGCAAGCCCGAACAGCGCGCGCTGTCGGTGCTCGGCCTCGGAGAGGACGCCGACCGCAACCAGCTGCGCAAGCGATATTCGGGCCTGGTTCGCCGCTACCATCCCGACAAGAACGGCGGCGATCGCTCGCACGAGCGGCGCCTCGGCGAAGTGATCGAGGCCTATCAGCTGCTGCGGAAATCCGCGGCCTTCGCCTAATCGCGATCGGGCGCGCCAAGCGGGAAATAGGGACGGTACGGCCGAGCCTCGTCGACCACTCGCGCGACTTGGGGGTGAGCCAATAGCCGCGCACGATAGGCCTTGAGCTTCGGCCGCCCATCGCCGATCTCCTCGACCCAGTCGCTGTAGAAGAGAGCGGGCGCGGCGGCGCAATCGGCAAGTGTGAAAGCGTCGCCGGCGGCCCAGCCGTCTTCCGGCAGGTTCGCTTCGAGCCAGTCGTAAGCCACGTGCAGGTTCTTGCGTCCCTGCTCGGCGCCGTAGGGATCGCCCTTTCCTTCCGGCCTCAGCGCATGGTTCACCGCCGGCTGCATGTTGCCCTGGACGTAGAGGTCGAAGATGCGGTCGAGGAATCGCACGCGCCGGCCGGGCTCACCGTCGGGAATCCATGTGTTGGGACCCGGATGAAGCGCCTGCAGATGCTCGATGATGCACGTCGTCTCGATGACCGCCTCGCCATCGTCGACGAGCACCGGGAATTTGCCGAAGGGCCAGATCCGCTTGAGCTCGGCGTAATTCTCGTCATTCTCGGGGACCTGGCGGAATTCGAACTCGGTTCCGTCCGCGTACAGCGGGATCAGGACCTTCCACGTGTAGCTGGAGAATGGGTGGCCGAAGAGCTCCAGGCTCAAGCGTCATACTCCAGCTTCGGATACCAGTCGGTGCCGCGCCCGCCGGGAGTCCAGTCGAGGATGTTCCACAGCGGCGTGGGGTCGGGCGCGAGATGCGGGTCGAAGCCCGGATCGGCGGTTTCGAAATCGCCCTCGGCGGCCCAGAACAGGTAGACCTTGTCGCCCTTGCGCTTCCACGAAGCGCAGATCGCCCATTCGCTGCCGTCGTCGTGGAGCCCGCGATAATCGCGCGCGAAATCGTCGCCGACGGTCTGGTAGAAGGTCAGGTTGTTCCAGCCGCGCTCGCGCGCGAACTCGAGCTGGCGCGACACCGGCGAACGGCCGATGATCGCCAGCGCGACCCGCTGCTCGATGTCCCGCGACGGAATGTCGAGCGATCCGACAAACGAAGTGCACATCGGGCACGGGCGCTCGCGCTCCGGCCCGTACATCCAGAAATAGGTGACGAGCGTGTCGTGGCGGCCGAACAGGTCGGCGAATTTGTGCTCCTTGCCGTCGGCATCGAGGAAGCGATAATCCTTCGCTTCGCTGCCGTCGGGGAGCTCACGGCGTATCGCGGCCACCCTCTGGATGTGCCGGCGAAGCTCGATCTCTTCCGCGAGCAACCTGGTTCGAGCGGCTCGATATTCGGGACTTTCGTTCGGGAAAGGCTTGCTCCCGTGTTCCGCCAGTTCCGAAGCGGGTTTGAGGTCGGTCATGCGTCCTCCCGTGCGATTCGCGCGCGGCGTTCGAGCTCCTGTTCGCTCGGCTCTTTGCTGGCGAAGCTGCCGGTCGGAACCTCGCCCGCGGGTTCGTAGCTCGTGATGACCACTCCCTTCGGGGAGACGAAATGATCGACGAGCTTCAGGGCGCCCGGCTCTTCCGACCCATCGAACAGGCGCTTTCCCTGGCCGAGCACGATCGGGAAGGTGATCAGGACCAGCCGGTCGATCAGCCGCGCCGAAAGCAGCGGCGGGTAGAGGGTGCTGCTGCCCTGGATCAGCAGGTCGCGGCCGTCGCTGTTCTTGAGCTCGGCAACGGCGTCGGCGGTCTTGCCCGACAGCTTATGGCTGTTCTCCCACTCGAGCGGCTCGTCCGAATGGGTCAGCACATATTTGTTGATCCGCTGGAATTTCTCGCCGATCGGATTGTCCTGATTGTACGGCCAATAAGCGGCGAAAATGTCGTAGGTGCGCTTGCCGAGCAGCAGATCGTACTCGCCCATGATGATCGACTCGAACGGGCCCATGTCCTCGTCCCAGTGAGGCGCGACCCAGCCGCCGAGGCGGAAGCCGCTGGTTCGATCTTCGTCCGGTCCTCCCGGCGCCTGGATGACGCTGTCGAGCGACTGGAAGATCGCGCCGGTGAGCTTACGCATCGACGCTCTCGGCCGCCGCCTCGATCGCCGCGATATCGATCTTCCTCATCGTCATCATTGCCTGGAACGCGCGCTTGGCCCGCTCGCCGCCGCCGGCCGTCAGCTCGAGCAGCCGCCTTGGCGTGATCTGCCAGGAAAAGCCCCAGCGGTCCGCGCACCAGCCGCACATGCTCTCTTCGCCGCCGTTCCGGGTGATCGCGTCCCAGTAGCGATCCGTCTCCTCCTGGCTGTCGGTCAGGACCATGAAGCTGACCGCCTGGTTGGGCTTGAAATTGGGGCCGCCGTTGAGGCCGACGAAGGGACGGCCGAGGACGGTGAACTCGACGGTCAGCTCGTCGCCCTCACTGCCGCCGGGGTAGTCGGACGCGGCGCCGTGCGCGGGACCGACGTGGCTGTCGGGAAAGACCGAGGCGTAGAATTCCGCGGCCTTGCGGGCTTCGCCTTTGTCGAACCAGACGCAGGTCACCAATTTGTCGGTCACTGCTGGCCTCCCGCGATCAGCATGAAGAAGGCGCCCTGCGGGTCGTTAGCCTGGATGATCCGGCCGCCGCCCGGCACTTCCGCCGGCCCGAACAGCACCTCGCCGCCACCGGCGCGGACCGCCTCGATGCTCCGCTCGAGATCGTCGACACGGAAGCAGAAGCGCCATGCAGGCTGGCGGTCGCCTGGCGCGAACATCGCGCCGATCATCTGCCCGTCCTGGTGGATGAACTGATAGTCTCCCATCGGTCCCATCGGCATGATCTCGCCGAGCGTCCAGCCGAACTGCTCCGGATAGAAGCGCCGCGCCGCGTCGAGATCGCTCGTCACCAGCTCGTTCCAGGCGCAGCGCTGGACCTCGGTCGGAGAGAAGACGTCGCTTCGCGCATTCGGATCGCTCGCGGGCGGGACCGGCTTCATCACATAGAATGCCGCGCCCTGGGGGTCGGCGACCATCGCAATCCGTCCGACGTTCGGAATATCGGTCGGCCCTATCAAGGCGCGGCCGCCCGCGGCCTCGATCGACGCGATTTTGGAGTCGACGTCGGGCACGTTGATATAGCCGAGCCACATCGGCCGGGCGCCGTGCTGCTCCATCTCGGCGGTGATCGGCAGGACACCGCCGGCAGCTTTGCCGTCGCTTCGGCCAATCATGCGGTAGCCGCCGAATTCGGGTACGCCCTCACCGATGTTCCAGCCGACGACGGCGTCGTAGAACCCCTTGGCGGCCTCCGCGTCGGTGGTCATCAGCTCGTACCAGATGAAGTCTCCCTGCGGGTTCGGTCCCGTGCGGCTGTCTTCCGTCATGGTGGGGGCATCTTGGGCGCGAATGTCCGACATCTTTCTCTCCTCGAATGTTCGAATTCAGAAGTTCTAATCAGGCAGTCACGGGCGCAGCCGCGCTTGCAACCCGTCCCTCCGCCGCGGTGTCGAGGATCACCTCGAACCCGCCCCAGAACATGCGCTTGCCGTCGAACGGAGCGTCGCCCGGCTGCATCCGCTCGTCCTTCATGATCTTGTCCCAGGCCTCGTCATTCGCCTGCTTCGACGGCCATTCGATGAAAGCGAAGACGACCGTCTCATTGGGCTCGGCTTTGACCGCGCGGCGGAAGTCCGTGACCTTCCCTTCCGGCACATCGTCGCCCCACGCCTGGACCACCCGGACGGCGCCATATTCGCGGAAGATCGCGGTGTGCCGCTCGTTCATTTCGCGGTAGGCGTCTTTGTTGTCGGTTGGCACTGGGACGATGAAGCCGTTGATGTAGCCACCGGATCCGCTGCCGGCTTCGAGGATCGCATCGAAACCGCCGAAGATCATCCGCTTCGCGTCGAACGGCAGGTCCTTCATCATGTCCGCCATGCGGGGGTCGCTGGCGAACTTTGCGTTCGCCGCTTCGCGCGCCTGCTTCGACGGATATTCGAAGAAGGAGAAGACGACCGTTTCGTCGTCACCGGCCTCCACTGCGCGGTAGAAATCCGTCACTTTGCCGTGCGGCACGTCGTCCGCCAGCCCTTCGACCATTCGGTCAATGCCGAACTCCTGCGCGATCGGCGCGAACCTCCGCGCATGCTCGCGATAGGCTTGCTTGTCCGCAGTGCGAACGGGCGTGATGAATCCTTCGAAATAGGTCATGCTGCCTCTCCTTGCGGTTCGTGCTCGCGGAAGGTCGCGAGCTGGTCTTCGAGGGCTCGGCCGAATGCCGGCCGCGCCTCGCCACGCTTCACAAAGCTCTCGAGGTTGGCGAATTCGGACACGATCTGAGTGTGGCGGAGGAGCCGGAGGACGGTGACCATCATCAGGTCGCCGATGGTGAAGCGGTCGCCTTCCAGCCACTGTTTGTCGCCGAGCCAGTCAGACACACGCTTCAGCTTCAGCTTGGCGAAGTCGACTGCGCTTGGCCGGCGGAGCTTCGCCCATTCCTCGCCCGCGTAAAAGACGTTGACCAGGACGACGTTCATCAGCGCCGGCTCGACGCTGTTGAGCGCGGCGTAGGTCCATTGGATCGCGCGATACCTGCCCTGCGGATCGTGGGGCAGCAGCGCTTCGCTCTTCTCGCCGATATATTGGGCGATCGCGCCGCTCTCGAAGATATGGACAATGCCGTCGTTGAGGACCGGCACCTGATCAAACGGCTGTTCCTTGAGATATTCCGCCGGCCGCTCGCCGCCCAGCAGGCGGACCCGATAATCGAGGCCCGCCTCCTCGAGCGCCCAGCGGGCGCGAAGGTCGCGAACCACGCCCTGGGCGAATTCCGGCACCCAGCGGAATGCGGTGATCTCGATTTGAGCGTCGGGATTGATCGGCATGGGTACTTCCTCAGATCGCCGTCGCAATCGCTTCCTGAACGGCTTCGGCTCCGCGCTCGGCGGCGGCCGCGTCCATCCACATCAACTCCCAGATGTGGCCGTCCGGATCGGCGACGCTACGACCGTACATCACCCCATAGTCCTGTTTGGGGCTGGGATCAGCAGTCCCGCCCGCCGCTACGGCGCGCTCGACGGTCGAGTCGACGCTTTCACGGCTCTTCGACGACAGGCACAGCAACACCTCCGACCCCGCATTCGCATCCGCGATCGGACGCGGCGTGAACTGGCTGAACTTGTCGTGCGTCAGAAGCATCACATGGATGCTGTCGCTGAAGGTCATGCAGGCCGCGGTCTCGTCGGTGAACTTGGGCTCGTTCACCGCGCCGAGCGCCTCGAGGAAGGCGCGGGACCGCCGGAGATCGCTCACCGGCAGGTTCACGAAGATCATTTGCGTCATTTCGTCTCTCCTCCGACTCGATTCGCTTGCTTTTTGCGCCCTGGAGTTATAAATTGCAACCGTGCAGTTAGAAAAAACAACTAAGATGTGGAAGAGCGAAGATAAAAAGCGCTTCGACGATGCATGCGGCCTGGCCCATGCGCTCGAGCTGCTCGGCGAACGATGGGCGATGCTGGTGCTGCGCGAGCTCGCCTACGGGCCGCGGCGCTTCTCCGAGCTCAAGGCCGATCTTCAGGGCATCAGCGCCAACGTGCTGACGCAGCGCCTGACCGAGCTCGAGGGCCGCGGCCTGGTGCGCAAGGTGCGCCTTCCGCCGCCGGCGTCGGTCCAGGTCTATGAGGCGACCGAATGGGGGCTGGAAGCGATCCCGACCATCGCTGCGCTCGGCCGCTGGGCGGCGCGCAGTCCGTTCCACGACCCGAGGCTGAGGATGAGCCACGTCTCGGTGATCATGTCGCTGCAGACGTTGCTTTCGCCAGCACTCGCGGACGGCCTCGACGCGAGGATCGGGTTCCGCTTCGGCGAAGCCGATTACGTTACCAGGCTTCACCACGGCCGCCTCGATGTGGAGCGCGGCCCCGCCAGCGACTGCGACCTCACGTTCGCCGGCGCGCCGAGCGCGGTGGCCGCCGTCATCCACGGCGGAGCGCCGTTCGAAACCATCCGCGTCGAGGGAGACATGGCGCTGGCGAAGCGTTTCGTGAAGCTCTTCCCGCTGCCGGAAAAGGTCGCGTGAACGTTGAGGCGCAGCCCTCCTTCCCCTAAGGCCCTTTCCCATGACCGACCTAGCCAATGTGAACCCCGAAAGCCGGAGCGAGACGCTGATGGCCGCACCCGACAAGGTGGTGAAGGTGCGCGACGCCTTCGGTGTCGATTCGGAAATGGAGGTGCCGGCGTTCAGCGAGGCCGACGAGCGCGTCCCCGACCTCGATCCGACCTACGTCTTCGACCCCAACACGACGCTCGCGATCTGCGCCGGCTTCGCGAAGAATCGCCGAGTGATGGTTCAGGGCTATCACGGCACCGGCAAGTCGACCCATATCGAGCAGGTCGCCGCGCGGCTCAACTGGCCGATGATCCGGATCAACCTCGACGCGCACATCAGCCGGATCGACCTCGTCGGCCGCGACGCGATCGTTCTTCGCGACGGACAGCAGGTGACCGAGTTCCGCGAAGGGCTTCTGCCGTGGGCGCTTCAACATCCGGTCGCGCTGGTGTTCGACGAATATGACGCTGGCCGCCCCGACGTGATGTTTGTGATCCAGCGCGTGCTCGAGGCCGAAGGCAAGCTCACCCTGCTCGACCAGAACCGCGTGATCCGCCCCAACCCCTGGTTCCGGCTGTTCGCGACGACCAACACTGTGGGGCTCGGCGACACCACCGGCCTTTATCATGGCACTCAGGCGATCAACCAGGGCCAGATGGACCGCTGGAACATCGTCACCACGCTCAACTACCTTCCGGCGCAGGTCGAGGCTCAGATCGTTCTCGCCAAGTCGGGCGAATATGACGATCCCCACGGCAAGCAGATCGTCGAGAAGATGATCAAGGTCGCCGAGCTCTCGCGCCAGGGCTTCATCAACGGCGACATCTCGACCGTGATGAGCCCGCGCACGGTGATCAGCTGGGCGCAGAACGCGCATATCTTCGGCGACATGGGCTATGCGTTCCGGGTCAGCTTCCTAAACAAATGCGACGAGGCCGAACGCCCGCTGATCGCCGAATATTACCAGCGCGTGTTCGGTGAGGACTTGCCGGAGAGCGTGGTCGGAAAGGCGTAATGCATTCGCGTCGCGATCGCGAGGGGCGCAGCGACGGAGCAATCCAGAAGCTCGGACGTCTGGATTGCTTCCCCCGGATTGGATCAGGGGTCGCAATGACGGCCGATGGCTGAGAAAATCGACCTGTTCCGCCGAGCGCTTGCGGGCGCTGCCCGCGCCATTGCCAAGGATGCGGAAGTCGAGGTCGTCTTCGCCTCCGATATCGCGCCGGCGTCGGGCAAGACGGCGCGCGTGGCCTCGCCTGGTCCGGCGCTCGAACCGAAACTCGTGGCCGAAGCGCGTGGCGCCGCCGATTCCGCCGCGCTGCGCCTGCGCTATCACGACTCCAGGCTGCACGCCCGAGTCGCTCCCGTGGACGTCGATGCGCGCGCTGTATTCGACGCGCTCGAGACGGCGCGCGTAGAGGCGCTCGGCGCGCGAGCGATGGGAGGCGTTCGCGACAACCTTCGCCACCTCGCCGACGCTCGTGTGCGCGGCGACGCGATCGTCCGCGCCCGCGATGCCGAGGAAGTGCCGCTTTCGACCGCGATCGGCCTCATCGCCCGCGAGCGGCTGACCGGCGAAGCGCCGCCCGCCGCTGCCGCCCAAGGCCTTAAGCTGGTGGCGCCGTGGATCGAGGAAAAAGCCGCGGCCGAGCTCGATGCACTGGCGCTGACGCTCGACGACCAGTCTGCCTTCGCCAAGCTGTCGCGGCGCTTGCTCGAGGATTTGGGCCTCGCCGCGGCCGAAGAGCTGCTCGAGGAAGAGTCTGAGGAAGTCGGCGACGACGCCGACGGCGATGAAGGCGGAAGCGATGACTCCGCCGAGCAAGGCGACGAAGGACAACCGGGCGGGGGCGACGTCGAGATGCGCGGCGAAGAAGTCGAGGACCAGAATGCCGACGGCGATTCGACCCAGGAGATGGAAACCGGCGAAGACGAATCCGCTACCGGCGACGACCTCAGCGAAAGCCTGTCCGCAGCGCCGGGACGGCGCAACTGGGACCTGTCGCCCCCGACCGACTACAAGGCTTTCACCACCCGCTTCGACGAGATCGTCGAGTCGGAGGAGCTGTGCGACGAGGACGAGCTGTCGCGCCTCCGCGCCTATCTCGACCAGCAGATGGGCGGGCTCTCGAATGTCGTAACGCGTCTCGCCAACCGGTTACAACGGCGGCTGATGGCGCAACAGGCGCGGAGCTGGGACTTCGACCAGGAGGAGGGGCTGCTCGACGCCGCACGGCTCGCGCGCGTGGTCGTCAATCCCAGCCACGCTCTGTCGTTCAAGGTCGAGCGCGACATGGAATTCCGCGACACGGTTGTGTCGCTGCTGATCGACAATTCAGGCTCGATGCGCGGCCGCCCGATCGCGATCGCGGCGATCTGCGCCGACATTCTCGCCCGGACGTTAGAACGCTGTGGGGTCGCGACTGAGATTTTGGGCTTCACCACGCGCGGATGGAAGGGTGGGCAGAGCCGCGAATCCTGGCTCGCCGCCGGTCGGCCGCCCAATCCCGGCCGCCTCAACGACCTAAGGCACATCGTCTACAAGCGCGCCGACGAGCCCTATCGCCGCGCCCGGCGTAACCTCGGCCTCATGATGCGCGAGGGGCTGCTCAAGGAGAATATCGACGGCGAGGCTTTGCTGTGGGCGCACAACCGACTGATCGCCCGGCCGGAGGAGCGGCGCATCCTGATGGTGATCTCGGACGGAGCGCCGGTCGACGATTCCACCGCGAGCGCCAACGGCGGCACCTATCTCGAGCGGCATCTGAGGCAGGTGATCGAATGGATCGAGAAGCGCTCGACCGTCGAGCTGATCGCGATCGGCATCGGCCATGACGTGACGCGCTATTACGAGCGCGCGGTCACGATCATGGACGCCGAACAGCTCGCCGGCGCGATGGTCGAGCAATTGGCGCGGCTATTTGAAAGTTCGTGAGCAAAGGCCCTCCCCCTTGTGGCGAGGGTTGGGTGGGGGCGCGGAGCTTTGCTGCGCCACAAATGATTCTATTGGGCCGGCAGAAGCCGGCCGCCCCCCACCAACCTCCCCCACAAAGGGGGGAGGCTTATCTTTAACGGCCGTAAAAAACGGGCCCGGCGCAACAACGCGCACCGGGCCCCCCTCGTTACGCGACGCGAGGGAATCCGTCCGTTTGACCGGACACGACAGGGAAAAGGGGAAAACCCCGTCGAACGAGGCGCTTATGCCTGATTCGCGGGGTATCGATGCTGAACGGGGGGTGCAGCCCAGGTTCAGGAAAAATGCTGCTGCTTCAATAGCTTGTGCCCGCTAGGCGGCGGGCTGCTCCGCGACCTTTTTGGCGATTTCGCGCTTCAGCTTGCGGACCTTGGGGCTGAGCTTGTCGTTGCTGGTCTTCAACAGCCAATTGTCGAGGCCACCGACATGCTCGACCGAGCGCAGGCCGTGGGTCGACACGCGCAGCTTCACGCTCTGACCGAGCGCATCCGAAATCAGCGTCACGTTCTGCAGATTGGGCAGGAACGTGCGCTTGGTCTTGTTGTTGGCGTGGGAAACATTGTTTCCCACCTGCCGGCCCTTGCCGGTCAGCTCGCAAACCCGCGACATGGTGATCAATCCTGATTTTTTCTGGACGAGCCTCAGCGAGGCCCGAAGAGCGCCGCCCGTTAGCCGCTCGGGCCCGCTTCGTCAACGCCGCGAAGGGGCAACCCCGCACCGCATTTGCGTTCTTGCGCCGCAACGGCTTAAAGCCCGATCATGCGCGCCGTCCTCTTCATCCTGATCATCGCCGTGCTCGCGATCGTCGTCGCGCTCGCGACGGGGTTCCTCGACATCAACCAGATCCGCGGCGCCAAGGCGCCGCAGGTTTCCGCGACCGGCAACGGCGTCACGGCCAAGGGCGGACAGGCGCCCGCGTTCGAAGTCGAGACCGGCTCCGTGAGCATCGGGACGAAGAACGCCACCGTCAAAGTCCCGGCCTTGATCATCCATAAGCCGGATCAGAACCAGGCCGAGGCGAACGCCGGCAACGCGATGTGACTTCGCTCGCCCGCTCGGCTAGCCGGGCGGCGATGATCCTTCGACCGAGCTCAGGACAGGGTTTTCCTCTGCCTCCGCCGATGCGACGCGCGCTCGACCTCGCGCGGCAGGCCGCCGACGCGGGCGAGGTGCCCGTTGGCGCGGTGGTCACCTGCGGCGACGAAGTGATCGCCGAAGCGCGCAACGACATGCGCGGCTCGGCCGATCCCACGGCCCACGCCGAGATGGTCGCGATCCGCGCCGCTGGGGCGAAGCTCGGCGCCTCGCGTCTCGACGAATGCACCTTGTGGGTGACGCTCGAGCCCTGCGCGATGTGCGCGGCCGCCGTCGCTCTGGCCCGGATGAAAGCGCTGCGCTTCGCCGCCGAGGACCCAAAGGGCGGCGGAGTCGTCCACGGCCCGCGCATCTTCGCCCAGCCGACCTGTCACCATCGGCCCGACATGCTCGGGGGCATCGGCGAGGAGGAATCGGCGGCGCTTCTTCGCGCTTTTTTCGCCGAGCGCCGTTAGCCCGTGTAGGGCAGAAGCCGGATCTCGACTCGTCGGTTGGCGGCCTTTTGGCTGTCGTCCGCCTCCGGATTGTAGAGCGGCGCCGTCTCGCCGAGACCCTTGGACGCGATCCGCACCTTCGAGACTCCGTGGCCGACGAGGTATGTCGCGACGGCCGCCGCGCGGCGCTCCGAAATCGCCTGGTTGCCCTGCGGCGAACCCGACAAATCGGTATGCGCGAACACGTCCACGAAGGTCTGGCTTCGGTTCTTCACCTCGCGCGAGATTTCGAGCAGAGTCGCGTCGAACTCAGGCTTCACCGTCGCGCTTCCGGCGTCGAAGGTCAGCGCCGCTGGGATCCGAATGACGATGCCGTTGCCCACCTGCAGGATATCGAGACCGATGCCGGCGGTCTGGACACGCAGCGCCCGGTCGAGGTCCGCCATGTAGGCAGGCGCGGCCGCGGGGCTGATCGGGCGGATCTTCGCCGCCCGCATCTTCGCCGCCCGGGCACGCCGGCCGCCGATCACGTCGCTATAAAGATACGGCGCGTTGAGCCCGAGCGGGATGAAGGCCGCGGGCCGGACGAGCGGCGGCGGAGGCGCCGTCTCGCAGCCGGCAAGGGCGGCGACGGCACAAGCCAGGATGATCGTCGAAAGTTTGAGTCGGCGGCGCACGTCGAGAAGCTCCGTAGCGCGAAATGGAACAGCCGCCAAACCGCACGCGGCCAGGATGGTTCCGCAAGTGAATCGAGCCGCTCCTTGTGGACGAGTGGCCGGCGAGGCTACATTCGATGACGAACGCCCATGAGCGCCCACTTAGCCCCAATCCCCTGGCTCGACATCGCCCTGATCCTGGCGCTGATTGCGCTCAACGGCGTGCTTGCGCTGAGCGAGCTCGCGATCGTCTCGTCGCGCGACGCTCGGCTGAGGGCGATGGCGCGGAGCGGCAGCAGCGGGGCGCAATGCGCGCTCGATCTCGCTGCCGAGCCGGGGCGGTTCCTGTCGACGGTCCAGAGCGGGATCACGCTCATCAGCATCATCAACGGCGCTTTCTCGGGAGCAAGCCTCGGAGCCCCGATGGCCGATCGCCTCGAGCTCACCGGTCTCAGCCCAGGCACGGCGCATACGCTCGGCTACGGCCTCGTCGTCGTCATCATCACCTTCGTATCGCTCGTGATCGGCGAGATCGTTCCCAAGCAGATCGCGCTACGCTCGCCCGAGCCGATCGCGGCGATCATCGCCAAGCCGATGAAATTGCTGTCGCGGATTACGGCGCCGTTCGTCTGGCTGCTCGACCGCTCGAGCGCGCTGATCTTCCACCTGCTCGGGCTGGACCGCGAATCCAGGAACCACGTCACCGCCGAGGAGCTTCACCTGGTCGTCGCCGAAGCGCAGACCGCGGGCGTGCTCGAGGAAAGTGAACGCGCGATCATCTCGGGCATCGTCCGCCTCGCCGACCGGCCGGTGAGAGAAGTCATGACCCCCCGGACCGAGATCGACTGGATCGACCTCGAATCGACGCCCGAGGAAATTCGGCAGGCTTTGCTCGAAACTCCGCACAGCCGGCTGCCGGTGGCGGACGGATCGGTGGAGAATATCGTCGGCGTGATCCAGCTCCGCGACGTGGTCGCCGCGTTGCTCGAAGATCGTCCGCTCGACCTCAAGCATTTGTGCCGCACGGCTCCGGTCATTCCCGACCTCATGGATGCGATGGACGCGCTCGCGGTGCTTCGCAACGCCGAGGTTCCGCTCGCGCTGGTGCAGGACGAATATGGCCATCTCGACGGGATCGTCACTCCGGGCAGCCTCCTTGCCGCGCTCGCGGGCACCTTCGCCCACGATATCGAGCAGGGCGAGGAGCCGCCGCTGGTCGAGCGGGAGGATGGCAGCTGGCTCGTATCGGGCGCGGCGAGCGCCGACCTGCTACCGGACCGGCTCGGGGTCGCTCTGCCGCATGAGCGCGATTATTCGACAGTCGCCGGATTCGCTTTGTCGGTGCTCAAGCATCTCCCCGAAGTCGGCGAGAAGTTCCGCCACGACGGCTGGTCGTTCGAGATCGTCGACATGGACGGCCGCAAGATCGACAAGCTGATCGCATCGCGGCCGAAGAAGCGCGCCGCCACAGCGGAGGTGAAAGTCGCTAGCTAGAGGGACTCAGAGAGGATGCCTCGTTAGTCAGCTGGAACACTTTGCAGATGATGCCTTCGGATCGACGATAGGTCGTGAAGCCCATCGCCTCATAATAGTTGAGCGCGGCACTGTTCTGGTCGCCGATATACGCCTCGATTGCGGGCAGCCGGGCGGTGCTCGCGCCGGCCCGTGTCGCTACGAACAATTGTGAGCCGACGCCCAGACGCGCAGCTGAAGGTCGGACGTGGGTGCCGATGATTCCCCAGCCCGTCGGCGTTCCGTACGGATTTCCTTCGTCGGCGATCTTCAATGACTGAAAGCCGAGAACCTCCGCTTTGTCATTGATCGCGAGAAAGCAATGCAAGCGGTGCGGATGTTCGATGTAATGGGATAATGCATAGTTCGGATCGCTTCGCTTGACGCGCTTGCCGGCGGCGACGAGCGCTTCCAGGAGATCGCTCATCCCCTCGGCATCGGAGGTGATGGCTTCTCGGACCCGCATCGGACCGTTGGCCTACAGCTTCCCGAACTTTTGCTCGAAACCGTCGATGTCGTTGCGCGCGAGATACTCGGCCTGCTCGACAATCCGGTCGCGTTTGATCCGGCCCGCGAAGGCACCGAGCTGGCTGTCGAGCCGATCGACCTCGACCGGTGACAGTCCGGCGATCTGCTGGAAATTCACGAACCCGGCGCTGTGCAGCGCGTCGGCGAACTTCGGGCCGACCCCCTTCAGCCTGCACAGATCGTCGCTCGGGACTTCGCCTTCGAGCGCCCGGTGCACCGGCGCGCTGATGATGTCGCCGGCGACGTCGCTGGTCGCGGCGGCCGCCTCGCCGGCGATCCCGCGGCCTTCGCGCGGCGCGGCGTGCTGCATGTGCGGGCGAACCGCCGCGCTGTCGGTCAAACTCACCCGCTGGCGCGGGCGGAAGATCAGGAATGCGAGAATGATCAGGAACGCGATCGCGACGATGATCGCGGGCCAATATCCGTGAACAACTTCCATCAAATCACCAATTCCATTGAGCGTTGTAGCGTCGGCGAATATCGCGCAGATAAGCGCCGAGCAGCCCGAAAAGAAAGCCCAGCAGCGCGGCTGCTCCGCCCTCGACGATCAGCGGCACGCCGCCCTCCGCCGACCAGCTGGCGCCGGAGACTCCTGGAACCTCGCCGATGAGCCGGACCAACTCGCTGCGCTGGAAATCGTCGGCAGGGCCTGACAGGATCGCCCGGCGGGTGAGCGGGTCGTGGTCCAGGTGGCCGCTGACCTGCGGGATTTCCCAATAGACGATCGTTTGGCGAATCCCGCGCTCGACTTCGACGGTAAAGCGGTCCGCGGCCCCCGCCGGACCGTGCCACAGGGCCGCTAGGACGATCGCAGCGAAGACACCGACGGCCACCGGCAAATAGCGCCTGCGGCGGCGTCGGAAAGCAAAGTCTCCGGCGATGATGCCGACCGCCAGGCCCGCTCCGAAAGGTGGCCAAAAATAGGACCAAAAGGCGTTCATGCGCGCTCCCGCGCCAGCTCGCGCCAGCCGATGTCGCGCCGGTGGAAACCGTCGGCGAAGTCGATCTGGTCTACGGCCCGGTAAGCGCGTGCCCGGGCGTTCGCGAATGTGTCGGCGACAGCGGTGACGGCGAGAACCCGGCCACCTTTCGCAATCAACCCGTGCTCGCCCGTGGTCGTGCCGGCGTGGAACACGGTGACTCCCTCGACTTGTTCGGCCGCTTCGATCTCGCGAATGAGGCCGCCGCTCGCCGGCGTCCCGGGATAGCCTTGCGCGGCGACGATCACCGTCATTGCATGCTTGCCGGACAGCCGCGGCGGCTCGATCTCGCCGAGGCGTCTGGTCGCGACCGCATTGAGCAGCTCGGCGAAATCGCCGTCGATCAGCGGCATGATCGCTTCGCATTCGGGATCGCCGAAGCGGACGTTATATTCGATCAGCTTGGGCCCTTCGGCGGTCAGCATGAGCCCGGCGTAAAGCACGCCGCTGAACGGGGTTCCGGCGGCGGCCATCGCCCTCGCGGTCGGCCGAATGATCTCGTCCATCGCCCGCGCCTGCAGCTCGGGCGTCAGCACCAGCGCGGGCGCGTAGGCTCCCATCCCGCCGGTGTTCGGTCCCGTATCGCCTTCGCCGACGCGCTTGTGGTCCTGGGCCGAGGCGAGCGGCACCGCGGTTTCGCCGTCGACCAGCGCGAACAGGCTCGCTTCCTCGCCTTCGAGGAACTCCTCGATGACCAACGGCCCATTGCCCGCGGCATCGATTGCCGCCTCCGCTTCGGCGCGCAACATCGCCACCGTCACGCCCTTGCCGGCCGCGAGTCCGTCCGCCTTGATCACGACAGGGATGCCGAACCTGTCGAGCGCCGCTCGCGCCTCGGCAGCGCGCTCCACCCGGACATATTCCGCGGTCGGAATGCGGTTGACGCGGCACAGGTCCTTGGTGAAGCCCTTCGATCCTTCGAGCTGTGCCGCCGCCGCATTGGGGCCGAAGACGGCGATTCCGGCGGCGCGAAGTGCGTCGCTGACACCCGCCACCAGCGGCGCTTCGGGGCCGACGACCACCAGGTCGATGCCATTGCTCTGCGCCAGCTCGACCACAGCGGCTGGATCGCATGGGTCGATCGCCATACAATCGGCCCACCGGGCGATCCCGGGATTCCCCGGCGCCGCGACCAGCCTGTCGCAGCTCGGCGATTGCCTAAGCCGCCAGGCGAGCGCATCTTCGCATCCGCCCGAGCCCAACAGCAGAATGTTCATGGATCTCCCTGACGAACCGCGCGCCGGCCTGTTAGCGAACGTCGCCCCCGGCGACAATTCGCCCGCGCTCAGCGTCAGCGAACTCTCGGACGCGCTCAAGCGAGCTGTCGAGGACGCCTTCGGCCATGTCCGGGTGCGAGGGGAGATCAGTGGGTTCAAGCGGCACTCGTCGGGCCACTGCTATTTCAGCCTGAAGGACGAGAATGCCTGCATGGACGCGGTCATCTGGCGGACGAGCGCGGCGGTGCTTGCGTTTCGG
>DASUIB010000128.1:0-9501 GCA_036273235.1 Sphingomicrobium sp. | reverse complement strand
AACTGCGGTGCGAAGCGGCACATGCATCCTCACCTCCAACGCAAAGGTGATCCGGCCTCGGGAAATTGCGCCGCGCTCAGCCGGTAATCAAGCCGTCATATTTGATCGACCCGGCGATTTTGCGAACGACCGAGCGTGGCGCGAAGCGGGTGCTTGCGGCGCCGAGCTTGTTGATCCAGCCGGTGACGACGACGGCGCGATTTTCCTCGAGCCCCTTCAGGCCCATTTCGACCACGTCGCCGGCGTTCATTGCGAGCCGGTCGAACAGCTGGTTGCCGCCGAAGCCCGCGACCTCGCCGAATTCGGTGCGGGTAGGGCCGGGGCAGAGGCAGCTAACCTTGATCCCGTGCGGCTTCAATTCTTCGTGCAACGCTTCGCTCAGCGAAAGAACGAAGGCCTTGGTCGCGAAATAAACCGCCATCCTTGGCCCTGGCTGAAAGGCGGCGGTCGAGGCCACGTTGAGGATCGCGCCCGATTTCCGCTCAATCATCGCTGGCGCGACGGCACGGCAGAGGTCCGTGAGGGTTCCGACGTTGAGGTCGATCATCTGCCGCTCGCGCTTCGCATCGAGCTTGGCGAACCGGCCGATCAGCCCGAAGCCGGCGTTGTTGACCAGAAGGTCGACGGTCTCGCCGTTCGCCTCGATGTCCGCCATCAGCTTGGCTGTGGCATTGCTCTTCGAAAGGTCGATCGCCACCGCGCGGGCATTGCCGAGCTCTTTCGCAAGCTCCTCGAGCCGCTCCTTCCGGCGAGCCGCGAGGACAAGCTTGTATCCGCGCTTCGACAGCTGCCGCGCGAACTCGGCACCGAGTCCTGCCGACGCGCCGGTGACGAGCGCGACTTTCTTCATTCGCCGGCTTTGCCGACTCTCGCCTTGACGATTCGACCTGGCTCGCGCGGCGGCTCGCCCTTGGGAAGCGCGTCGACATGTTCCATGCCGCTCTCGACCTCGCCCCAGACGGTGTACTGCCCATCGAGGAAGCCGGCGTCGTCGAAGCAAATGAAGAACTGGCTGTTGGCGCTGTCGGGACTGGGCTTGCGCGCCATCGACACGGTGCCGCGGACGTGCGGCGCGCGGCTGAACTCGGCCTTGAGGTCGGGCAGCTTCGACCCGCTCGTGCCGGTTCCGGTCGGGTCGCCGCCCTGGGCCATGAAGCCGGGGATCACTCGGTGGAATGCAACATTGTCGTAGAAACCGCTGTCGGCGAGCTCGGTGATCCGCTGGACATGGTTGGGTGCGAGGTCCGGCCGGAGCTTAATGACGACCTCGCCGCCGGTGGAGAGACTGAGGTGCAGACGGTCGGCGTCGGTCATGCGAGTGAACTCCGGATGAAAGGTTCGAAAGCAGCGCGATGTAGGGGCGTGTCGGTGGTTGCGCCAGAGCAGCGGCGACCATAGGAGGGCGGCACCGGGTCCAATCGAGGGAGCGCCATGGCCGAGACCGACCCCATCGCCCCGGAGATCCTTGCCGAGTCGAACCCGGCCCGAAGCAGCGTGATCGACGAGGAAGACCGGCTTCGGCCCGAATTCGTCGACAGAGTCCTCGATGCTGTCGATGCGGGGGACGACGACACTGCGCGCAGGCTGGTCCAGCCGCTCCATCCCGCCGACATCGCCGACCTGATCGAGCTCGCGGCGCGCGATGAGCGCGAGGGCCTCGTTAAGGCGCTCGCCGGGATCATCAGCCCCGACGTGCTCGCGGAAATGAACGATTATGTCCGCGAGGGCCTGCTCGACGAGATGGAGCCGCAGCAGGTCGCGGACATCGCCGGCCAGCTCGAGACCGACGACGCGGTCGCGCTGATCGAGGACTTGGACGACGACGACCAGCGCGCCGTCCTCCGGGCGATGGAGCCCGACGACCGAGCGGCGGTCGAAGAGGCGCTGAGCTACCCCGAGGATTCGGCGGGCCGCCTGATGCAGCGCGACCTGTGCGCCGTGCCCGCGCACTGGAAAGTCGGCCAGGTGATCGATTATCTGCGCTCGACCCAAGACCTTCCGACCGACTTCTGGGAAGTGTTCGTGGTCAGCCCCGACCATCATCCCGTCGGCACGTGCAAGCTGTCGACAATCCTCAGGACTCCGCGCGCAACGCCGATCGGCGAGGTGATGGTGCGCGATCAGACCCTGATCCCGGTCGACATGGACCAGGAGGACGTGGCGCTTCGCTTCCAGAAATATGCGCTCGTCTCGGCGGCCGTGATCGACGAGTCGGGCAGGCTCGTCGGCATGATCACAGTGGACGACGTAGTCCACATCATCCAGGAAGAAGCCGGCGAGGACGTTCTGCTCCTGAGCCAGGCGGGCGAAAGCGACATCAATGCGCCGCTCGGCGAAACCGTGCGGACGCGCATGTGGTGGCTGTTCATCAACCTGCTGACCGCGATTCTCGCCTCGGGCGTGGTGGCCGCGTTCCAGGGCACGATTTCGCGTCTGGTCGTGCTTGCGGTGCTGATGCCGATCGTCGCCGGAATGGGCGGCAATGCCGCGACTCAGACCATGGCGGTCACGGTCCGCGCGCTCGCGACCAACCAGCTCACCTCATCCAACACGGTGAGGATGGTCATGCGCGAGCTGATGATCGCCTTCGCCAACGGTTTCGGCCTCGGAATCATCATGGCGATCGGCTGCCAGCTCGTTTATCACGACCTCCCGCTCAGCCTCGTGCTGTTCGCCGCGATGGTCATCAACAATGTGAACGCCGGCCTCTCCGGAGTGCTGATTCCGGTCGGACTCGAGAAATTGCGGATCGACCCCGCGGTTACCTCGACGGTGTTCGTGACGACCATGACCGACGTGATCGGTTTCTTCTCTTTCCTCGGGCTCGCCGCTTTGTTTGGGCTACACCGCTAAGCGATTGCGAAGCTTGCGCTAATTCGACATCGGTAAATCGTGCCGAAACTCCATTTGACCAAGGTCGCGTTCGCCTGCCGCGACGTCGATGCGCTCGAGCGGCGGATCGCCGGCCGCGCCTTCGGCGGCGAGGTGCGAGTGGCGACTCGGATGCGCCCGAAGCGCTCGGCTGAGCTGGTCGGCGGCAATCTTTACTGGATCGTCAAGCACCGGCTGGTTGCAGGGTTGGAGATCCTGCGTTTCGAGGATCGCGAGGACGGCCGCATCGACATCGTCTGCTCGGCCGAGCTGATCGCGATTTCCCCCAAGCCGCGCCGCGCGCACCAGGGCTGGCGCTACCTAGAGGATGTCGATGCGCCGACTGTCGATGATGATGGGAGCGGACTCGGCGCGCTGCCGCCTCAGCTGTACGGCAAGCTCGTTTCCCTGGCGCTGGTCTGACGTCGGCTTGCCGACTCTCTGCGCTGCCATTATCGGCGGCGCCAACAACAGGGAGGCAAGGCATGACGGTTTCAGCGGCTATCGATCTGAAGGTAGCGGAACGCGCGATGCTCAAGCATCCTTTCTACCAGGCGTGGACCGAAGGACGGCTGCCACTCGACACGTTGCGCGGTTATGCTCGCCAATATTTCCATCATGTCGAAGCCTTCCCGCGCGCGGTGAGCGCCGTGCACAGCGCCTGTGCGGACCGCGACGGCCGCCGCATGCTCGTCGAAAATCTCGCCGAGGAAGAGGGGATCGAGGCGGGGAAGCAGGACCATGCTTCGCTCTGGCTGATGTTCGCGGGTGGTCTGGGCGAGAGCAAAGCAGCTATCCGCGCGCAAAAACTTAACCCGGAAACTCAGGCGTTGATCGACACCTTCCGCAGGCTCTCGCGCCGCTCTTTTGCGTCAGGCCTGGGTGCGCTTTACGCGTATGAAAGCCAGTTCCCAGGCGTGGCCGCCGCGAAGATCGAGGGCCTGATCGACCGTTACGGCATCGAGGATGAGGAGACGCTTGGTTTCTTCCGCGTCCACGAAAGCGCCGATGTCGAGCATAGCGCCGTGTGCCGCGCACTCCTCGACCGCTTGCCCGAGGGTGAGCAGGATGAGGCCATTGCCGCGGCCGAGGAGCTGGCGGGCGCATTGTGGAATTTCCTCTCGGGCGTGGAGGCTCGCGCCCCGCTGAATTAGTGGCAGCCGCTGACGCTGGCGGAGCCGCTGACCCGAAGCGTGCACGAGGGTGCGCCGCTCAGCCGAACCGTCGCCGGCCCGCTCGCGTCGACCGTCACCGAATCGCTGATGTTGGCGGCGATCGTCGCGGCACCCTCGGCGCCGAGCGTTGCATCCTTGGCCGAGAGCGCCGCCGCGTCGAGGCTCGAGATGCCGCGGATCACGGCCGTCAACTTGGCGGCTTGGCCGGCCAGCCGGACGCTCGCGGTGCCGACGACGCTGACGTTCAGCTGGTCGATGCTGACGGTGCCGATTTCGCCGGCTCCGCTGCCCTGAACCGAAAGGTCAAACTTCAGTCCCTGGACGCGGTCGATCAAAAGCGCGCCGGAGCCGTTCAGCCAGGCGGCGCTGAGATCGTGGGTGCCGAGGCTGATCTCGACCGGTCCCACGTCCTTTCCCGAGTAGGCGCCCCAGGAATCGAGATTGCTATGGACAACCAAAGTGTCGCCGCGAACCTCGATTGCGACACGGTCGAGCGCCGCCGCCGAGCCGCTCGCGGTTGCGAACGGTGCGACGCGGGTCCTCAGCGTGACCTTGAATGGGCCATCGACGCGGACCTTTTGAAAATCCTCGATGCCGAAGTTGCGGGTAGCCGCAGCCGCGGGGGCGGCAATCGCGCATAGAGCGGCGGCGAGAAGGAAGGTGCGCATGTACGCACCTTCCCAGCTCATGGTTAAGACGCGTTTAAGAGCAGCGGACGTCGCCCGAGCCGGCCTTGCTGATCGTGCATTTGGCGCCGCCCGTCACGTCGACATCGCCCGAGCCCATGATGCTGACGTCGGCGGTGCCGGTCGCATTCGCCTTGATGCTGCCGGAGCCGGCGATCGAGACCTTCGCCTGCTGCGCCTGGACCGCGCCCGCTTCGATGTCGCCGGAGCCGCCGATCGAATAATCCGCCGACTGAGCCTTGCCGGTGCCGGCCTTGGCGCTGCCCGAACCGGCAATCGACAGCTTCAGCGACTGAACGTTGACCGCGTCGAGGTTGAGACCGCCCGATCCGGCGACCGTTCCCTCGAAGGCGGCACCTTGAACGCGATCGACGCGGATGTCGCCCGATCCGGCGATGGTCGCGCCGCTGAGCTGCGGGACCGTGACGGTGAAGTCGGCCTTGCCGTGCATCCCCCAGCCCCAGTTGAAGAAGCCGTGATGCTCCTGCGGATGGATGACGAGCTTGTCGCCCTGGACCTCGACGATCGTTCGGTCGAGCAGCTTTTGCGAGCCCTGGGCGGAGACTCCAGGGTTGCCGCCGGTGCGGACCGTGACCTCATAGGGCCCCGCGACCTCAATCTGCTGGAAGGCGCCAACCTGGTAGTTGCGCGAAACCGTCGGCCCGCCCCCTTCATGATTCATCTGCCCGCACGCGCCCGTCGCGGCGGAAGCGGCGACGATGGCCGCTGCGAGGGACTTGCGCATGTGATCCTCCTGTTGCTGTGTTATCTACGCAATACAGCGGCCGACCAATAGCCGCAAGCCGGAAAAGAAAAGGGCGCCCGGTGAGGGACGCCCTTTTCGAAGTACGGCGCTAAAACGCTTATGCGTCTTCCTTGCTCTTGTGGTGGATCACTGCCGCCTTGTTCAGAATCTCGAGGATCTTGGCCAGCGCCGACTTCTCATCGGTCTGCTCCATCGCCCCGAGCTCGCGCGCCAGGCGTGAGGAAGCGGCCTCAAAAATCTGCCGCTCGGAATAGCTCTGCTCGGGCGCGTCGTCCGGGCGGAACAAGTCGCGCGTCACCTCGGCGATCGAGGTCAGGTCGCCCGAGTTGATCTTCGCTTCATATTCCTGGGCGCGGCGCGACCACATGGTGCGCTTCACCTTCGGCTTGCCAGTGAGCGTTGCCAGCGCGTCCTTCATCGTCTTGTCCGACGAGAGCTTTCGCATGCCGACCGAGTCCGCCTTGTTGACGGGGACCCGAAGGGTCATTTTCTCTTTCTCGAACCGGAGCACGTAGAGGTCGAGACGAGTCCCGGCGATTTCGGTGCTTTGCAGCTCGACGACGCGGCCAACGCCATGCTTGGGGTACACGACATAATCGCCGACATCGAAGCTGAGCGCCTTTGTAGCCATTGCTAACCTTTCCGTTTGCGGCAGCGGAGCCGGCGCGCTTGCGTCGCCCCCCAAAACGACCAGCGGTCGCGGCTCCATGCCTGTGTCTTGGCTTCCCTATTGAACTTAGGGCCGCAGCTGAATCGCTCGCGGCCCCGTGTAACAATTCTATAACAGAAGCCGGCTCAAATTGCGAGTCCCAGCTGGAGCGGCATCTCCTCCCGCCCTTCACTTAAGTTATGAAGCCCCAAACCGAGCAGCCGGATTCCTTTCGGGAGCGGATGAAGCGCGCTGAGGAGCGCTTGGCCGGCGGCGGCGAAAGCGGCAAGGTCGGGCACCGAATCGGAGAAGCTTTTCGACCGCGTAATCAGGGTGAAGTCGCCGAACTTGACCTTGAGCGTCACCGTCCGGCCGGTGACCTCGGCGCGCTTCACCCGCTCCCAGGCATAGCCGGCGATCCGCTCGAGCTCGGCGGTGAGGCGTTCAGGGTCGGTCAGGTCTTCATCGAAGGTCCGCTCGGCGCTGACCGATTTGTACGGGCGGTCGGGCTTGACCTCACGCTCGTCGATTCCGCGGCAGATGCGCCAGTACCAGTCGGCCGAGCTGCCGAAATGCGCCTGAAGCGCGGCGATGCTCCACTCGCTGAGGTCGGCGCCGGTGAAGATGCCGAGGCTCTCCATCTTCTTCGCCGTGACCGGCCCGACCCCATGAAAGCGCGCGACCGGCAGCGAGGCGACGAACTCGGCGCCACGCTCCGGCGTGATCACGGTGAGGCCGTCGGGCTTTCGGTAATCGGAGGCGAGCTTGGCGATGAACTTGCAGTAGGAAACGCCGGCCGAAGCCGTGAGCCCGGTCTCCGCGCGGATGCGGCGGCGGATGTCCTCGGCGATGACCCGAGCGCTGCCGAGCCCGCAGCGATCCTCGGTCACGTCGAGATAGGCCTCGTCGAGGCTTAAAGGTTCGACCAAGTCGGTGTAGTCGAGGAAGATCGCCCGGATCTGATGGGAAACCGCTCGGTAGACGTCGAACCGCGTCTTGACGAAGATGAGATCGGGGCACAGACGCTTCGCGGTCACGGACGGCATTGCCGAGCGCACGCCGTATTTGCGTGCCTCGTAGCTCGCCGCCATCACCACGCCGCGGTGCCCGCCGCCGACGGCGACGGGCTTGTCCTTGAGCGACGGATCGTCGCGCTGCTCCACGGACGCGTAGAAGGCGTCCATGTCGACATGGATGATCTTACGGCAGGGGGAGCCGGCGGCGGACTGCACCGGCCGAACTTACAATCACCGAATCGGTCTCACTAGGCGTTGTGGATTGCGGGAATAATCTTATCGCCGACGATCTGCTGCGGCCAGCGAAGCCACACCCCGCCCTGCGAGTAATTGCCGCCGGTGAAGACGACGGCGAGGTCGGCTTCGGGAACCACGATGAGGAGCTGGCCGCCGTTTCCGACCGCGCGGTAGGTTCGGTAGGTGCGGCCGCTGGACGTCAATGCGGCAAGGTGCCAGGCGAGACCATCCTGGGCTCTCAGATAGAAATTACTGAAGTCGTCTTGGCTGAGGCCGGTCGTTTCGGGGCTGACCTCGACGTGCGGCGCGGTCGACAGCCGGACCCATTCGGCGGGCACGATCCGGCGGCCGTTCCACACGCCGCCGTCGAGGTACAATTGTCCGACCTTCAGCAGGTCGCGCGGAAGCAGGAAAGCGCCTCCGCCGGCATAGCCTTCGCCGTTCGGCATCAGGTTCCAGTGCCACTCGCCGAACTGGAGCGGCTCGGCGACGGTGCGGCGGAACAGCTCCGGCAGCCAGCTATGCGTGGCGAGCGTCAGCGCGCCTCCGACCAGATTGATGTTCGCGGAGCAGTAAGCGTAGCGTGTTCCGGGCGCAAAAACCTGCGGCAGGTTCAGCGCATATCGCCACCAGTTGGGCTCGGCCTTCTGAGTCTGCATGGTCTCTTCAGATCGGGTGTCGTGCGGCGTCTTGCGATCGAAGCCGTAGAAATATTCCTCGAGCACGAGCTTGCCGCGATAGGCGACGAGGATCGAATGCATGAGCTGCGGCCCTCGAACGGTCGGATCGGACGCAGCAATGTCGCGGACGATCTGCTGGAGCGCCTTTTCGTCCATCCCGGCGGCGGAGGCACTCGCGGTGCGCCAGCCGTCTCGCAGTTGCGGAGGCTGGCGATAGGTGTAGGGCGCGCTGCCAGGCGGTCGGGGAAAGAAAGCCGCTGCATCGGCTCCTGTGCGACGAGTAAGCTCGAGCGATGAACCGGCATCGGGCCATTTGATGCGGATTCGGTCAGGGCTGCCAGCCAAAGTCGCCGAAAAAGCGACCGTGCGGTCGCCCGCCTTCGCGGAGAAGAGAAGGTTCGAGCCGGTGCGGGTGACCTCGAACCGAGGGGCGCCGCCGGTGGAGTTCAATTGTGGGTTCCGGAATGCGGCGGTGAGCGTTCCGTCCGCTGCCTTGAAGATCGAAAGCCACAATGTGAAACGGCTGCGGAGCGGATGCACGTCGCCGCGCCAGACGCCGGGGGCGACCTGCTCCAGGCGGACCGGCGTCGCATAGGGAGAACCTGAGCCGCCCGGATCCTTGAGGTCCTTCATGTCGCTCGCCGGCCTGATCCAGAAGCCATCGAGCGCATGGCCTTCGACCCGTCCGCGAAAACTGCCCTCGTGACCGAACGTAACCCGAACTTCTCCGGCGGGTCCCGTCGACGACGCCGCGTGCCTGCCAATCCTCGCCGAATAGCCGCCCTTGCCCTCCCGCACGACGAGCGACCCCTCGAGCTTCGGCCCGTAGCTCACGTCGGCACGCCAGATTCCGATCAGCTGGTCTGAACTTTGCGCCGCCGCCGGCGCGCCCGCGATCAGTAGCACTGGGGCCGTAAGTATGAGCAGGGCCTTCATGATTGCTCCTTTCGTTCAGCAAGCCAGCGGACGATCGGCTCGCTCCCCGTTTCCATGTTGCGCTGGAGGATCGCGGCCGCGCCGGTCAGATCGCCGCGGCGCAGCGCAGCGATGATCTCGCTATGCGTTTCGGCCGCGACCTCGACCTGTTTGCGCTCGCGCATCAATGCGAGTTCGTAGCGCCGAGTCCGCCGCATGAAGTCCCGAATGAGATCGAGGAGAACCTTGTTGGGACAAGCCTCGATCAGCAGCAGATGCCACTCGTCATCGAGGTCGACGATTTTGTCAGGGTCCTTCGACGCCTGAATTCGCGCATTTAGACGCTCCAGCCGCTCAATTTGCGATTTCAACGGAATTCCGGCGAGGCGCAGCGCTTCGGGATCGAGCAACGTTCGGATCGAATAGACTTGCTCGAACTCCTCAATCGTCAGCGGCTTCACGAATGCGCCGACGCGAGGCACGGTGACGAGCGTTTCCTCGCGCAC
>DASUIB010000127.1:0-4708 GCA_036273235.1 Sphingomicrobium sp. | reverse complement strand
ATCCTGGTCGAGTTCGGCCAGCTTCACCTCGCGTTGGTAATAGTCGAGCCAGCCTTCGTCGCGGCCCAGCACACGCTCGATCAGCGCGATCGCCTGCTTGCGGCTATCGATCCCGAATGCCTCTTGCACCTCACGCCCGATCAACACCTGTTTCTGCAAGAGCGGCGGCAGCAGCGCCAGATTGCGATCGTTGCCGAGCCATTTGTCGAGGTCGTCGCCCTGCACGAGGAACGCGCCATAGTCGTTGCGGCCGCGGTTGATCCGCCCGAATAATTGCGCGAGCCGATTGGCGACGCGCACTGCATGCACGTTGTTCATCCTCAGAAACTCCCACTGGTAGCGCTCCAGCAGCGACGTTCCCGAGGGGAGCCCCTCCATGATCATGATCCGGCAGGTATCGTGCGGCAGATCGATGCCATCAACGCGCGAGACCAAAGTAAATGCGCCCTCGTCGGCCTTGCGGAACGCGTCGAGTTGCTCGGAGAAATCCTCCCGCGCCGGCGGCTCCGCCACCTTTGCCCAGGCCTTGGCGCGCTCGTAATCGGGCACGGCGATCACGACCTTCTCCGTCTCGACCAGCTTTTCCGCGAAGTCGGGGCCGAAGCCGTTCTTGACCTTGCGGCCGCTGACGATGAGGCGCTCGCCGTTGCCGGCATCGTTCGACGGCGTGACCGTGACGTCGGGCTTGCGACCGAACGCGCGGATGAAATCGGTCTGGCTCTGCAGCGTCGCCGAAAGATAAACGCGCCTGACCTTCTGTTGGAAGATGTCGAGTGCGAGTGACGGCAGGAATGGCGGCGTCAGCTCAAAGGCGCCGCGCGTAAACACTGCGGCGCACGCGTTGATCCGGTCCTCAAGCCAGGCGAACGGATAGGTCAGCTCGTCGTGATCCTTGACCCCGTGCCGCAGTAGGATCTCAAGAAGGCGTTCGCTGCGCTCGTAGAGGCCGTGCGGCGCGACGAACGCCGTCGAATGCCGCGACAGGTCGAGCGCGTCGCGGAACCGCCCTGCGATGCCGAGTTCCTGGAAATGCGGCTTGAACAGCTCGGCGATCTCCTTGAGCAGCTCTTCATGGTCGTAGACATCGACGCGCAGCGTAAAGGCGTCGCGCAGCAGGCTTTCGGCGACATGCGCGTCGTCGAAGATGATCGCCTGCGGGAAGAAGCGGTTACGCAGCGCGCTATGGCCGTTGAACAGCGCGGCATAGGTCGTGATGCAGAAGGCCTTGCCAGTCTCGAATAGGTCGTTTGAAAACCCTTTCCGGATGCGTGTCGAATGATCGATACCGATTCGGTCCGCTTCCTCGGAGGTCTGGCGCACCAGATCGATGGTCGAGCAGACGTAAAGGACGTTCTGCAGGCCCTCGTTGATCAGGCTCTGCGCGATCAGCAGGCCGACGATCGTTTTGCCCGCGCCGGTGTTGAGCGATACCAGCACATCCTGCCGGTCGCGGGCGGCATTCCACTCGGTCAGCGCCTTGTCCTGGCCGCGCCACAGGTCGTTGAAAGTCCCCGAAAGACTTGGGAGCGTCTCGAAAATCCGGATCGGATCGGTGGGCGCCTGCGGCTTGTTGGCGCTGCCGAGCTTAGAAAAATCCATCAATCTTGCCCCTCCTAATCGTCTGAAGATGGGGTGGCGCCGAACCGAGGCCAATAATTTTCTATTCGTCGTCGCAGAATTTCTTGAACGGGCGGGCGATGGGCGGCGGACGCTCGCGATCCGCCTACTTTAGAGATTGCTCACTCATGCGAAGATGCAAACGAACTGCTTTCCGCGTCCGTGACGAAGCCACTGAACGACGAACGTGAGCGCAAAGCGGTAATTGTTAGGTCAGTGAAACAGTCTGACTTTCGCAATGCCCGGGTCGCTGCTCGGCGTCGGCTCTTTGCCCGCCGACCGTTCCGCCAGCTCATCGATGAACGCCTCAAACGCTCTTAGCGCGCTCGATTGGGCGGCGATATCGGCCGGCGGCAAGCCTGCCCCGACGAGGAGCTGGTGTCTCAACATCCGCGCAAGCATTTCCCACTGAAGTCCTTGATGACGTCGCACCGCTTCGATGTGCCGCTCGAACCGCGTCAGCCGTGCTCCAAGCACCTCTTCTGCTAGAGCAGGATTTCGGCGGTTCAACCACGCATCGAGCGCTTCCACGAGAAGCTCTGAGCGAGCCCGTCCCGTGCCCTGAGCAACGCGATCCAATCGAGCGCTGAGTTCCTTCGTCAGGAACAGTTGATGCCGGACTTTCTGCGCCTTCACGGCAAGACTCGCTGTCGCCAGGATTTAGAAACTTTGTACTTCAGTTGGTTGACGTGCGGCGACTACGTCTCTGACGCACAGAGCGACATGCGAACCCGTGCCAAGTCACATGCCTATCTCTGGCCCTCGCCGTTGCCTGCCAAAGGTCCAGCTTATCGAACCTGAGCTGCGCACGACGCCCGAGATCTCGCGGCCGAGCTGTCGCTCAAGTGCTGGTCGCCAAGGCACGAGCGTGAATTCGCGCGAATTCTCGACGACGGCGAAGCTGCCAGAGTTGAGATTGACCCGCCGCCGCACGATGCCGGCGATCCGCTCGCCAGGGACGGGTTCGCCGTTGAAGTCGAGGCCCAGTTCCTTGCTAAGCCGCGCCGCCACAAGTCTGAGCTCGGCTCGCCTCAGTCGCTGGTCCATCTCACCATGATACAGGACACTATCGCCTTGCTGCTCCGCCAATCCCTGCTCGATAAGCCACTGCTGGCGCCGGACCATCGCCTGGCGAACTTCGGCACCGTAACCATGGTTCGCGACGGCGGTCGCCTCCGCGTCGCGGAGCTGCCGGTCGAGCCAGCTCGGCGCGTTCGCCGTCGACTCCCGGTCTAGATCCCGCGTGGCAAGCAACTGCAGTTTGACGCGTGTGGACTTGGCAACGCGCTTCTCGACCTCAAACGCCTGGTCGAGATAGTCGGGCGGGATACGCCAGCTTCCGTCGCCCTGCCGTTCGACGGCGACGCCGCCGCGCCGCATCGCCTCAAGTCTCCGGATGTGCACCTCGACGTAATCGCTGCTCGCAGAGTGATCGCGAGCGCGATGAAGGTCAGCGCTGTAGATGCCGTTCGCGGTCCGCGTGATCTCGACGATGTTGCCATCGACCTTCCGCAGCATTGGCTTTGCTGGCTCCGCCCGAACCACGCTGCCGACTGGCGCTGCGTCAGGGTTCCTTCCGGTCTCGACATAATGCGTGCGACCGTCGACACCGTCGATGACCAGATAATAGCGATCGTGATGATCGCCAGTCGTGCCGCGATCGACAACTCTTCCGACCACCTGCGCAGCGTCCTGCTCCGTTTGATCGACCACATAGAGTTCGGGCCGACGATCGAGCTTCGCGCGGGTCATCGCGAGGTGCATCGTCCGGATGATGTCGCCACGCCGGCCGAGATCGGTCAGCGTTTTCTCGATGGCTGGCGCCAGGCTCCAGGTAAGCGGCCCCTCGCGCTCCGCCAGGCCCATGCGCTCAAGCTCGCGCGCTCGGCTGATCAGCAGCTGTTGGTACGAGCCTTCGCCATCCCAGCGCGACGATTGCCGCAGATCGACTGCGTGACCGTCTGCACGCGCAAGCAGATCGCGGTCTAGCTTGGTGAGTCGCTCAGCCGCGACTTCCTGGATAAGCTGCTCCCGCACCTCAAGCTCGCTTTGCGGCCCAAGCCACCGGGTCATGATCTCGGACGCCCGGCCGCGTATACCGTGGCCGATGTAATCGCCAGCGATGTTGAGCACCTTTCCGTCCTCGGTCGCGCCCCGCACGAGCAGGTGCGTGTGCGGGTGCCCGGTGTCGAAGTGATCAACGGCGACCCAATCGAGCGTGGTCCCGAGATCCTGCTCCATCTTCGCCGCCAGCTCGCGAGTGAAGGACTTCAGCGTGTCGAACGATGCGCCGTCCTCTGGCGATACGATGAAGCGAAACTGGTGCTTGTCGCCCGCGCCGCGCTCCAGGAACGCGGTGCCATCCGCATCGTCGCTGAACGTCGAGTAGAAACGCCCGTGCTCGCCCGCGCGCGTGACGCCGTCGCGCTGCAGGTAGCGGAGGTGCGCCGAGGCAGCGCCGGCCGCCTTCGCGGTGGCAAGCTTCACGACGCGCGCCTTGACCATCACGCGACGAGCGCGAACCCGCATTCCGGAGACGCGATCAATCGACCAGCCGGAAGCGCTTGCACCGGCGCTCGCAGAATGGCGACCCCTGCCGCGAGAATTGAACCGGCCCGACGGGCGTGCCGGCTTCGCCGAAAGAGCGCGCCAATCGCCGCCTGTCCGACCGATCCGACCGATCAGTTGCGACTGCAAGGATCGAGCACGGCGAAGTCCGCCTGACCTGCTCCGCATACGACCGAACCGAAGCTCGAACTGATCGTCGTCCTCCGCCATCGGCGAGGATATGCCCTCGCGCGGCGAGCGGCTAAAGTGTCTCTCGAACGAACGTCGGCAATCTGCCGTTTGCTGCGTCGAAAAGGCCGGTCAGTCTCTCAGGCGCGCCAGCGCAGAGACAGGCAGTCTCCCGAAAAAACGATGTGCAGACAAAGACATAGCGCGAAATCTGCGACGAGCCGATTTCCGCTTTATCTTGCCCTTCTAATACGGCCTCTTGAGGGGGATGTGCTTTCTCCCGGCCTTTTCCGATCTTTCGGCGGAGACGGCATGCTCTCGACCGCGGTCCCCCGTCTCCAGCGACGTTGCACAG
>DASUIB010000126.1:0-18814 GCA_036273235.1 Sphingomicrobium sp. | reverse complement strand
GAGCAGCGCAAGAAGCAGAAGACGCAGGAGATCAAGGAGATCAAGATGCGTCCGAACATCGACGACCACGACTATGACACCAAGATGAAGAAGGTGTTCGAGTTCCTCGAGGAAGGCGACAAGGTGAAGGTCACCATGCGCTTCCGCGGCCGTGAAATGGCGCATGGCGAGCTCGGCATGGCGGTGCTTCGGCGGGTCCAGGAGCAGACCCAGGAAATGGCCAAGGTCGAAGCCCATCCGCGCATGGAAGGCCGCCAGATGCTGATGGTGCTCGCGCCCAAGTAGAATGGTGAGCCGTTCCCCCGATTGTCCGCGCTGCGGCGGCTCGATGGAAGATGGCTACATTATCGATGAAACGCGCGGCTATTTTCGGATTCCCAGATGGGTGGCCGGGGCGCCTCAGCGAAGCATGTGGACTGGCCTGAAACTCCGCGGAAAAGAGCGGCTGGAGGTTACAACCTATCGCTGCCGCGGGTGCGGCTTTCTCGAGAATTACGCATCGGTCACATAACGCTACTTACACCCGTGTTGCCAAATTGCTGCAGGCGCATGGCAATGGAGTCGTTGCGCCGACGCAATCGCTTTCCTTGATTCCTGATCAGCGTTAGCCTCGCTCCCGATCCGTCCGAGGGGGAGAGAGAAAATGATCCGCAAGTCTGCTTGGCTGGTTTCGGCCGGCTTGTTCGCCATTGCGACTCCGGCGCTCGCTCAAACCGCGACTTCCAAGACCGACACGGACAAGCAAAACGCTAAGCCCACCCCCGGCGCAACCGAAGGGGCGGCGGTCCAGGATCAGGCGCGGCAGCAGCAGCCCGTGGACACCGCAGACATCGTGATCACCGCGACGCGCCGTAACCAGGCGCTGTCCGACGTGCCGATGGCCGTGAGCGCCGTCACCGCTCAGCAGCTTCAATATACCGGTGCGACAGACATCCGTCAGCTGAACCAGGTCGCTCCCTCGCTGTTCGTCTCCTCCGACGCATCCGAAGCTGGCGCCGCAGTCGCGCGAATCCGCGGCATCGGCACGGTCGGCGACAATCCGGGCCTCGAAAGCTCGGTCGGCCTGTTCATTGACGGCGTCTATCGCGCCCGTACGGGCATCGGCCTCACCGATCTTGGACCGATCGACCGCATCGAGATTCTGCGCGGTCCGCAAGGGACACTGTTCGGACGCAATACGTCCGCAGGCCTGATCTCCGTGATCACCGCCAGGCCGCGCTTCACTCCGGAGATCAGCGGACAGATCGACGTCGGCAATTTCGGCTACCACCGGCTCCAAGCCAGCGCGACAGGGCCGATCAGCGATACGGTCGCGGTGCGGCTCGACGGCGTGTGGGACAAGCGCGACGGCTTCTTGAAGGACGTGATTTCCGGTCGCCGAGTTAACGACCGCGACCGCTGGCTGCTGCGCGGCCAGGTACTGTTCCAACCGAACAGCAATCTCTCGTTCCGGCTGATCGGCGACTATTCGCGGCAGAATGAAGAATGCTGCGCGGCGCCGTTCCTTCCGGCGCATGACGTTGTCGCGACCGGCGGAGGCGGCGTTGCCGAGGAACCCTCGACGATTGCAGCGATCGAGCGCGCGCTTGGCGGCATCATCGAGGACAATCCGTTCCAGCGGAAGGTCTCGATCACTCCGGGGAGGAGCTTCACCTCCAAGGTCACCGATTGGGGGCTCTCGGGCGAGTTGGTCGACGATTTCGGCTGGGCCGAACTGACCTCGATCACCGCTTACCGGTACAATAAATATACCCGCGGGCAGGATGCCGATTTCAACAATCTCGATATCCTGTTCCGTGACCAGCATGGCGGCGCGTTCAATCGGTTCAGAAACTTCAGCGAGGAGGTCCGGCTTCAGGGCAACACCTGGAACAACCGGCTCGACTGGCTGGTCGGCGGCTATTACGCGAACGAGACTCTGACCCTGAAGGACAATCTCGCTTACGGAAGCGATTATTCGACCTTCGCCAATTGTTTGGTGGCGGCCAATTTCGCCCAGGCGACGGGACAGCCGGGACTGCTTGCGCCGGGAGCCTCGCCGACCTGCTTCAACCCCGCCGTCGCGGGCGCGATCCTGCCGTTCCTTCCGGCGCAGCAACAGCCGGTGCTCGCGGCGTTCGCGAGGCTAGGAGCGTTCGCGGGCGCGCCGTTCACCAACAGCGGCTTCACCAACCTCTCGCTTGCGCTCGGCGGACCCGCGGCTTCGCTGAACGGGGCGGCGATCGACGACCTCTACAACCAGAAGAGCAACAATTTCGCCGTCTTCACCCACGATATCTTCTCGATCACCGATCAGCTGAAGCTGACGCTGGGCGCCCGCTACACCCACGAGAAGAAGAGCCTCGACGCGACGCTCAAGGACAATAACGTCCTCTGCACCTTCTTTTCGGACTTCGTTCCCGCGCTGCAGACCTTGCCCTGTGTCAATCCGAGCGTTCCGGGCGGGAGCCTGGGCCTCAACGACAGCTTCACCGAGAACAAGCTCTCGGGCACGGCGGTGCTGAGCTACAAGCCGACCGCCCGCCTGCTGACCTATGCGAGCTACTCGCGCGGCTACAAGTCGGGCGGCTACAACCTCGATCGCTCCGCCCTGTTCCGGGCCAGCGGCTTCCTGTCGCCGATCTCGGGCAACGGCGCGATCTGCATTTCGACCGCTCAGCCCGGCTGCAGCACGGTCGCCTCGGCGGCGAACGATCTTCGCTTCAAGCCGGAGATCAACGACGCGTTCGAGATCGGCGCCAAGTACAACGGCCGCGGAGTGGACGTGAACCTCGCCATCTTCCACGAGGCCTTCCGCGATTTTCAGCTGAACACCTTTAACGGCCTCAACTTCGTCGTCGAGACGATCAACAGCTGCGGCAGCAGCCTCAACGGCGCCGACCAGGACAACGACCCGACGACCGGCGCCTGCACGGGACAGCTCGGCGCCGGAGTGATCAGCCAAGGGTTCGAGCTCGAAGCCTTTACCCGGCCATTGCCCGACGTCTCGTGGAACGCCGGCCTGGTGATGGCCGACACACGCTATCGCAACAACCTCGTCGGAGCGAACGGCAAGCCGCTCACCAACGCATTGTTCCAATTGCCCGGGCGGCAGATCTCGAACGCGCCCAAATGGACCGCGACGACGAGCTTCGCCTGGACTCCCCCGATCGGCGGATCGGGGATGCACGGGCTGCTCTATGCCGACGCCCGTTACATGAGCAAGTTCAACACCGGCTCCGATCTCGACATTGAGAAGACGCAGCATGCGTTCACGCTCGTGAATGCGCGTGTGGGCATTGAGGGACCGGACGACCAATGGGGACTCGAGTTCTGGGCGCAGAATCTGCTCAACAAGAATTACGAGCAGGTCGCGTTCGACGCTCCGCTGCAGGGCAGCGGAACGACGCGCGCCGTGGAGGCGGGCTTCATTCCCGTTTCGACCCAGCTCTATGGCGCGTTCCTCGGCGAGCCGCGGACCTTCGGCCTGACTCTGCGCGCGAAGATGGGCTGGAGCCGGCCGGCGCCGGTGCCTTATGTGGCGCCGCCAGCGCCGCCTCCGCCGCCGGTGGTCGAGCAACCTGCTCCGCCGCCACCGCCACCGCCGCCGCCTCCTCCGCCACCAGCGCCGACGCAGGGGGGCGAGCGCGGTTCGATCTAGGCTGCTTTGGCGGCTGAAGGCTCGCGCACTGCGTCGAGCAAGCGGACGCGCAACTCAGCCGTTTCGCTGCTGCCAAGCTTGGTGCCGCTCGGCGCCGTCAGATAGAAGACGTCGACCGCGCGCTCGCCGTACGTGGCGATATGCGCCGAGTGGATCGTGTGGCCTTGACTGTGGATCGCCGCGGCGAGCGCCGCCAGCAGCGCCGGGCGATCGCGGGCGTTCACTT
This sequence comes from Sphingomicrobium sp., assembly GCA_036273235.1. Lineage (GTDB taxonomy): Bacteria > Pseudomonadota > Alphaproteobacteria > Sphingomonadales > Sphingomonadaceae > Sphingomicrobium. The sequence goes on along the minus strand of DASUIB010000126.1, from coordinate 14,948 downwards.
CGACCACCGTGGTCCGGGTCGAGGCGCGCTCCGCGATCGCGACCGACGGCGCGACCGCGAAGGCGGTGGTCCGGCGCGGCAACTCGGCCGAGGGAAGCGGCGGGGGTTCGGCGCTCGCCAATGCCGATTCGACGGCACGGGCGAGCCGCCCGCGCTGGCGGCGGTCGCGGTACGGCTGTCCGCGTCCGTCGAGCACGAGCAGGTTGTCGAGCGCCATGCCGTCGCGCGTCGTGTGGATTCGCGCGTCGATGATGTTCGCGCCCGCCGACGCGAGCCCTGCGCAGATGCGGTAGAACAGGCCTTCGCGGTCGGGGGTGAAGATGCTTACCCGGGTGGCGCCGCTTTCGGAGTCGTCCTCGACGGCCACGTTGGGCCTCGCCTCGCCGATCCGCGCCTCCGCTTCGGCGACCTGGCGCGCATTGGCGACTTGCCACGCAAGCGGCTCGGCAAGCCAGTAGCTGTCGGGGAGGCGCCTGCCGTGCGCCCTGACGGCGCTGGTTTTCCAGCCGAGCGCGCGCGCAAGCTCCTTCTGCCGATCATGGACGATCTCGCTCCGCCCATGCTGCTTGTGGCCAAGCCGAAGCCGCTCCTCCGCCGCCTCGAACAAGGTCCGAAGCAGCGTGCGCTTCCATTCGCTCCACACGCCGGGTCCGACCGCGCGGATGTCGACGACGGTGAGGATCAGCAACAGCCGGAGCCGCTCCGGGCTTTGCACCTGTCGAGCGAAATCCTCGATGGTCTTCGGGTCGGCGAGGTCGCGCTTGAACGCGGTCGACGAGAGCAGCAGGTGATAGCGTACCAGCCACGAGACCGTCTCGGTCTCGCCGGGATCGAGGCCCAGGCGCGGGCAGAGCCTGAGCGCAATGTCGGCACCGATCACGCTATGGTCGCCGCCGCGTCCCTTGGCGATGTCGTGGAGCAGGACGGCGACGTAGAGCACGCGGCGCGAAGCGATCTGCCGCTGCAGGATCGCCGTCGAGATCGGATGGTCGTCCTTGAGCTCGCCCCGCTCGATCGCCGCCAATAGCCCGATCGCGCGGATCGAATGCTCGTCGACGGTATAATGGTGGTACATGTCGAACTGCATCTGCGCGACGACGCGGCCGAAGTCGGGCACGAAGCGGCCGAACACGCCGGCCTCGTTCATCCAGCGAAGCACCAGCTCGGGGTGGTGGACCGAGGTCAACACTTCGAGGAATAGCGCGTTCGCCCGAGCGTTCTCGCGCACCTTGCGATCGATCAGCACGGCGTCGCGCGTCGCAGCGCGCATCGCGGTCGGATGGATTTCCAGCCGCTCGCGGGCGGCGAGCGCGAACAGCTCGAGCAGGCGCACCGGGTCGGCGCGGAAGAAATCGTCGCTCGGAATCGAGATTCGGCCGCGATCAAGCGCGAAGCCGCCGAGACGTTTGGGCTTGCGGCGGATGGTCGGAAGCGCGAAGCGGAAGCCCTTCTTGCCGAGCTGCTCGTCCAATTGCGCGAGGAACAGTCCAGTCAAATCGCCGACAGTCTTCGCGTTCAGGAAATAGAATTGCATGAACCGCTCGACGGCCGATTTCCCCGGCCGGTCGGCGTAATTCATGATCTCGGCGATGCGCGGCTGGTAGTCGAAGCTCAGCCTTTCCTCGGCGCGGCCGGCGAGCAGGTGGAGATGGCAGCGCACTGACCAGACGAAGCGCTCGGCGCGGTCGAAGCGCTTGAACTCCGCTGCGGTCAGGAGGCCGGCGCCGACCAGATCCGCTGGCCGCTCGACCCCATGTACATACTTCCCGATCCAGTAGAGCGTGTGGAGGTCGCGAAGGCCGCCCTTGCCGTCCTTGACGTTGGGTTCGACGACATAGCGGCTATCGCCCATCTTCACGTGCCGCTCGTCGCGTTCGGCAAGCTTGGCCGAGACGAACTCGGCTGCGGTGCCGGAAACCACCTCCTTGCGGAAGCGGCGCATGGCAGCGTCGAACAATTTCTCGTCGCCCCAAAGCCAGCGCGCTTCGAGAAAGGCGGTGCGGATCGTCATGTCCTTCCTGGCAAGCGCGATCAGCTGCGCGGTCGAACGCACCGAATGGCCGACCTTGAGCTTCAAGTCCCACAGCAGGTGAAGGACCGCTTCGGCGGCGCGCTCCTGTTCCGGAGTCGCGGCCTTGGCGGTCAAGAACATGAGGTCGAGGTCGCTGAACGGCGCCATCTCGCCGCGGCCGGTGCCGCCGAGGCCGATGAGGGCGAGCCCTTCGACCGGACAGCCGATCATTCGCCCGCACACGAAGTCATAAGCAAGGCGGACCAGCTGGTCGTGGAGGAACGCCGTTGCGCGCGCCGCGGCGCGGCCGTTTCCCGGCTCCTTGCGGAGGCGGCTTACAACCTCGGCGCGGCCTTCCTTCAAGGCGTCGCAGAGAATGTCCGCGGCCTGAGCCGACAGCTTCTTGCCGCGGCCGAGGCCGGCGAGCCGGTCGGCAACCACGCGGCGGTCGATGATCGCGCGGCGGTTGTCGATGTCGAGGAAGCTCATCAGCCCTGCTCGGATGCCAGTCTCTTCAGCCGATATAGGTGCTCGAGCGCCTCGCGCGGAGTGAGGGTGTCGGGCTCGATTTCGGCGAGCGCGGCGGTCAGCGGATCGGGACCGTGCTCGGGCTCGGCGGCGGCAGCGAACAAAGGCAAATCGTCCAGGCCCGCGGCAATGCCGCCCGTGGCATCGCGCCCGGCTTCGAGCTTGGCGAGCACCGATCTCGCCCGGCCAACCACCGAAGGCGGGAGGCCCGCGAGCTTGGCGACCGCGATCCCGTAGCTGCGGTCGGCAGCGCCGTCAGCTACCTCGTGCAGCAGCACGAGGTCGCCCTTCCATTCGCGCGCCCGGACATGGTGGAGCGAGAGCGAGTCTAGCCTTCCGGCGAGCCGGGTCAGCTCATGATAATGGGTGGCGAACAAAGTCCGGCACTTCACTTCGTCGTGCATCGCCTCGACCACCGCCCAGGCGATCGCGAGGCCGTCATAGGTCGAAGTGCCCCGCCCGATCTCGTCGAGGATCACGAGGCTCTTCGGAGTCGCCTGGGCGAGGATCGCGGCGGTCTCGACCATCTCGACCATGAAGGTCGAGCGGCCGCGCGCAAGATTGTCCGACGCGCCGACGCGGCTGAAGAGGCGATCGACGATTCCGATCTTGGCGCGTGCGGCGGGGACGAACGCACCGGCCTGGGCGAGCACGGCGATCAGCGCCGCCTGGCGTAGGAAGGTCGACTTGCCGCCCATGTTGGGCCCGGTGATCAGCCACAGCCGATCGTTCGCCCCCATCGACAGGTCATTGGCGACGAACCGCTCGCCACCCTGCTGGAGCGCCGCCTCGACCACCGGGTGCCGCCCGCACTCGATGTCGAGGCATGGTTCGTCGGTCAGTTCGGGCCGCGTCCAGCTGCCTTCGGTCGCGCGATGGGCATGGCTGACGGCGACATCGGTCCGCGCGATCGCTTCGGCCGTGGCGGTGATCTGCGGGGCCGCGGCAACGGCGAGCTGTGTCAACTCCTCGGCATGCGCGGCTTCGGCCGCGAGGGCGTGCGCGCCCGCCTCGACGACTCTGCTCGCTTCCTCGTGAAGCTCGGGCGAATTGAAGCGGACTACGCCGGCAAGCGTCTGGCGATGGGTGAAGCCGCTGTCGGGCGTCATCAGCCGGTCGGCGTGCCTCGCCGAGACTTCGACATGATAGCCGAGCACCGCATTGTGGCGGATCTTGAGCGAGCTGATGCCGGTCGAATCGCGATAGCGGGCCTCGAGCGCGGCGATGGCGCGACGCCCGTTCGACGCGGCTTCGCGGAGCGCATCGAGAGTGGGGTCATAGGTTTCGGCGATGTAGCCGCCCTTGGACGCGTCGATCGGCGGGGAATCGACCAGCGCGGCTCTCAGGCGGTCGACCAATGCGCCGTGCCCGCCGAGGCGGGGCAGGATCTCGTCGAGAAGCTTCGGTCGATCCGGCTCCATCTCCAGCTCGTTGCGCAGCGCCGCGGCGCCCGCGAGCCCGTCGCGGAGCAGCGCGAGATCGCGTGGGCTGCCGCGCCCGGCGGACAGTCGAGCGAGAGCCCGGGCGACATCGGGCAATTGCCTAAGCGCGCTGCGCACCCGCTCGCGGCGCAGCGGGTCCTCGTGCAGCCACGCGACCAGCGCCAGCCGCTGCTCGATCGCGCGTCGGTCGGTCAGCGGCGCGGCGATGTCCTCGCACAGCAGGCGCCGGCCTGCCGCGGTCTGGCAGCGGTCGATCTCGCCAAGCAGGCTGCCGTCGAGCGAGCCGCTGACCGACCGAGTCAATTCGAGGCTGTCGCGGGTCGCGGCGTCGATCGCCATATGCGCCGCGCGGCTGATCCGGCGCGGGGCATCGAGCAGGATACCGGCGCCTTTCTGCGTCGCACCGAGATAGGCGAGAAGCCCGCCGGCCGCAGCAAGCTCCGCGCGCGCAGGCGAGCCGAGGCCGTCGAGCGTCGCGAGGCCGAAGCGGCTCTTCAACGCCCGTTCGCCGGCGAGGCTGTCGAACCCGCCCTTGCCCGCCGACGTGCGGATCCCCGGCACACTAGAATCGGTGATGGTCTCAGCGGGCGACAGGCGCGCAAGCTCGGCGGCGAGATCGCCTGGCCCGCAGCTCACAAGCTCGAAGCGGCCGGTCGAAATGTCGGCCGCGGCGATCGCCCATTCGTCGCCTGCGCGGCCGATTGCCGCCAGCCAGTTGGCCGAGGACGATTCGAGCAAGGTCTCCTCGGTCAGCGTTCCCGGCGTGACCAGTCGGATGATCGCGCGCTCGACCAGCGCCTTCGACCCGCGCGCCTTGCGCGCTTCGGCCGGACTCTCGGTCTGCTCGGCGATTGCAACGCGATTGCCCGCCTTGATCAGCCGAGCGAGATAGGCCTCGGCCGAATGCACCGGCACGCCGCACATCGGGATCGGCTCGCCGCCGTCCTCGCCGCGCTTGGTCAACGCGATGTCGAGGCAGGCCGAAGCGATCTTCGCGTCGTCGAAGAACAATTCGAAGAAATCGCCCATCCGGTAGAAGAGCAACGCATCGCCGGCCTCGTCCTTGAGGCGCCGGTACTGGGCCATCATCGGGGTCGGGGCGTCGGCGCGGGCCATCGGCCGAGCCTAGCGGTTTCGCGACGAGGGCGAAATGGACTAAGGCCGCTGCCCATGTCGGAATCCAACGTCAAATATACCGAAGCCGAAGCGCTCGATTTTCACTCGCACGGCCGGCCGGGGAAGCTCGAGATCATCGCGTCCAAGCCGATGGCGACGCAGCGCGACCTCAGCCTCGCTTATTCGCCGGGCGTCGCGGTTCCGGTCCGAGCGATCGCCGACAATCCGACCTGCGCTTACGATTATACGACTAAGGGCAATCTGGTCGCGGTGATCTCGAACGGGACCGCGATCCTCGGCCTCGGCAATCTCGGCGCGCTCGCGGCGAAGCCGGTGATGGAAGGCAAGGCGGTGTTGTTCAAACGCTTTGCCGACGTCGACGCGGTCGATATCGAGGTGAAGACCGACGACGCCCAGCGGTTCGTCGACTGCGTCGAGCTGCTCGAACCGAGCTTCGGCGGAATCAACCTCGAGGACATCGCCGCGCCCGATTGCTTCATCATCGAGCAGACGTTGCGCGAGCGGATGAACATCCCGGTGTTTCATGACGACCAGCATGGAACCGCGATCATCACCGCGGCCGGGCTGATCAACGCCTGCCTGCTGACCAAGCGGAGGCTGGGCGACATCCAGGTGGTGGTGAACGGCGCCGGCGCGGCGGCGATCGCCTGCACCGAGCTCATCAAGGCGATGGGCGTCAAGGGCGATCACGTCATCATGTGCGACCGCAAGGGCGTGCTTTCGAAGCATCGCAAGGACCTCGACCAGTGGAAGTCGGCGCACGCGGTCGAGACCGACAGGAAGACCCTCGCCGAGGCGCTGGTCGGCGCCGACGTGTTCCTTGGATTGTCGGCGGCGGGTGCGCTCAAGCCCGAGATGGTGAAGACGATGGCGAAGGAGCCGATCATCTTCGCCATGGCGAATCCGGACCCCGAAATTTGGCCGCCGGACGCCACGGAAGTTCGGCCCGATGCGATCATCGCGACCGGGCGCTCGGACTTCCCCAACCAGGTCAATAACGTCCTCGGCTTTCCCTTCATCTTCCGCGGCGCGCTCGACGTGCGCGCGACCGCAATCAACGACGCGATGAAGATCGCGGCGGCGGAAGCCCTCGCCGAGCTTGCGCGCGAGCCGGTGCCGGAGGAGGTCGCGGCGGCCTATGGCGGCCGTTCGCAAAGCTTCGGTCGCGACTACATCATCCCCGCGCCGTTCGATCCCCGGCTGATGGAAGTGGTTGCCTCGGCGGTGGCCGAAGCCGCTGTGCAAAGCGGAGTCGCGCAACGCCCGATCGCCAATATGGAGGCCTACCGGCAGGAGCTTCGGGCTCGGCTCAACCCGACCGTCTCGGTGATGAGCCTCGCTTATGAGAATGCGCGCCAGAATCCGAAACGCGTGCTGTTTGCGGAAGGCGAGGAACCCAACGTGCTCCGCGCGGCAATCGCGTTCAAGGAGGCGGGTTATGGAACGCCGGTGCTCGTCGGGCGCGAAGAGGTGCACGACCTGCTGAAGGAGATGGGCGTCGACGACCCGGGTGAGTATGAGGTGCTCAACAGCCGCAACTCGCCTTTGGTCGGCCGCGCCGTCGACTATATCTACACCAGGCACCAGCGGCACGGGATGCTCCGCCGCGAGATCGAGCGGATGGTCAACCAGGACCGCAATTATTTCGCCGCGGCGATGCTGTCGCTCGGCGAAGCCGATGCGATGATCACCGGGACCACGCGCCCGTTCAGTCAGTCGCTGAGGCAGGTTCGAACCGTGGTCGACGACGAACCCGGAGCGACCCCGTTCGGAATCAACGTCATCGTCAGCCGCAGCCACACGGTGCTGATCGCGGACACGGCGGTGACCGAGCGGCCGACGCCCGAGCAATATGCCGCGATCGCGATGCGCGCTTCGTCGTTCGCCCGCCGCATGGGGCTCGAGCCGCGCGTCGCCTTCATCAGCTACACGACCTTCGGCAATCCACCGGGAATGCATATCGAGGGCCTGCGCGAGGCGGTGAAGCTGCTCGACAGCTTCCACGTCGATTTCGAATATGAAGGCGAAATGGCGCCCGACGTCGCGCTCAATTACGACATGCAGCGGCGCTATTATCCGTTCACCCGCCTATCGGGGCCGGCGAACATTCTCGTGATGCCAGGGCTTCAGTCGGCGAGCCTTTCCGCCAAGCTGCTGCGCGAGCTCGGGGGCGAGAGCGTGCTCGGGCCATACATCCTCGGGCTTGAGCATCCGGTGCAGATCGCCCCGATGACGGCGAGCGCGTCGGACCTGGTGATGCTTGCGGTGCTGGCCGCCGGCGACGCGCACTCGCGCCACCAGCGAGCGGCCGCGCGGGTCTGAGTTCCTCCCCAGCCGAATGGCTGGGAAGGGGAAGCTGATGGAGGGGTAGTGGGCGCTGGTGCCCTTTACCCGTCCACCATGCAGTCTTCGCTGCATAGTTCCCCTCCCCGCAAGCTGCGCTCGCAGGGAGGAATTTAGATGCGTTCGACGGAACTGACCGGATCCGCGTCGCGCAGCGCGGCGATGATCGCGTGGAGGTGCGCGAGGTCGTGCACTTCGATGTCGAGATGGAAGGTCTGGAAGCTTCCGTCGCGGTGGACCAGCTGAAGGTTGATGATGTTGGCGTGCTTCGCGCCGAGGATCCCCGACATGGTGCCGAGCGCACCGGGAATATCGCGCAGGATCACGGCGAGCCGCGCCGCGCCGCCGTCCGAGCCCTCGCCCCAGGCGAGGTCGAGCCAGTCGGCGTCGATTCCGCTGGCGAGCGTATCGCAGCCGATGACGTGGACCTCGATCTCCTCATCCTCGCGGCGGAGCCCGACGATCCGGTCGCCGGGAATTGGATGGCAGCATTGGGCAAGGTGGTAAGCGACGCCCGGAGTGAGGCCCTTAATCGAGATCGCCTTGCGCTGGCCGAGCGGGCGCGGAGAGGCGACGTCGCCGCCTGCTGAGCCTGGCATCAGCGCTTCCATCAGCGCTTCGTCGCTGACGCGCTTGCGCGCGATCGCGATCATCAGCTCGTCCTGATTCTCGATCTTGAGCTTCTTGAGCGCCCGCTTCTGCGCTTCCTTGTCGAGCTCGGCTGGGAGGCGCTGCACGATCTCGTCGTAAATCTTTCGCCCGAGCTCGATCGTTTCCTCCCGCTCCTTGTGGCGCACAAATCGGCGCACTCCGGCACGCGCCTTGCCGGTAGCGACGAAGCGCAGCCAGGACGGCTGCGGGTGCTGCGCCTCGGAGGCGAGGATTTCGACCTGGTCGCCGTTCTCGAGCATCGTTCGCAGCGGGACCACACGGCCGTTGACCTTCGCGCCGACGGTTCGGTCGCCGAGGTCGGTGTGCACGGCATAAGCGAAATCGACCGGGGTGGCGCCCTTGGGAAGCTGGATCAGCTCGCCCTTGGGGGTGAAGGCGAAGATCCGGTCCTGGTACATCGCCATCCGGGTGTGCTCGAGCAGCTCTTCGGGGCTCTCGGCGTGGTCGAGAATTTCGACCAGATCGTCGACCCAGGGGATGCTCATTTCGCCCTTGGGCTTGCCCTCCTTGTAGGCCCAGTGGGCGGCGAGCCCGCGCTCGGCCTGCTCGTGCATCTCCCGGCTTCGAATCTGGATTTCGATCCGCATCTTCGAATCGTGGATCACCGACGTGTGAAGGCTGCGGTAGCCGTTGCGCTTGGGCGTGGAGATGTAGTCCTTGAAGCGCCCCGGCACCATCGGCCAGCGGCGGTGGATCAGGCCGAGCGCGCGGTAGCAGTCGGCGACATCGTCGACGATGATCCGGAAAGCCATCACGTCGGACAATTGCTCGAAGCTGATGTGCCGCTCGGCCATCTTCTTCCAGATCGAAAAAGGGTGCTTTTGCCGGCCCGTGACTTCGGCTTCGAGCCCGTTGTCGGCGAGGTAGAGCTGGAGCCCGAGCCCAATTCGGTTGACGAGGTCGCCGCCCGACTGGGTCAGCTGATCGAGGCGCCGCATGATCGAAGCGTAGGCGTCGGGCTCGAGCTCGCGGAACGCCAGCGTCTGCATCTCGGTCATCATTTCGTACATGCCGATCCGCTCGGCGAGCGGCGCGTAGATGTCCATCGTCTCGCGGGCGATGCGGTGGCGCTTCTCTTCGGACGGGATGTGGTGGAGCGTCCGCATGTTGTGCAGCCGGTCGGCGAGCTTCACCAGAAGCACCCGGATGTCGTCGCTGAGCGCGAGCAGGAACTTGCGGAGGTTCTCGGCGGCGCGCTCATTCTCCGACTGCGCTTCGATCTTGCTGAGCTTGGTCACTCCATCGACGAGCCGGGCGATGTCCTTGCCGAACAGCTTCTCGATCTCCTGCGGAGTCGCCAGCGTGTCCTCGATCGTGTCGTGGAGGATCGCGGTGGCGATCGTCTGGTCGTCGAGCTTCAGGTCGGTGAGGATTCCGGCAACTTCGATCGGGTGGCTGAAATAGGGATCGCCCGAGGCGCGCTGCTGATCGCCATGCGCCTTCATCGAGAAGACGTAGGCGCGGTTGATCAGCCCCTCGTCCGCGTCGGGATCGTAGGAGCGGACCTTTTCGACAAGTTCGTACTGACGCAGCACGCCCCTAAGATGGGGGGAGGCGGCTCACTTAAGCAAGCAAAAGAAAGGCTCATGCGCCGGCGGCTGGCAGTTGCGCGGCAACTATTTTTTGGAACTCTTGTGTGCTTTGATGGGATTCGAAAGGGGAGAGAGCGGCTCATGCCGGCAGATACGCTCACGTCGGACATCGACAGGTTCAAGGACGCGGCATTGTCCTGCCCGATCCCTGGCGCGGTCGGGCTGATCGGCGAGAAATGGGCGTTCCTGATCCTTCGCGGCGCGTTCAACGGCCTCAAGCATTTCGAGGAGTTCCAGGCGGGGCTCGGGATCGCGCGCAACATCCTCTCCGATCGTCTGTCGAAGATGGTTGCGGGCGGAATCCTCGAACGCTCGCCCGATCCGGCCGACAAAAGGCGCGTGATCTATTCGCTGAGCCCCAAGGGCGAGGGTCTGCTTCCGGTGATCCTCGCGCTTCGGCAGTGGGGCGAGGAATGGGGCTACGGCAAGATGGACATCGTACTCGCCGACCGCCGCGACGGACGGCCCGTGCGCAAGATGTGCGTCCAGGCGCATGACGGACGCGAGCTCAACCTCGGCGATCTGACCTGGGTGGAGCGCGATCGCGCGGCCGCCGCTTTCAAGACGGCGGCCGAATAGTCATTCCATGCTGGTGATGTGATCGCGCAGCGAGCGCGCATCGTGAAGCGCGTTGTGCGGCACCTTGCTGTTCGCCGCGGTGCTGAAGTTGCTCAGCGGGGCGAGCCGGAATATGACGTGCCGAACCTCGACCATGTCGCCCGGACCGGTGATCATCAAATTGCAGAACTGGGCGATGTCCTCGGGCCAGTCGGCGAAGATCAGCGGCTCCTGGTCGTGGCGCAAATAGCGCTCGAGCGCGTGCGCGGCGTCCTTCCGCGATAGGCGTGGGCAGAAGAGCTGCTCGGGCACCGAATCGAGATAAGGCACGACATGCCGCTCGACCCACTCGACCAGAGGGTCGGCCGTCTCGAACGTCAGGTAGAGCTCGTCGCCGTGATCGGGGACCAGCGCGAGGCTGAGCAGCGCGCCTCCGATTCCATTATATTCCGTGTCGAGGAAATAGCGCATTGCCCCGCACTAGCGGGGCTGCAGCGCCGCGCAATTGTCGGCCGGAAGCGGCTGGCCCTTCCGGCAGCGTTCCATTGCCAGCCGAATCTGCTTCCCGCGCTCCTCATCCTGCTTGCGAGCTTCGCGCCCGCGCTTCTCGTCTTCCTTCTTTTGGCTCGGAACGACGGCATTCACGCCCGCCGACGCGACCTTCACCGGAATCGTGACGACATCGACGGCAGTCTTGGCCACGGTTCCGACGACGCAGCCGCCAAGGGCGAGCGGGATAAGCAGGACAAGCAATCGCATCCGGGGAGCCTCGCAGAAGCCGGGCGAACCGGCAATGAACAAGAATTCACAAGTGCATGGCCGCCTCAGCGAGCGCTTCGGCCTGGGTCAGCAGAGTCTCGTCGGCCTCGGCGCCCGGCGGGAGCGCCTCGCGGCCGACGATGACCATCAGCGGCACGGCCATGGGCGTGATCCGGCCCGGCTGCACGTGGAGCATGGTGGCAGAGGCGCGGTCGACCAGGCGCACGAGGCGGCCGAGCTCGGTCATCCGCCGCCGAGCGTCATCCCACGCCGCGCGAAGCAGCAGATGCTGCGGCTCGTAGCGGCGAAGCACGTCGTAGATGAGATCGGTCGAGAAGCTGACCTGCCGCCCCGACTTCCTTTTGCCGGGATGGTGGCGCTCGACGAGGCCGCCGATCACCGCCACTTCGCGGAACGCGGTTTTGAGGAGGTATGAGCTTTCAACCCACTCGACGAACTCCTGCTCGAGGATGTCGGCGGAGAAGAGCGACTTCGGATCGTCGATCGGCTCGAGCCCGTAGCAGGCAAGCGCATAATCGTTGGCGACGAAGCCCATGGGCTTGAGGCCCGCGCTTTCCATTCGGCGGGTGATCAGCATTCCGAGCGACTGGTGCGCGTTCCAGCCCTCGAAGCTGTAGGCGACCATGAAATGCTGCCCTTCGTGCGGGAAGGTCTCGACCAGCAGCTGGTGCGGCTCGGGGAGAACCGATCGCTCCGACTGCACCTCCAGCCATTCGCGCACGTCGTCCGGGAAGCGGCTCCAGTCGTTGCGGTCGCACAGCATGTGCCGCACCCGGTTGGCGAGGTGGGTCGACATGCTCATGCGCTGCCCGCCGTAAGTGACGATCCACGCCTGCTTGGATGAGGCGTGGACGATGATGTCGGTGTCCTTGAACTGCTCGACCTCGAGGCTCAGCCCCGAGAAATAGAAATGGTCGCCGGGTGCCAGGGTCGAGGCATAGCCCTCTTCGATCGTTCCGAGCTTTCGACCGTTGCGGAAGCGGACGGTGAGCAGCGGTTGCTCGACGATGACGCCGGCGTTGAGCCTGTGCTGCTGGGCGACGATCGGCCTGGCGATCCGCCATGTTCCGCCCGGCTCGGCGACGAGGCGCCGAAAACGGTCATAGGCCTTCAGTGCATAGCCGCCGGTGGCGATGAAGTTCAGGATTTCCTCGAAGGTTTCCTGCTTGAGGCCCGCATAGGGCGCGGCGGACCGGACTTCGGCGAGCAGCTCGTCCTGCTGGAACGGCTCGGCCACGGCCATGGCGAGAATGTGCTGCGCGAGAACGTCGAGAGCCCCGGGGCGGAAGACTTCGGGGTCGAGCTCGCCGTCGTCGATGGCGTCCAGCGCGGCGCGCGCCTCGAGATATTCGAAGCGGTTGCCCGGGACGATGATGCCCTTGCTCGGCTCGTCCAGCCGGTGGTTGGCGCGGCCGATGCGCTGCAGCAGGCGCGACGATCCCTTGGGCGCGCCCATCTGGACGACAAGGTCGACATCGCCCCAGTCGATGCCGAGATCGAGGCTTGCGGTCGCGACGAGTCCGCGCAGCTTGCCCGCCGCCATCGCCGCTTCGACCTTGCGGCGGGCCTCGACCGCGAGGCTGCCGTGGTGGATTCCGATCGGCAGCGCCTGGTCGTTCACCGCCCACAGATCCTGGAAGATCAGCTCGGCGAGGCTGCGCGTGTTGCAGAAGACGAGCGTGGTCTTGTGCTGCTCGATCAGCTGCATGACCTCGCGCGCGGCGTGCCGGCCCGAATGCCCGCCCCACGGAATCTTGTTTTCCGGGATCAGGATTGACAGGTCGGGTTCGGCGCCGGGGTCGCCTAGCACCAGGTCGATCAGTTCCATATCGGCGTCGGCCGCCAGCCACGAGCGATAGGCATCAGGGTCGCTGATCGTCGCCGACAGTCCGATCCGGCGCAGCCCCGGCGCTAGCTTTTGCAGCCGCGACATCGACAGCGACAGGAGGTCGCCGCGCTTCTCCTTCGCGAAGCCGTGGAGCTCGTCGACGACGATGGTCTTCAGCCCTTCGAACATCTGCGGCGAATCGGAATAGCTGAGCAGCAGGCTGAGCGATTCGGGCGTGGTCAGGAGCACTTGCGGCGGCTTGACCCGCTGACGCGCCTTACGGTCTGAAGGCGTGTCGCCGGTGCGCGTCTCGACCCTTATCGGCAGCCCCATCTCGTCGATCGGACCAATCAGGTTGCGCTGCACGTCGACCGCGAGCGCCTTCAGCGGCGAGACGTAGAGCGTGTGCAGCCCTTCGCCGGGCTGCTCGGCTAATTCGCAGATCGTGGGAAGGAAGCCGGCGAGCGTCTTACCCGCGCCCGTGGCCGCGACGAGAAGCGCGCTTCGTCCGCGGCTCGCCAGCTCCAGCATTTCCAGCTGGTGCCGCCGCGGCCTCCAGCCTTTCGACTCGAACCATTGCCGGACGACCGGCGGTAGGAGCGGCTCGGTCAGAGGTCGTCAGTCCCCTCGCGCCGCCGGATTTCCTCTTCCCGGTACAGGTCGCGCGTGCCCGCTTCGGTGCGATCGTCGGTGCGGTCGGAGCCGCGGCGGATCACCAGCCAGATGAGAATGATGAGCAGGATCGCCGGCCCGACGATGTCCATCACCCACCATGACGCATGTCCCATGTCTTTCCTCCGCCCGGTTAAAAGGAACTCCCGGGTCTTTCGCCCTATATAGCTATCAATGGCGCGATTGGGTTCCTGGATCGAGTCCCACCCGGAGGGCATCTACGTGCGCCCGGCCGATGCGTGGATCGACCCGACCGAGCCTCGGCCCAAGGCGATGATCACCCACGGCCATTCCGACCATGCGCGCGGCGGCCACGGCGCGGTGCTCGCGACGGCGGAGACGCTGGCGATCATGGAGGTGCGCTACGGGCCGCAGTCGGGGCAGCCCATTCCTTATGGCGAGTCGCTTCGAGTCGGCGAGGTCGAGGTCAGCTTCGTCCCCGCCGGCCACGTGCTCGGGAGCGCGCAGATCGTGCTCGAACACAAGGGCGAGAAAGTGGTGGTTTCGGGCGACTACAAGCGCCGCCCCGATCCGACCTGCGCCTGCTTCGTCCCGGTGCCGTGCGACATCTTCATCACCGAGGCGACCTTCGGCCTGCCGGTGTTCCGCCATCCCGACACCGGAAGCGAGATCGACCGGCTGCTCCACCGCCTCCACGCGGACCCGAGCCGCTGCGTGCTGGTCGGCGCCTATGCGCTCGGCAAGGCGCAGCGGATCATTTGCGAGCTCCGCGAGCGCGGTCATCACGACCCGATCTACTTCCACGGCGCGATCGAGCGGCTGAACCAGCTCTACGAGAGCTTCGGGATCGAGCTCGGCGAGCTTCGGCACACCGGCACGGCGACCAAGCAGGAGATGGCCGGCCATGTCGTCATCTGCCCGCCCGGAGCGCTCAACGACCGTTGGTCGCGGCGCTTGCCCGATCCGGTCACCGCCATGGCCTCAGGCTGGATGCGCATCCGCCAGCGCGCCCGCCAGCGCAACGTCGAGCTGCCGCTGGTCATTTCCGATCACGCCGATTGGGGGGAGCTGACTCGCACGATCGAGGAAGTGAACCCGGCGGAGACCTGGATCACTCACGGCCGCGAGGAAGCGCTGCTGCGTTGGTGTCAGCTTCACCAGCGCCGCGCCCGCGCGCTGGCGCTCGCGGGCTATGAGGACGAGGACGATTAGGTGGAGGAATTCGCCGCCCTCGTCGATGCGCTGGTCTACACGCGCAGCCGCAACGAGAAACTGCGGCTGCTGGCCGATTATCTGACCCGCACCCCTGACCCGGACCGCGGCTGGGCGCTGGCCGCGCTGACCGATTGCCTGAGCTTCCCGGCGGTCAAATCGAGCACGATCCGCAATCTGATGATGGAGCGGGTCGATTCGGTGCTATGGGT
>DASUIB010000125.1:0-21539 GCA_036273235.1 Sphingomicrobium sp. | reverse complement strand
GACAGCCTCGCGGTCGATCAGGTGATTGTGGAGTTTGAGTGAGGCGCCGCTGTTCTCTGTCACTGGCCTTGCTGTCACTGGCCGTTGTTTCGTGCGGAAAGGGCCCGTCTGGTCCAGCAACCAGATCGTCGAAGTCAGCAGGTTGCGGACAGCCCCTTCCGATGTGGCAAACTCCGCTCAAAACCGCCGGGCTGGTGGTTAGCCCAAATATTGTGAGGTTGGATAAGATGGGCAACCTGACTTGGAATGGTCAGTCCATCAGTGACGCGACGCTTGTGGATTATCTGAAACGGACCTCAGGAATGAATCCGCCCCCGGGGGCGCTGTTGGCGGTTCAGTCGGGCACCCCTTGCGTCCGAGCCAGCGAGGTCCGTGATATACTTCATTCAGCTCCTCTTTGCACAACTCGGGGTGCGTGCAGCGAGGATTCCAATTTTGATAACCCAGGCAACAGGCCCATCGTCAATTGACTAACGGCGCAATTCGCTTCGCCTGAGCTTGCCCGTTGCGGTCTTCGGCAGCGCATCCACGAACTCGATCTCGCGCGGATATTTGTAGGGGGCGATCTCAGCCTTCGCGTGCGCCTGCAGCTCGGCAACCAGCCCGCCCGACGGCTCCGCACCCCCCGTGAGCACCACGAACGCCTTCACCTTCTGCCCGCGCTCGGGGCAGGGCACGCCGATCACCGCGCATTCGGCGACGGCGGGGTGCGACAGCAAAGCATTTTCGACTTCGGGAGCGCCGATATTGTAGCCGGAGCTGACGATCATGTCGTCACTGCGCGCGAGATACCAAAAATAGCCGTCGGCGTCGCGGCGGTAGGTGTCGCCGGTGACGTTCCAGCCGTTCTGCACGTAATCGCGCTGGCGCGGGTCATCGAGGTAGCGGCAGCCCGTCGGCCCCTTGATCGCGAGGCGGCCGACGCCCTCGTCGAGCGGATTGCCGCCGGGATCGAGGACGGTTGCCGTATAGCCGGGAACCGCCGTCCCGGTGGCGCCGGGGCGGATGTCGTCGCCCGCGGCGGAGACGAAGATGTGCATCATCTCGGTCGAGCCGATGCCGTCGGTGATCGCGATTCCCGTCCGGTCCCTCCACGCGCGCCAGGTCGCCTCGGGCAGGTGCTCGCCGGCGGAGATGCAATGGCGCAACGTTTTCAGCGCTTCGTCCAGGGCGGGGTGCGAGAGCATGGCCTTGTAAGCGGTCGGAGCGGTGCCGAGGTGGGTGACTCCGAACCGTGCGATCGCCTCGAGCAAGGCGGGCGGGCTCACCTGTTCGATCGTCGCCGAGGCGGCGCCGAAGCGGAGCGGGAACATCGGCGTAATTCCGAGGCCGAAGGTGAAGGCCATGGGCGCGCTGGTCAGGAACACGTCGCCCGGCTTCGGCCCGACGAGATGCTTGGCGAAGGTGTCGCACGGCGCGAGCACGTCGCGGTGGAAATGGACGCAGCCCTTGGGAATGCCCGTGGTGCCGCTGGTGAAGGCGACCAACGCCGGATCGTCGCGCCCGGTGTCGAGCGGCGGGAGCGGGTCGAGCGATGCAGTGCGCGTCTCAAGCTCGCCGCGTCCGTAGTCGCCATCATATTTGATGATGTGTTTGATGAAATGCGTTTGATCGGCGGCCTGGCGGAAGTCGCCGATGAAGCGGCTGTCGACGATCGCGTGGGAGATTTGCGCCCGCTCGATCACGGTTGTGATCTCGCCGGGGCGGAGCAAGGGCATGGTCGAGACCGCCACGCCTCCGGCCTTCAGCACGCCGAGCCACGCGGCAAACATCGTGTATGTATTCGGCCCGCGAAGCAGCACGCGATTGCCGGGGATCAGGCCTTCCCCCTCGACCAGCAGGCGCGCAATCCGGCCGCTGAAGCAATCGAGGTCGGCATAGGTCCAGCGGCCGTGCTCGTTGACGACCGCGAGCGCTTGGCGGTCGCCGCCTTTCAGAAGCTCGGCGGCGGCGTTGAATCGTTCCGGATATTGCAATTCGGGAAGGTCGAAGCGGAATTCGGGCAGCAGCTCCGGCGGCGGAAGCCGGTCGCGGACGAAGCTGTCGTAGGCTGTCATTGCGTGTACCGCCGACGCGCGGGAACCCGGCTATTTTGTTCGCGCAGAGACGCAGAGACGCAGAGAGATCGAGACTCGCGCCAGCATCTCTGCGCCTCGGCGTCTCTGCGCGAAATTCTATTTGGATTGCTTCGCTTCGCTCGCAATGACGGCTACTCTTCCTCGACCACCGCCGTCGTCTCGATCTCGACCTTGGCCGCAGGTTCGACGAGCCCCTTCACCTCGACCAGCGCCATCGCCGGATAGTTCGGCCCCATGATCTCGCGCCAGGCGGTGCCGATTTCGTCGCGCGAGTTCACATATTCGTGGCGGTCGGTGACGTAGCAGGCCATTCGTACGATATGCTGCGGGCCGGCGCCGCCCTCGGCGAGGATCTGCAGCGTGTTTCGGAGCGCTCGGGCGAACTGGCCATGGAGCGTATATTCGGGGAAGCTCTCGTTCTCGTCCCAGCCGACGATCCCGGCGGTGAAGATCATTCGCCCGCTCGCGCTGACGCCGTTCGAATAGCCCTTGGGCCGCGGCCAGTTGGGCGGCTGGAGAATCTTCATGCGCTTGCCCCCTTCAGCAGATCTTTGGCGATGATCTGGCGCTGCACTTCGCTCGCGCCTTCGTAGATGCGCAGCGCGCGGATGTCGCGGTAGAGCGATTCGACTTTGACGCCCTTAGTCACGCCGGCCCCGCCGTGCATCTGGACCGCGGCGTCGATGACGGCTTGCGCGCTCTCGGTGGCGTAGAGCTTCGCCATCGCTGCGGCGCGGCGGTTATCGGTCCCGCCTTCATCCTGCTGCCACGCGGCGCGGTAGACGAGGAGGGCCGACGCATCGACCAGCAGCGCCATGTCGGCGAGTTTCTCCTGAGTGACCGCATTATCCGCGAGCGTGCTGCTGCCGAGGCGGCGGTTCTTCGCCCAGCTTGATGCTTCATCGAGCGCACGGCGCGCCATGCCGAGCGCGGCCGCGCCGACCGTCACTCGGAACAGGTTCAGGGTCTCCATGCCGATGCGGAAACCCTCGCCCGCTTCGCCGACGATCGCGTCAGCAGGAACGCGCACATTGTCATATTTCAACCGGGCGAGCGGATGCGGTGCGATGACCTCGATCCGCTCTTCCACACTGACCAGTTCCGCCGGAACGATGAAGGCCGAGAGGCCGCGGGCGCCCTCCCTTTCGCCGGTGCGGGCAAAGGTCAGGTAGAAATCGGCGATGCCTCCATTCGAAATGTAGGACTTTTCCCCGACCAGCACCCATTCATCGCGCTCGCGCATCGCCGAGGTTTGCATGTTCGCGGCGTCGGAGCCGCACTCGGGCTCGGTCATCGCAAAGGCAGCGATAGATTCGCCCGACGCGATGCGCGGCAGCCATTCGCGCTTCTGCTCGACCGTTCCGAACAAAGAGATTGCGCCCGAGCCGAGGCCCTGCATCGCGAAGGCGAAATCGGCGAGCGCGCTATGGTAGGCGAGGGTCTCGCGCGCGATCGCGAGGCTTCGGACGTCGGGCCGCGCGTTGCCATCCGCGACGCAGAGTTTGAGAAAGCCGGCCGCGCCGAGCTCCCGGACCAGCATCCGGCATTCGCTATCGAGATCCTCGGCGTAGCGGTCGGTGAGATTGTCGGTGCACCATTGAAGCAGACGTTCCGCCAATTCGCGGTGCCTCGGCTCGAAGAAGGGCCAGGTGAGAAATGATTGGTCGCTCAACTTCTCACCGGTCGATTGTCTCGCGCAGAGACGCAGAGGCGCAGAGAGGTCGAGACCCGCTTCAGCCTCTCTGCGTTCTCCGCGTCTCCGCGCGAACTAATCACCCTTGAACTCCGGCTGGCGTTTGTTGGCGAAGGCTTCGTAGGCGCGCTTGAAATCGTTGGTGTCCATGCACCGGGCCTGGACCCGCGCCTCGGTTTCGAGCGCCTGGTCGAGGGTCATGCTCCATTCCGAATCGAGCTGACGCTTGGTGATGCAATGGGCGATCGACGGGCCGTTCGCGAGCTGGTCGGCAAGCGCGTAAGCTTCCGCCATCACGTCCTCGACCACGCGGTTGTAGAAGCCCCAGGCGAGCCCTTCCTCGCTGGTCATGTCGCGGCCGGTGAAGAGCAGCTCTGCGGCGCGGCCGTGGCCGATGATCCGCGGAAGCATCGCGCACGAGCCCATGTCGGCGCCCGACAGGCCGACCCGGCTGAACAGGAAGGCGGTCTTGCACCCCGGCTGGCCGAAGCGAATGTCGCTCGCCATGGCGAGGACCGCGCCGGCGCCGGCGC
Source organism: Sphingomicrobium sp. (assembly GCA_036273235.1). Taxonomy (GTDB): domain Bacteria; phylum Pseudomonadota; class Alphaproteobacteria; order Sphingomonadales; family Sphingomonadaceae; genus Sphingomicrobium. Next base: position 17,235 of record DASUIB010000125.1, on the reverse strand, counting down.
AGGTTCCCTCGACCGCGGCGATGATCGGCTGTGGGCAATGGCGCATCGCGCGGACCACGTCTCCGGTCATCCGGGTGAAGCGAAGCAGCCCCTGGCTGTTCATCCTGGTTAGCGGACCGATGATCTCGTGAACGTCGCCGCCCGAGCAGAAATTGCCGCCCGCTCCACGTAGCAGGACCACCTTCACGCGATAATTGTGGTCGAGCTCGTAGAAGGTCGAGCGCAGCTCCTCATAGCTCTCGAAGGTCAGCGGATTCTTCCGCTCGGGCCGGTTGAGCGTGACCGTCGCCACGCCATTTTCGAACTTCCACTCGAAATGCTGGGGCTTGAACTTGACTGGATCGAAGGTCATGCACTCGTCCCTCCGTCGATGGTGATCGCCGCCCCGTTGATATCCCTGCTGAGCGGCAGGCAGATCATGGCGATGACATTGCCGATGGCCTGCGGGTCGACGAGCCGGCCGCTCGCATTCATGTTGGTGATGACCGCTCGCGAATCCTCGGCGTTTCGTCCGGTGATCTCGGACACGCGCGCGACCGATTGGTCGGTCATCGGCGTGTCGACATAGCCCGGGCAGACCGCGTTCACGGTGAGATTGGTCTTCGCATATTCGGCGGCGAGGCTGCGCATGAGGCCGAGCAGGCCGTGCTTCGAGGCGGCGTAGTGCGCGGCGTAGGGGACTCCGCGGAGCGAGGCGACCGACGCGACGAAGACCAGCCGGCCACTGTCGCTCTTGAGCAGGTCGCCGATCGCGGCGCGCGCGCAGTCGAACGCGGCGGTGAGGTTGGTGGCGAGGATTCGGTCCCAGCTTTCGCGGCTCATCTTGTGGAAGGGCGCGCTCTCGGCGATTCCGGCATTGACGATAAGGAGGTCGATCGGACCGTTCGCGGCGCGCGCCTCGTCGAACGCGGCAGTGATGTGGTCAGGGTCGGTGACGTCGCATGGGATCGCCGTTCCGCCGAGTCCCTCGGCGGCCGCCTGCAGCGGTTCGAGCCTTCGGCCGAGCAGCGAGAGCTTCGCACCGGCCGCGTTGAGGTGCTGAGCGGCGGCGGCGCCGATGCCGGTGCCTCCACCGGTGATCAGCGCATGGCGCCCTTGAAGGCCGCTCCCCATCGCTTCGTCTTGGCCGAACGCTTTTGTGGTGGCAAGGCGGCGCGATGAAGCTTGGCATTCTCGAGACCGGCTATCCGCCCGGCAACCTCGCCGACGAGTTCGGCGATTACCCGCAGATGTTCGAGCGGCTCCTCGGTCCGGGCTTCGAGGTCCGGACCTATGATGTGCAGTCGGGCGAGCTGCCTGACGACCCGCAGGCGCAACATGCCTATCTGATCACCGGCTCGCCCGCGGGCGTCTACGACCCGCTGCCGTGGATCGAGCCGCTGATGCAGTTCATCCGCTCCGCCGATGGAGCGAAGATGGTCGGCGTCTGCTTCGGTCATCAGGTGATGGCCGAGGCACTCGGCGGGCAGGTAATCAAGTCGCCCAAGGGCTGGGGCGCGGGGCTGCACCGCTATACGGTCCTCCGCTCCGAGCCGTGGATCGACACTAGCGGGACGATCGCGATTCCGGCGTCGCATCAGGATCAGGTGATCGTCCAGCCGCCGAACACGGAAGTCGTCGCAGCATCGGACTTTACGCCCTTCGCCGCGCTCGCCTGGACCAACCGTCCAGCGATATCCTTCCAGTTCCATCCAGAATTTTCACCCGCCTTCGCCAAGGCGCTGATCGAGAAGCGCTACGACCGGGTGAACAATGCCGACCAGGCGATCGCCTCGCTCGATGCGCCGAACGACAATGAAGCGGTCGGCGGCTGGATCCGCAATTTCCTCGACGGAGAGAGTGAATGAAAACCCGCGCCGCCGTCGCCTTCGCGCCCAAGCAGCCGCTCGAGATTGTCGAGGTCGACCTCGATGGACCCAAGCAGGGCGAAGTGCTGGTCGAGATCATGGCGACGGGCATCTGCCACACCGACGCCTACACGCTCGACGGGCTCGACAGCGAGGGACTGTTCCCGTCGATCCTCGGCCATGAAGGCGCGGGCGTGGTGCGCGAGGTCGGGCCGGGAGTCACCAGCGTCAAAGCCGGCAACCACGTCATTCCCTTGTACACGCCCGAATGCCGCCAGTGTAAATCGTGCCTCTCGGGCAAGACCAACCTCTGCACCGCGATCCGGGCGACGCAGGGCAAGGGCGTGATGCCCGACGGCACGTCGCGCTTCTCGTACAAGGGCGAGACCATCTTCCACTACATGGGCTGCTCGACCTTCTCGAACTTCACCGTGCTGCCCGAGATCGCGGTGGCGAAGATCCGCGACGACGCCCCGTTCCGGACCAGCTGCTACATCGGCTGCGGCGTGACCACCGGCGTCGGCGCCGTGATCAACACGGCCAAGGTCGAGCCGGGCGCGAACGTCGTCGTGTTCGGGCTCGGCGGGATCGGTCTCAACGTCATCCAGGGCGCCAAGCTGGTCGGCGCCAACCGGATCGTCGGCGTGGACATCAATCCCGGCAAGGAGAAATGGGGCCGCAAGTTCGGAATGACCGACTTCATCCTTGCTGAGGGCAAGGACCGGCAGGCGATCATCGACGAGGTCGTGAAGATCACCGACGGCGGCGCCGATTACACGTTCGACGCGACGGGCAATACCGAGGTGATGCGCACCGCGCTCGAATGCTGCCACCGCGGCTGGGGGACGAGCGTCATCATCGGGGTGGCCGAGGCCGGCAAGGAGATTTCGACCCGCCCGTTCCAGCTGGTGACGGGGCGCAACTGGCGCGGGACCGCGTTCGGCGGTGCGAAGGGGCGGACCGACGTTCCGAAGATCGTCGACTGGTACATGGACGGGAAGATCGCCATCGACCCGATGATCACCCATGTGCTCAAGCTCGACGAGATCAACAAGGGGTTCGACCTGATGCACGCTGGCGAGAGCATCAGGAGCGTGGTGGTTTATTGAGCGCTGGCTCGTCATTGCGAGCGCGGCGAAGCAATCCAGAGGGGCGGCAGACTGGATTGCCGCGCCCTTCGGGCTCGCAATGACAAGGGAGGAGGCCAAGAATGTTCAGTCATGTGATGGTCGGGACGAACGACATGGAGCGCTCGCGGCGCTTCTATGACGCGTTGTTCGGCAAGGAAGCGCACGTCGACGACAAGGGGCGGCTCCGTTACGCAAAAGACGGTGCGGTGTTCATGGTGTCCAACCCGATCGATGGCGCGCCTGCGACGCCTGCCAACGGCGGCACGATCGGATTCAACTTCGACAGCCCCGAAGGGATCGATGTGTGGCATCAGAGCGGCATCGAAGCCGGTGGTACGTCGGTCGAGGACCCGCCCGCGTGGCGCGACCGGCCGACCGGCAAATTGTACTTGGCTTACTTGCGCGATCCCGACGGGAACAAGCTCTGCGGGCTTCACCGGCCGCAGCAATAGTCTTCGTCATTGCGAGGAGAGCAGCGACGAAGCAATCAAGTGGCGCGAAGCTGGATCGCTTCGCTTCGCTCGCAATGACGATAGAGTGGGGCCATGGCAGTAATTTCCGAGAACAAGGCGCACGCCGGGCGGCAGCTGGTCGTTCGCCATGCCTCGGCGGCGTGCCGGTGCGACATGACCTTCTCGGTCTTCCTTCCGCCGCAGGCGGAGCGCGGGGGGAAGCTGCCGGTCGTGTGGTATTTGTCGGGGCTGACCTGCACGCACGCGAACGTCACCGAGAAGGGCGAGTATCGCGCCGCCTGCGCCGAGCTCGGCCTGGTGTTCGTCGCGTCCGACACCAGCCCGCGCGGCGACGACGTGCCGGACTCGGACGGCTATGATTTCGGCAAGGGCGCGGGATTCTACGTCGATGCGACTGAGGAGCCTTGGGCCGCCAATTACCGCATGTGGAGCTACGTCACGGACGAGCTTCCCGCGCTGGTCGCCGCCGAGTTTCCGGTCGACATCGACCGCCAGGGGATCACCGGCCATTCGATGGGCGGGCACGGCGCGCTGACGGTTGCGCTAAGCTTTCCCGACCGCTTCCGCAGCGTCTCGGCGTTCGCGCCGATCGTCGCTCCGAGCCAAGTGCCGTGGGGGCAGAAGGCGCTTGCCGGTTATCTGGGGCAAGATCGCGCGAGCTGGCGCAAGCATGATGCGGTCGAGCTGATCGAGGATGGCGCCCGGGTGAAGGAGCTGCTGGTCGACGTCGGCACCGCCGACCAGTTCCTCGAACAGGAGCTTCGGCCCGAGCTTCTCGAGCGCGCGTGCGACAAGGCCGGGATCGCGCTGACACTTCGGCGGCAGACCGGCTATGACCACAGTTACTATTTCATCTCGACGTTCATGGCCGATCACCTCGCCTGGCACGCCGAGCGGCTGAGGTCCTAGCCGCGCTGCATCGTCAAGTTGGTCATCTCCGGCGTCGGCCCCATGTTCGCGGCAAGATGCGCCATGATCCAGATGGTGCCGATCATCACCACGAAGACGATAAGGACGCCGAAGGCGAGCGCGAGGACGTTGTTGGTGTTGTCGGGACCGCTGGTGATGTGGAGGAAGAAGACCAGGTGAACGCCCATCTGGGCGATCGCGAGCACGACGAGTCCGACGGCTACTCCGGGACCCCATAGCGCGGAGGTGGAAGCGACCCAGAACGACACGCCGGTCAGCAGCAGCGCGAGTCCGAGGCCGACGACGTAGCTGATCGTCTCGCTCATCAGGCTGTCGTGCGGCTCGCCGGGGGCGACGTTCGTGAGCTCTGGGTCGCGGTCGCTCATGGCAATGTTCCGATCAGATAGACGATGGTGAAGATCGCCACCCAGATGATGTCGAGCGCGTGCCAGAAAATGCTGAGGCACAGCAGGCGGCGGACGATGTGCGGCTCGAACCCCTTGGCCCAGACTTGCGCCATCATCGTGCCGATCCACAGCAGGCCCGCGGTGACGTGCGCGCCGTGACAGCCGACGAGGGTGAAAAAGGATGAGAGGAAAGCGCTTCGCTGCGGTCCCGCGCCGATCCGCACCATGCCGACGAACTCGGTCAGCTCGATGACGAGGAAGACGAAGCCGAACAGCCCGGTGAAGAACAGCCAGATCTCGGTCCACAGCAGGTTCTTCCGCTTGGCCGCGATGATCGCGAGGCCGCAAATGAAGCTCGAAACCAGCAGCGCGAGAGTCTCGATTGCGACCTTGGTGCGGTCGAACAGCTGGTTCGTGACAGGCCCGCCGTCGGTCGCATGGACCAACGAGGCGTAGCTCGCGAACAAAGCCGAAAACAGCACCATGTCCGACAGGACGAACAGCCAGAAGCCGTAGGGGACGACGATGCTCTTCGACTGCGGCCCGCGATTGCCGAGGCCGGTGTCCTCGGACGCGCCGTGAGTGAGGCCGACGGCGGGCGCCTCCGTCGCGCTCATGACACCGGCTTCCACTGACCGAGGAGCTCGCCTCTGACGCGCCGCCGCTCGCGCTCGATCCGCGCCACCTCATCGGCGGAGATGACGTGCTCATGCTCGTCGCGCCAGGCATACCAGACGAAGACCGCGAAGGCGCCGATCAGGCCGAGGATCGCGAGCCACCAGATGTACCAGATCACCGCGAAGCCGCAGAGCGAGGCGAAAAAGGCGCAGATGATGCCGGTCGGCGTGTTCACCGGCATTTCGATCGGCTCGTACTTCGGCTCCTCGGTCAGCTTCTCCTCGCGCAGCGCGGTCTGCTTGCGCGTCCAGTAAGGCTCCTCGCCGTGGACGTCGGGAAGAACCGCGAAGTTGAAGTGCGGCGGCGGCGACAGCGTCAGCCACTCGAGCGTGCGGCCGTCCCACGGATCGCCGGTGAGGTCGAGGCGGCGGTCGCGCGTCCGGATCGAATAGATGAGCTGGACGATCGTCAGAACGATGCCGGCGAGGATGATCACAGTCCCGACCATCTCGACGTCGAGATAGGGCTGCCAGCTCGGGTCCGCGATGTGCTGGAGCCGCCGCGTCCCGCCCATGAAGCCGAGCGCATAGGCCGGGAACCAGGCAAGATAGAAGCCGACGAACCAGCACCAGAAGATGATCTTTCCAAGCCGTTCGTCAAGCGTGAAGCCGAACGCCTTGGGGAACCAGTAGGTATAGCCGGCCATCACTCCGAACACGACCGCGCCGATGATCACGTTGTGGAAGTGAGCGACCATGAACAGGCTGTTGTGAACGACGAAATCGACCGGCGGCATCGCCAGCAGGACTCCGGTCAACCCGCCGAGAACGAAGGTGATCATGAAGCCGACGAGATAATAGGTCGGCGTCGTGAAGCGGACCCGGCCGCCGTACATCGTGAACATCCAGTTGAAGATTTTCACCCCCGTCGGGACGGCGATGATCATGCTCGCGATCCCGAACACGGCGTTCACGTCGGCGCCGGCGCCCATGGTGAAGAAATGATGCAGCCACACCATGAACGAGATGATGCAGATGCCGAGCGTCGCGAAAACCATCGAGCGGTAGCCGAACAGAGGCTTGCCCGAGAAGGTCGCGGCAATCTCCGAATAGATGCCGAAGGCCGGCAGCGCGAGGATGTAGACCTCCGGGTGCCCCCAGACCCAGATCAGGTCCATGTAGAGCATCGAGTTGCCGCCGCCGTCATTGGTGAAGAAATGAAAGCCGAGGTAGCGATCGAGCATCAGCTCGGCGTAGGTCGCCGTCAGCACGGGGAAAGCGGCGATGATCAGCAGGCTCGAGGCGAGCGCCGTCCAGGTAAAGATCGGCATCCGCATGTAGCTCATGCCCGGGGCGCGGATCTTGAGGATCGTCGTGACGAAATTGACTCCGGTCAGCACGGTTCCGACGCCGGATATTTGCAATGCGACCAGATAATAATCGACGCCAACGCCAGGCGAGAATTGCTTCTCGCTGAGCGGTGGAAAAGCGAGCCAGCCGGTGCGCGCGAACTCACCGATGAACAGGCTCAAATTGACCAAAAGCGCGCCCGAGGCGGTCAGCCAGAAGCTGACGTTGTTCATCGTCGGGAAGGCGACGTCGCGAACCCCGAGCTGGAGCGGAACGACGAAGTTGATCAGGCCGATGATGAACGGCATCGCCATGAAGAAGATCATGATCGTGCCGTGGGCCGAGAATATCTGGTCGTAATGCTCCGGCAGCAAATAGCCCTGCGACGCCCCGACCGCGACCGTCTGCTGAGCGCGCATCATCAGCGCGTCGGAAAAGCCGCGCACCAGCATCACCAGGGCGAGCACGATGTACATGACTCCGATCCGCTTGTGGTCGGTCGAGGTGATCCACTCGTTCCACAAATAGGGCCACCAGCGGTTGTAGGTGATCCACGCGAGCACGGTGGCGATGATGACCAGCACGACGATCGAAGTGATCAGCGGGATCGGCTGGTTGAACGGAATCGCGTCCCAGGTCAGCCTACCGAACATTGTTGTTCCCCGTTGGCGGTTGCGGCGACACGTGCTGCGCCGGAGGCGTCGTCTTCGGCGAAACCGGGGGCAGCGCCCGGTTGGCGAGCACGTAATCGAAGAGCTTCGGGTCGACGCTGCCGTAAGTGAACGGCTTCACATAGCTGCTCGGCTTCTGAAGCTGGTCGTAGCTCCGGGCGTCGAGCGTCGGCCCCGAACGGGCCGAGGCGACCCAAGCTGCGAACTGCGCTGCCGGAACGGCATGGACGGCAAAGCGCATGCCGGGAAAGCCGTCGCCGCTGAAATGGGCCGAGATGCCTTCATAGATTCCGGGCTTGTCAGCCTCGAGGTTCAGCCGCGAGGCCATTCGCGGCATGGTGTAGATCATCGTCCCCATCTGCGGGACGAAGAAGACGTTCCACACCGTTCCCGAGGTCAGGCGGAAGCTCACCGGCGCCCCGGCGGGGATCACCAGTTGGTTGACGGTCGCGATGCCCTGGTCGGGGTAGACGAACAGCCATTTCCAATCGAGCGACACGACGTCGACGTAGACCGGCGGGACGGAGGATTTCAGCGGCTTTGCCGGATCGAGATCGTGGCTTCCAATCCACGCGATTCCGCCGAGAAGGATGATGGTGAGCGCCGGGATCGACCAGACGACCAGCTCGATCGCGCCTGAATATTCGAATTCCGGCCGGTATTTCGCCCTGGTGTTGCCGGCGCGGAACCACCAGGCGATTCCGACCGTAGCGAGAATCGTCGGGATGATGATCGCCAGCATGATCGCCGTCGAATTGATGAGGATCATCTTCTCGGCGCCGCCGACTGGCCCGACCGGGTTGAGGATTCCGCGGTCGCAGGCGGTCAGCAGGAACACGGGTGCGGCCGCGGCAGCCATACGCCGCACCTTTCCCTCAATGTGCCAGCCGGCTGTGTTCACAAGCCCCCGCTTTTGACGGTTGAGGCCTAGACGAACGCTGACGCCGTCGAGTTCCTAAGCTTGACTTGAGTTTGGTGACCCCAACGGGACTCGAACCCGTGTTTTCGCCGTGAAAGGGCGACGTCCTGGACCGCTAGACGATGGGGCCGGTTGAGCGGCTCGCGGTTAAGCGAGGCCCCGCGGGCGGTCAAGCAAGCGCGGCGTCGTCGAGGTGCATCTCGGCCGCGTTGCCGCCGTTCCATTCGTCGCGCTTGATCGAACCCGCCAACCACCACCGTGCGTCGGCCGGGGAGGCGAGGAGCGCCTGGCCGAGCTCGCTTCCGGCGCTTCGGAAGGCGATCCATTTGAAGCTCTTGCCGTCGTCCCCGCAGGCGATTCCGCGGACATGGTTTTCGCCGACGATCGCGGTCTTGAGCAGCCGTACCGGCCCGGCGGCGACGCGCGGGCTCGGCCAGCCTGCGCCATACGGGCCCGCGGCATCGAGCGCGTCGCACAAGGTGCCGGCTACTCCGCCCGGGGCGAGCAAAGCATCGAGCAGCAGGGCCTTGTCCCCGCGTGCTTTCTCGATATCGGCGGCGAGGCGGTCATTGATGAACTCGCGGAACGGCTCGAGCCCGCCTGCGGGAAGCGTCAGGCCTGCCGCCATCGCATGTCCTCCGCCGGCGACGAGCAGCCCGCTATCCTTGGCGGCGAGCACTGCCGCGCCCAAGTCGACGCCAGAGATCGAGCGTCCCGATCCCTTGCCGGTGCCGTCTTCGGTCTCGGCAATCACGATCGCGGGGCGGCCGAACCGCTCCTTCAGGCGCCCGGCGACGATTCCGATCACCCCCTGATGCCAGCCGCCGCTCATCACGGTGATGACGGCCGCGCCGTTGAGCGTCTCCGCCTGCCGCTCCGCCTGCTCGCACACCAGCATTTCGATCGCCCGGCGCTCTTCGTTCAGCCGGTCGAGCTCGGCGGCGATGGTGCGCGCTTCCTCGGGATCGGTTGAGGTGAGGAGCCTAACTCCGAGGTCCGACTTGCCGACACGGCCACCGGCATTGATCCTTGGGCCGAGGGCGAAACCGAGGTCGCGGCAGCTGGGTGGCTTCACCAGTCGGGCCGCCTCGGCGAGCGCGGCGAGGCCGACGTTCTGGCGCGCGGCCATGATCCTGAGGCCCTGGGTGACGAACGCGCGGTTGAGGCTCTTCAAGCGCGCGACGTCCGCGACGGTGCCGAGCGCGACCAGATCGAGCAGATCGAGGATCTTGGGCTCGGCGAGCGCCTCGAAGGCGCCGCGCGCGCGAAGCTCGCGGATCAGCGCGACTCCGAGCAGGAAGGCCATGCCCACCGCGGCAAGATGACCGTGGGCCGCGCCGTCCTCGCTCTCGTCGAGCCGGTTGGGGTTGATCAGGGCGTGAGCGACTGGGAGCAGGCTCGCGCATTGGTGGTGGTCGACGACGATCACGTCGAGCCCGGCGGCGCGCGCCTCCTCGAGCGCGTCGAACGCCTGCGCGCCGCAGTCGACGCACACGGCGACGCTCGCCCCGCGCGCCTTCAATTCGACCAATGCTTTGCCCGAGGGACCGTAGCCCTCCATCAGCCGGTCGGGGATGTAGACGATCGGCTCGGCGTTGAGGCGCCGGAGCAGGAGCGTCAGCAGAGCGGCGCTGGTCGCGCCGTCGACGTCATAATCGCCGAAGATCGCAATCGTCTCGCCCGCCTGGACCGCGTCGGCCAGCCGCTTCGCGCCTTTGTCCATGTCGGCAAAGCAGCTCGGGTCGGGAAGGAAGTCGCGGATCTTGGGATCGCGGTGCCGGGGCAGGTCCTCGCGAGCGACGCCGCGAGCAAGCAGCAGCTCGTCGACCAGTGCATCCATGCCGAGGCTGTCGTCGGGCGGCCGCCGCCAGCGCCATGGCTGGCCCGTCACAGATCGTTCGATGTTGAGCGCAGCGGTCACAGCTGGACTGTACCCCTGCGAAGGCAGGGGTCCAGATGTTCTTTTGTGGCTTGGGCCCCGGCCTTCGCCGGGGTACATCTAGAGTCCGCGGTGTTTGAGGTCGCGATATTCTGTGGATACGCGGCGGACCGTGCCGGTGCTCGCACGCATGACGATGCTTTCGGTGGTCGTGCAGCCGCGGCCGCGGTGCACGCCCTTTAGCAGCGATCCGTCGGTCACGCCCGTCGCGGCGAAGATGCAGTCGCCCTTGGCCATGTCGCCGAGGCTGTAGATGCGCTTCAGGTCGTCGATCCCCCAGCGGCGGGCGCGGGCGACTTCGTCGTCGTTGCGGAACACGAGCCGGCCTTGCATCTGCCCGCCGACGCAGCGCAGCGCCGCTGCCGCGAGCACGCCTTCGGGCGCGCCACCGGTGCCGATATAGACGTCGATCCCCGTATCCGGATCGGCGGTCGCGATCACCCCAGCGACGTCGCCGTCGGGGATCAGCCGAACGCCGCAGCCGAGCGCGCGCAGCTCGGCGATGGTGGTGTCGTGGCGGTCGCGGTCGAGCACGCAGGCGGTGATCTCGGCGGGCTCGACGCCCTTCGCCTTGGCGATCGCGCGGACGTTGTCGCCGACGCTTCGGCCAAGGTCGATCGTGCCTTCGGGATAGCCCGGGCCGATCGCCAGTTTCTCCATATAGGTGTCAGGCGCGTTGAGCAGGCCCCCGCTCTCGGCGATCGCAAGTACGGCAAGCGCATTGGGACCCGCCTTGGCGGTGATCGTCGTGCCCTCGAGCGGATCGAGCGCGATGTCGATCTTCGGGCCCGAATCCTGAGCGCAGCCGACGCGTTCGCCGATGTAGAGCATGGGCGCCTCGTCGCGCTCGCCCTCGCCGATCACCACGGTGCCGTCGAGCGGCAGCTCATTGAGCGCGGCCCGCATTGCCTCGACCGCTGCCGCGTCGGCCGCTTTCTCGTCCCCGCGTCCGATCAGCCGCGACGCCGCGATCGCCGCGGCTTCGGTGACCCGCACCATCTCGAGCACGAGGACTCGGTCGAGAGCATGGCTTCCCGAATGGCCGGCGCGGTTCATCGCTGAATTGCTCCTTTGGTGGAGGTCAGCCGATAGGGTCCGCTTGTGGCCTTGTCGAGCGAAGCCCGCCTACGGCCTGGCGGTCGTGGGAGTCTTCGGCGGCGCGGGAAATTTGTCGTTCGCCGCTTTCATCTTGGCCATTATGTCCGGCATCAACTTGATCATTTCCGGCATCGACTGGAACAGCGACCGCAACGTGTCCGGATCGACCCACAGCTGCATATATTGGCCCGCCAGGGCGCGTCCGCTCGGAGTGGCGAAGAAAGCGTCGATGTCGGTCAGCTGCCGGGCATCGAAGCGCCGGGCCATCGCATGCGCGAGACCGTCGCGCATATGCGGGTCGATGATGAGCGAAGCTTTGCTCGCTTCCTCGTTCAGCACGTCCCTCATCGCCGCCATGCGCTGGTCGAAATAGGGATCCTTGGCAACCGCCTGATCGTGCAGACTGAGGTCTGCATTCGCCGCCACCGTGCTCTGCTTTGCCGGCGTCCCCATCGCGGCGAGGTCGGAATTCTTCAGCTGCAGCGCTCGATTGAACATCCCGCCCATCATGCCCGTCATCATCTTGCCGTAGGAGCCGTCCGGCCACATTACTGTGACCGCCCTGCGGGCCAAGGCGAGCCGCGCCGGATCGGGATCGGGCAGCGCCGGAAACATCTTGTCCATCATCGCCAGCACCGCGTCCAAATTGGGCAGAGAATTCGGCAGCGGCGCGCCGCCCGAGACGACCAGCGGCGGCACCGGCTTCTGGGCGGGCTTTGCGTCGGCGGCGGAGGTAAGCAGGAGCGCGGCCAGAGCAATGAATCGCATGATATTCCCCCTCCCGACCAGCGTAACAGCTGCGCCGCTACTGTCGAGTTAATGGCTTATTCGACTCTGTGCTGAAGCAGCTCGGAGCGAATTCTGACGGCCCGCGCGGCGATCGTCGTCTCGAGCAGGAACACGGCAAAGGCCGTGCCGATCGACAGCATCGAGGCCATGAACAGCCACGCGATCTCCGTGCCGAGATGCGTTCGGATGAGGTTCGCCGCGAAGAGCAGCACCACGACGAGGCAAGTGAGCATGGCCGAGGTGACCGAAAGGCCGGTCGCCCAGTTGATCAGCGACATTCGGCGGTCGAGAATCTTGAGGTCGGCGATCCAGCGGTCGTGCTCAGCGCCGCGGCTGGCGAGCAATCGCGGTTCGACTTCACGCGAACGGTCGACGATCCGCGACAGCCGCGAGGCGAGCACGTTGAGGAACGCGCCGATACCGCTCAGCAGGAACACCGGCGCGAGCGCCAGCCGCACGATTTCGGCGACCGTGTTGACCGACAGGTCCGGCGAGCTTTCGAACATCGGCCGCCTTATCGTCGGCGGCCGGCGAACCCGCAAGTTTGCGAAGCTAGGCGGGAGCGGTCTCGCCGACGCAGCTTGCGACCTCGAGCAGCAGCAGGCCGTTGACGACGAAGCTCACGGCCACGAACCAGGCGAAGCTCGCGATCAGCCACGGCGTGGGCCCGAACAGGCTGATGATCAGTGTGGCGATCGAAAGGCCGGCGATCAGGAGAATCGCCAGGAGCAGATCGATGCCGGCGCAGATCGCGGTCCACAGGCGGACCGAGCCGGTGGCTTCGATGCTCGCGGCGCCGAGGATGACGCTTCGGACCAGGAGCCAGGCGACGACGAGCGTCGCGGTCGGGAAGAAATGCGTCTGATGGTTGAGGATGAAGATGAGGCCCGCCGCGGCGGTCACCCCGCCGGCGGCCATGGCGAACGGGCGCACCTCCCGCCGAAGCGACCCCGCGACCGCCTCGATGAGGCCGGCTGCGACCAGCAAGGCGCCGATCATGTCGGATGAAATGTGCTTGCCGGCCGGGAGCAGCAGGGCACCGGCGCTGAGCAGGATGATCGCCGCGCCCGCGACGCGAAGCCCTCGCGCGCGCATCCGGTCCGACAGTCGCTCACGGGCCTGAGTCGCCAAATCCGTGCCCCTTGTCCTCGTGCCGCGAACCCGAAAGGACGTGCTCTTGTTCCGTCGGCCTATCCCGTGGGCGGGGGCGCAATGACGCGCAGCGCCCGTTTTCGGATTTTATACTCCAGCGGCGGCTCGGCGCGAATAACCTCGCCGTCGAGCGAAACGGCGAGCTGCGGCCGCGGCGCGGACACGCGGAGGCGTTCGACCCGTTCGAGGCGGACCATGTCGTCGGAACGGCTTCGGCCGAGGAAGGCGCGGATGCTCGCGGCGACAAGACCCCGGCGGGTTTTCTTGCGCATGACGAGCACGCACAGCTCTCCGCGGTCGAGCGCCTCGCGCTTGCCGGGCGCGCCGATGTCGATCCGGTAATCGTTGTTGCCGACGAACAGCAGAGGCGTGTCGACTCGGCCGGTCCGTTCCTCGTTTACGGTCAGAGTCAAGCGATGGTGGTTGAAGCGGACGAGCGTGCGTAGTGAAGCGACGATCATCGCCAGCCGCTTGCTCCGCCCGAGCAGCCGGCGCTGCAAGTCGCGGTCCACGACCATCAAAGGATAAAGACCGATCGCGCTGTTGTTGATGAACACGCGATCGTTCATCTCGCCAATATCCACGCGGCGGTCCTTGCCTGCTGCGATCAGTCGCGCGGCTTCGCCGACGTCGGTTGGGATACCAAGATCGCGCGCGAAATGGTTAAGTGTCCCGAGCGGCAGGATTCCAAGCAACGTGTCGGTACCAGCAAGCGCCGAAGCCGCGGCGCTGATCGTCCCATCACCACCCCCGACGATCAGCAGCGGCTCCCTGGCTTCCGCGATCGCTTGGCAGCGCACGGCGCAGTCGCCGCCGGAGAGGAGCTCGACTTCGGCTTTAAGCCCCGCGGATTCGAGCGCCTCGCGCACCTTGTCGGCGAGCTTGGGGTCGGCGGCGAGCGCGCCGCCGTCGCGGTTGAGAAGGACAGGAACGCTCGGCATCGAACGGCGCTAACGCGCCAGCCGCCGCATGCGATCAATCCTCGTCCTTGCCGGTGCATTCGCCTACCCGGCTCGAATCGACATGCATCTTCATGCTCATGCCGCCCTCGCGGCCGCCGCTTCCGCTCATCGACGTGTCGATCGAGTAAGTCGTCGGCGTGTAGCTCCCGCTGACGTTCATGTTCTGCGTCGTGTCTTCCGCATGGCAGACCATGGCGATGTCGATCCTGCCCGCACCCATGGTGAAATGGTCGTATTTGCAGGACTTGTCCGCGCCGAAGAAGTCCTCCTTCGGCCTCTTCACGTCCGCGGCCGTGATGCAGTGCTTGCTGCTCTCGTTGCGGTGCTCGGCGATGCTCTGCTTCATCTTGTCCGCATATTGGGCGGGCATGCCGGGGATGTTCATCTCCTGGATCGTGACCTTCGATTCCCAAAGGCCCGGCTGAACCATCGAGTCGCTGGTCATCACGCCGGATTGGCCGACGGCCTGGCTGACCTGGTTCCCGGTCGCGTTCCTGAGGTTGACCTGAGGCCCCTTGTTGCAGGCGGTCAGGCAAAGGACGGACGCAAGCGCGTACGCTGCATGTTTCATGATAACCCCCTGTGGTTCGAGAGCCGCACCATAAGACTCCCATGGGCGCGGCGCCAGCAGCCGGGACGGCCGCGCGGCAGACGCGCGGTACCGGCACGCCGACGTCATCGAATTTCCCTAACGATAGAATGCTTTCTCCGATATGGAGCGTTGGTCTTGTGACCGGCTGCGCCTAGGCTCCGGTTCCAAGTCGAGGTCCACAATTCGACGTGGGAGGATTTTGAGATGGCCGAGAAGAAAAGCGCCGGGGAGACTGATGTCACGAGCGACTGGCGTGCGACTCACGGCCAGAAATCTGCCGCCACGCGTCTTCGCATCTTTGCCGCGCTGTCGTGGATCGTCGCGATCGCCGGCGAGGTCGTTGGGATCGTCCTGCTCTACCAGCACAGGTTCGATCATGGGAATCTCGGGCTGCTGATCGGCATCCTGGTCGGGATCGCGATCTTCGCGATTGCCGGCAGCCTGATGTGGAAGGCGGCCAACAAGCAGGACCCCGCTAGCAGAGCTGATACTGCGAGGTTCTTCTTCCAGAACCAGCTCGGCGCGATCATCACGGTGATCGCCTTCCTTCCGCTCCTCGTCCTCATCTTCATGGACAAGGACATGGACCCGAAGAACAAGACGATCGCCGGCGGTGTCGGCGTCGTCCTCGCCGTGATCGCGACGCTGATGGGGGTGAGCTACCACCCACCCTCGGTCGAGCAATATACGCAGGACATGAACAAGTGCGCGGCCGAGATCAAAGCCAATCAGCCGACCAACGACTGTTCACCCGAGGTCGCTTCCCAGGCGCAGGACATCGCGAAGGATTCGAAGACCGTGGCCGATGCGACCAAGGATCCGCAACACCCGGCGGGCCAGGACGTCGTCTATTGGATCGCTCCCGAGAACGGCGCCAAGAAGGCCGCGACTCCGCACGTCTTCCACATTTGCGACAAGGTCAGTCCACTGCGCGGTAAGACGGTCGATCATGGATCGGTGACCGAGGCCTATGCCGAGAACGCGACGCGGATCACCAAGCAGATCGCAATGGAGCAAAAGCAGTGCGGGTTCGCTAGCGCTACTTAGCCCTCTGCTACTGGTCTGAATTGCCCGGAGCGGCCGCAGCTCCCATATCGGCGGCGATGCCGATCCAAATCCGCACCAGCCTTGCCGAACCCGACACCACGGGCTTCGTGCCGCACAAGCCGGCTCGTCCGGACAAGGCCGAAGGGGGCAAGAAGTTCGAGCTCGTCGCCGACTATCAGCCGGCGGGCGACCAGCCGCAGGCGATCGCCGAGCTGGTCGAGGCGGCGGATGAGGGCGAGAAGAGCCAGGTGCTGCTCGGCGTCACCGGCTCCGGCAAGACCTTCACCATGGCCAAGGTGATCGAGACTCTGCAGCGGCCGGCGTTGGTGATCGCTCCGAACAAGATCCTCGCCGCGCAGCTCTACGGCGAATTCAAGAGCTTCTTCCCGGACAATGCGGTCGAATATTTCGTCAGTTACTACGATTACTACCAGCCCGAGGCCTACGTTCCGCGCACCGACACTTACATCGAGAAGGAGTCGAGCGTGAACGAGGCGATCGACCGGATGCGCCATTCGGCGACCCGGTCGCTTCTGGAGCGCGACGACGTGATCATCGTCGCGTCAGTGTCGTGCCTCTACGGTATCGGCTCGGTCGAGACTTATTCGGCGATGACCTTCAGCCTCAAGAAGGGCGCGGTCGACGACCAGCGCGAGGTCATCCGCAAGCTCGTCGCGCTGCAGTACCGGCGCAACGAT
The DNA here is from genome assembly GCA_036273235.1 of Sphingomicrobium sp. Classification (GTDB taxonomy): domain Bacteria; phylum Pseudomonadota; class Alphaproteobacteria; order Sphingomonadales; family Sphingomonadaceae; genus Sphingomicrobium. The sequence goes on along the minus strand of DASUIB010000125.1, from coordinate 635 downwards.
TCCAACTTTGTCCGCGGCAGCTTCCGCGTGCGCGGGGACAGCCTGGAGATTTTCCCGTCGCACTATGAGGACATGGCGTGGCGGGTGAGCTTCTTCGGCGACGAAATCGAGGAGATCAGCGAGTTCGATCCGCTGACCGGCAAGACCATCGCCAGCCTCGACAGCATCAAGGTCTATGCGAACTCGCACTATGTGACCCCCGGGCCGACGCTCAAGCAGGCGATGGAGGCGATCAAGCGTGAACTTGCCGAGCGGCTGAAGGAGCTGACGGCCGAAGGGCGGCTGCTCGAGGCGCAAAGGCTCGAGCAGCGAACCAACTTCGACCTCGAGATGATCGCCGCGACCGGCAGCTGCGCCGGCATCGAGAATTACTCGCGCTTCCTGACCGGTCGCCTGCCCGGCGAGCCGCCGCCGACCCTGTTCGAATATCTGCCGGACAACGCGCTCCTGTTCGTCGACGAGAGCCACCAGACGGTGCCGCAGATCGGCGCGATGGCGCGCGGCGACCATCGGCGGAAGATCACCCTCGCCGAATATGGCTTCCGGCTGCCGAGCTGCATCGACAACCGGCCGCTGCGGTTCAACGAATGGGACGCGATGCGCCCGCAGACGACCTTCGTCTCGGCGACTCCCGG
>DASUIB010000124.1:0-5704 GCA_036273235.1 Sphingomicrobium sp. | reverse complement strand
GGAGTCGTACCTGCGCGGCGACCGGATCATCGAGGCGGCGAAGGCGACCGGCGCCGAGGCGATCCACCCCGGCTATGGCTTCCTCAGCGAGAATGCCGATTTCGCGCAGGCGGTGATCGACGCGGGGCTGATCTGGGTCGGTCCGAAGCCGGATAGCATCCGCGCGATGGGCCTCAAGGACGCGGCGAAGAAATTGATGGCTGAGGCAGGCGTTCCGGTCACGCCCGGCTATCTCGGTGAGGACCAGGACCCGAAGCGCCTGAAGCAGGAAGCCGACGACATCGGCTATCCGGTGCTGATCAAGGCCGTCGCGGGTGGCGGCGGCAAGGGCATGCGCCGGGTCGACGAACCTGGGCAATTCGACGATGCGCTCGACAGCGCCAAACGCGAGGCGGCGAGCAGCTTCGGCGACGACCGCGTGCTGATCGAGAAATACATCAATTCGCCGCGCCACATCGAAGTGCAGGTGTTCGGCGACAGCCACGGAAACGTCGTCCATCTGTTCGAGCGCGACTGCTCGCTCCAGCGCCGCCACCAAAAGGTGATCGAGGAAGCGCCCGCGCCGGGCATGGACGCCGAGACTCGCGAGGCGGTGTGCGGCGCCGCCGTGCGCGCTGCGAAGGCGGTGAACTACGAAAACGCCGGTACGATCGAATTCATCGCCGACGCGTCCCAGGGTCTCCGCGCCGACCGCATCTGGTTCATGGAAATGAACACGCGCCTGCAGGTCGAGCATCCGGTGACCGAGGAGATCACCGGCCAGGACTTGGTCGAATGGCAGCTCCGCGTCGCCTCCGGCGAGAAGCTGCCGAAGACGCAGGAAGAGCTGACGATCAACGGCCACGCGATCGAAGCGCGGCTTTACGCGGAGGATCCGGCAAAGGGTTTTTTGCCGAGCGTTGGAAAGCTCGAGCATTTCGATGTTCCCCTTCCCGGGCCAGAAAACGTCGCTCTAAATGGTGAGCCGCGCATCGAGACTGGCGTCGAAGAGGGCGATGCCATCTCGCCCTTCTACGATCCGATGATCGCGAAGATCGTCTCGTGGGGCGAGGTGCGAGAATGGGCAATTGACGAGCTGGGTAAGTACCTCGACCAGACGGAGGTCTGGCCCGTTCGTACCAATGCCGGCTTTCTACTGAACGCGGTGACGCACCCGGACTTTGAAGCCGGGAAAATCGATACGAGCTTCATCGAGAAACATCTCGATCAACTCATTCCGGACGCAGCTCCGAACGACAGTATCGATCGCGCTGCTGCCGCGATCGTGATTCTAGCCGCCGAAGAAGAAGCGCCGTTGCCGGGTCCCGCAGGATTCAGGCTTAATGCGCCGCCGCGTCTCGTAGTTGCGCTTCGGGGGAGAACCGTCGAACTCGGCGATGATTACGAGATCGGCGAAGTCTCGGGATTCGCCGACGATCAGCGTGTCGTCGTGTTCTCCGAAGGGCAGGCATATGAGTTTGGTCTCGAGTCGCGCGGCACCGGCGCTTCGCACGGCCTCCACGACGGCGAGATCGAGGCGCCGATGCCGGGGAAGGTGACGGCGGTCGAAGTGTCGCAGGGCGAAAAGGTTGCCAAGGGACAACGCTTGCTCACGTTAGAGGCGATGAAGATGGAGCATGCGCTGACCGCGCCCTTCGACGGAACGGTCGCCGAGCTCAACGCCACGCCCGGCGCGCAGGTCAGCGAGGGCCAACTGCTGGCGAGGGTTGAAGCGGAACAGCCGTCGTCCTGAACTTGTTTCAGGACCCATTCTCGAGACCCGCTGCGTACGTCTCTGGATGGATGCTGAAACGAGTTCAGCATGACGAGAGTAGGAACAGGTCATGCGTAAACTTGCTCTGACGCTCACCGTTATCCTCGCCGCATGCGCGAGCGTGGAGCAGCCGAGCGGCGGATCGCCGATGCCGCTGGTCAATGCGTCGGGCCAGGTCATCGGCAGCGTGCGCGCCTGGCAGACGGCCGGCGGCATCAGCTTCCGGATCAGCGCGACGGGGCTCCCGCACGGGCTCCACGGGCTGCACGTCCACGCCGTCGGCCGCTGCGATCCGCCGGACTTCGCGAGTGCCGGGCCGCACTGGAACCCGCTCGGCAAGAAGCACGGGCTCAACAACCCGGCCGGTCCGCATGCCGGCGACCTGCCGAACGTCGAGGTCGCGGCCAACGGCGTCCTCACTGCGACGGTGACTGTGCCCGGCGCGACCATGGCAAGCCTGCTCGGCGCCGGCGGCGCCGCGCTCGTCATCCACGCCAACGCCGACGATTATATGACGGACCCGAGCGGCAACAGCGGCCCGCGCATCGCCTGCGCGGTGGTCCGCCCGGTGGCGGAGATTCGCTGAAACTGTCTCCGGAATGGAGCGATCGTTAGGCATGAATATACGACGTTGGCGGCATCTCGCAGCGGATGACCACACCGCTCTTCAACACGGCCGCCCGCCGAAGCGAACGTGTCGCCATCGATGCCGAAGTGTCGCTCCGCCGCTCGGGACAGCTCAACTACAGTGTTCGGGCCTACGACGCCTCGCTCCACGGATGCCGGGTCGAATTCGTCGAGCGGCCGCAGCTCGACGAGCGGCTGTGGGTCAAGTTCGATGGGCTTCAGCCGCTCGAGGCCGAGGTGTGCTGGGTCGAAGGCTTCGCCGCGGGCCTCAATTTCCTTCACCCGATCCATCCGGCCGTGTTCGGTCGGCTATTCGACGAGCGGCAAGCCTGAAGGCTAGGCCGGCGCGCTATGCGTCGGCTCGGTTTCCTTCGAAGCGCCGATGAGCTTGCGGTAGCGCTGCGCCATTTGAAGATGGGCGTCTCGCGCCGCCTCGTCCGATGCATGGTCCGCGGCCGAGCGCTCCTGCGCCGCGCGCCGCATGAAATAGGAACGGTCGTTCTTTTCCATCGCTCGCCACCCCCGATCGTGGCGAGTCGCTTATACGCCTTTCCAGCCGCGAAACGAACTGACCTGAGTTAAGATGAAAAGCCCGGCCGGACGCCGGCACGGGGTCGCGAAACGATGCCACGCCGAGCTTGTTTCACGGTTCTATTGCGTCGATTGCACAGCGTGACGACACTGTGCTGATCCGGACGAGGAGAAAGCGAATGGCGAGCCGACCGCATGGACGCGACCTGACCCAAGGCAGCATCGGCAAGACCCTGCTTGTCTTCGCGCTTCCGACGCTCGTTTCCTCGGTCCTCCAGTCGCTGAACGGCACCGTCAACGCGATCTGGATCGGCCGCTTTCTCGGCGAGAGCGCGCTCGCGGCGACCTACAATGCGAACATGATCATGTTCCTGCTGATGGCGTTCGTGTTCGGCTTCGGAATGGCCGCGACCGTGCTGATCGGCCAGGCGTTCGGCCGGCGCGACGTCGACGGCGCTCGGCGAGTGATCGGCACGGCGATCGGTTCATTTTTCTTCGTTGCCGCCGCGATCGCCGTTCTCGGCTGGCTGTTCTCACCCGCGCTCCTGAGGCTGCTCGCGACGCCGGCCGCCGCGGCGCCACTCGCGCTCGCCTATTTGCGGGTGATCTTCATCGCCATGCCCTCGCTTCTCATCCTCGTCCTGCTGATGATGGGCATGCGCGGCGCTGGCGACGCGATGACCCCGCTGTGGGCGATGCTCGTCGCCGTCATTCTCGACAGCAGCCTCAACCCGGTCTTCATCCTCGGTCTCGGCCCGGCGCCGCGTCTCGGAATCGCCGGATCGGCGACGGCGACGGTGATCGCCAATTATGCCGCGCTGGTCGGTCTCCTGATCTACATCTATGCGCGCGACCTGCCGCTGCGGCTGAAGGGGAGGGAGCTCAGATATCTCATCCCCGATCGGGCGATCCTCAAGACGATCATCGTCAAGGGCATTCCCATGGGCCTGCAAATGGTCGTCATTTCGGGTTCGGCCCTGGCGCTGGTCGGCCTCGTCAACCACGAGGGAGTTGACACGACAGCAGCGTTCGGAGTCGCAATGCAGCTGTGGACCTATCTGCAGATGCCCGCGATGGCGCTCGGCGCCGCGGTCAGCGCCATGGCGGCGCAGAATATCGGCGCGGGCAGATGGGACCGGGTGAGCAGGATCACCTGGTCGGGAGTCACTCAGGCGCTGCTCATCACCGGCGTTCTGGTCGTGCTGCTCGCCGTCGCCGACAAGCCCGCGCTCGCCCTCTTCCTTGGATCGCACAGCCCGGCGCTTCCGATCGCGCGCCACATCCAGCTCATTGTGACCTGGAGCTTCCTCCTGATGGGCGTGACGATGGTCATCTTTGGAACCGTGCGGGCAAACGGCGCGGTGATGGGGCCGCTGATCATCCTCGCGATCGGGCTCATTCCGGTCCGCCTGGGGTTCGCGCTCGGCGCTTATTCCTGGCTCAAGGCCGATGCGCTGTGGCTGAGCTTCCCCGTCAGCTCCTTCGCCAACATCACGCTGGCGATCGCTTTCTACCTGCACGGCGGGTGGAAGAAGGCGCGGATGGACGTCGGCCACGCCCCACTCGACGAGCAGGAGGCGATCGAGGAAGCGCTCGCCGAGGCCGAGCCCGGCGGGCGGCTGAATCCGGCCGGCTAGTTCGTCACCCCCGCGAAAGCGGGGGTCCCGCTGTCTACTACGACCGGAAATGGGATTCCCGCTTTCGCGGGAATGACGATAGAGCGGCGCTATGTCCGCTTCATTCCCTGCCCTGCGCATGCGCCGGGGCCGCTCGAGCGGCTGGATGCGCTCGATGCTTGCCGAGAACCGGCTGCACCCGAGCGACTTCATCTGGCCTTTGTTCATTTGCGAGGGCCGCGATTGCGAGGAGCCGATCGGCTCGCTTCCGGGCGTCAGCCGCTGGAGCGTCGATCGGCTCGGCGCCAAGGCGCGCGAGGCGGCCGATCTCGGCATTCCGTGCATCGCCCTGTTTCCCAACACCCCCAATAAGCTTCGCACCGAGCGCGCCGAGGAAGCGCTCAATCGCGACAATCTGATCTGCCGCGCGATCCGCGCGATCAAGGACGCGGTGCCGGAGATCGGCGTGCTCACCGACGTGGCGCTCGACCCCTACACCGCCCACGGCCATGACGGCCTGGTCGACGCGCTCGGCAACGTGATCAACGACGATACGGTCGAGGTCCTGGTCAGCCAGGCGTTGGTCCAGGCCGACGCGGGCGCAGACATCGTCGCGCCATCGGACATGATGGACGGCCGCGTCGGCGCGATCCGCGAAGCGCTCGAGCGCGAAGGGCATCAGAATGTCGCGATCATGGCCTATGCCGCCAAATATGCGTCGGCCTTCTACGGGCCGTTCCGCGAGGCGGTCGGTTCGCTTGGCCGGCTCAAGGGCGACAAGCGCGGCTACCAGATGGACCCGGCGAACATCGAGGAGGCACTCCGCGAGGTCGAGCTCGATCTCGCGCAGCGCTTCGTCGGTATTCGCGGGATCCATCTGATAGGTGCGCTTGTCGCCGACCAGCGCCTTGGCCGAGCCGATCGCGTCGCGGAACGGGCCGTAGAACGCGGAGGCGTATTTTGCCGCGTACGACATGATCTGGACGTCGTGGAAACCTGCTTCATCGAGCGCCATGCGGATCGCGCCGACGCGGCCGTCCATCATGTCCGATGGTGCAATGATGTCGCAGCCGGCCGCGGCCTGAACCAACGCCTGACGAACGAGAATCTCAAGCGTTTCGTCGTTCGCCACATATTCGTCGATCAGCACGCCATCGTGGCCGTGCGTGGTGTACGG
>DASUIB010000123.1:0-19400 GCA_036273235.1 Sphingomicrobium sp. | reverse complement strand
GACGCTGGACGCGGCCGAATAGCCGCAGACGTCGAGCCTTTCTTGGAGTTGCGGCGTTCCAAACATTTGCCAACGGTCCTCATCACCGGCGCGAACCGCGGCATCGGCCTCGAGTTCGCGCGCCAATATTCCGAAGCCGGCTGGGACGTGATCGCGACGGCGCGGCAATCGAGCGCCGAGCTCGACCGGCTGGACGTTCGAGTCGAACCGCTGGATCTGTCCGATACCGACGCGGTCGCAGCCTTCCCGGGCAAGGTCGGTGGTCCGCTGGAGCTGTTCATTGCCAATGCCGGGACCAATCACCCGATGAACACCGACGGCGCCGGGAACGCCCGCGACTGGCAGGCGATGATGATGGTCAATGCGATCGCGCCTTTCCAGCTGGGGCAAGCGCTGCTCCCGCGCCTGACCGAGGCGAAGGGCAAGACCGTGGCCATCTCCAGCGGCATGGCCAGCATCGGCGACAATGGCGGCGGCTGGGTTCCCTACCGTACTTCCAAGGCGGCGCTGAACATGGCCTGGAGCTGTCTCGCGCTCGAAGCCAGGCCCCGCGGAGTGACCGCCGTCGTCCTCAGCCCCGGCTGGGTGAAGACCCGGATGGGCGGCTCGGGCGCGGAGATCACCAGCGAACAAAGCGTGAGCGACATGCGCGCGCTGATCGACCGCCTCACGATCGACGACAGCGGCCGCTTCCTGCGCCGCAACGGGTCCGAACTGCCCTGGTAGATGTTCCCCGGCGAAGGCCGGGGCCCAGGAGCGCGGAGCGCTTCAAGAAACGACCGTCGCTAAGGCGCCTGGGCCCCGGCCTTCGCCGGGGTACTACTCTTGCGACTTGCCTTCTCGCGAGCCCCTCCGTATAGGCGCGCGCTTTCCAGATCGTTGGAAAACCAATGGCCCGGCCGGAAGGCATGCCGTGGCGGTTGGACAACGTCGCGCCCCAGCGGTGCAACAAGGAGACGAAAATGCCCAAGCTCAAGACCAAGAGCGGCGTCAAGAAGCGCTTCAAGGTCACCGCCACCGGCAAGATCAAGCACGGGGTCGCGGGCAAGCGCCACCGGCTGATCAGCCACAACGCCAAGTACATCCGCCAGAACCGCGGGACCGAGATTCTCAGCGAGGCCGACGTCGCTCGCGTGAAGTCCTGGGCCCCCTACGGTCTGAAGTAAGGAGGTCCACCCATGGCACGCGTCAAACGCGGTGTGACCACCCGCGCCAAGCACAAGCGCCTCCTCGACCAGGCGAAGGGCTATTACGGCCGCCGCAAGAACACGATCCGCGTCGCCCGCCAGGCGGTCGAGAAGGCCGGCCAGTACGCCTATCGCGACCGCAAGGTGAAGAAGCGGAGCTTCCGCGCTCTGTGGATCCAGCGGATCAACGCTGCCGTGCGCGCCGAAGGCATGACCTACGGCCAGTTCATCCACGCGCTGAAGCTCGCCGGCGTAACCCTCGACCGCAAGGTGCTCGCCGACATCGCGATGCACGAAGCCGAAGCGTTCGGCGGCATCATCGCCCAGGCGAAAGCCGCGCTGGAGATGAAGACGGCCTAGCTACTGAGCTCCTCCCCCTCATAGGGGAGGTTGTGGGGAGATGTCAGGCGCAGATTTCGACGCCGCCGATCATCCGCTGTTGCTATCAGTGGTTGCCAGCGATCGCCTGCTCAATGAGCACTTGCAAGTCTCGCGCCTCTTCAGGTGACGGGCCGACAAATGCTTCTCGCTCACCAGCCGTCGTCGCAAGAGTGACGCTGTAGACAGTCGCACGCGTGCGCTTAACGGCCGCGAGGGTCGCTCGAGCCAAGAAGAAGCTCGCGAAGCCGAGTACAATTAACAGTAAGATGTCGGAGGGTTCGAGGCGAAACTCCATTGCATTCTCAACAGCAACTAGAAGCCATAAGAGGGTGAAAAATCCGAATACGCCCAGCGCCAACCCCAACGCCAACACTAGGCTGCGGGAGGCGAGTGGTTGTTCGCGAACTTCGACGCTCGTGATGCTGCGGATGGCAAAGCTCTTGCCATCACAACGCACGAAATCTTCATCGACCGTGACCATAGCCGCCCCCAGGATCGCTGACGCTACCCCGAGGAGTCTCGATCAGTCCAGCAGCTCGTAGCTGACAAGGTCAGGAATTCGACGAGGTCGTCCGCGACGATCATGTCATGCATCAGCCGGCTGCCTCCGCGATATTCAGTGATCATGGCGCCACCGGGTCCCGCTCGAGCGCGGCGCGGACCCAGTGCGCGAGGTCGGCCGCAGCGTCGTAGGTCGACTGGAAGAACTCCATCAGCATGCGTTGTGGGTCGTCCGCGCTCCGGACTTGAGCATAAGGCACCACGAACTCGCCGAACGTCTCGTCGAACTTGCCGTGGGCGACCGTGGCCGATCGGAAGCCTTTTGGCTCCGGATAGATGTAGCTGTAGAAGAAGGGCTCGGCCGCGGTCACCCCGCCTGCCCAGAAGCCGGCGCTGCTGACTTCGTCGCTATAGGCTTCCCGCGTGATCCGGTCGGGCAGGCCCGGCATTCCGCCGGGGTGCGGCGGTGCTTCTCGCCCCGAGAAACGGCTGACGGCGAGGTCGAAAGCACCCCACCAGAAATGCACCGGGCTCGCTTTGCCGGAGAAGCCCGCCCGAAAGCGAGCGAACACCGGCAACATCGCGGCGAGCGCACTCCTGAACCGCTCGGCCGAATCGCGGTCATAGTCGCGCCGCGCATGGTCCTCAGCGAAAGGCACCGCGTCTGGCAGCTCGCTCGGCGTGCCGCTGAAGGTGGAGGGCAGGTCGTGCCGCTCGAGCAGATCGACCAGCCGCCGGTGAAGCGCGCCGATGCTCCCGGCATTGAGGGGCAGCTCCTCGCGCCCGCCGTCGCTGATCCACAGCACGATCGCATGACGGCAGAGGTCGAGCGTCAGGGTGAAGGTCCGGCCGCCGCTCGCCGCCGTCGGCAGGATTCCGAGCCCCCGCGCATTGGGCTGAAGCGCGACGTGCCAGCCGTGGTTCATCCACGGCGCATGTGCGACGCGGATCTTGCCGAGCATCTGCGCTGCGAGGTGCAGGATGCTCAGGGTCTCGTGATCGCGCTCGACGCTCAGCTCGGGCCAGTGGCTCATCGCCAGCGACTGTAGCACGCCTTTGCATTTTGCTTGAGGGCCCGGCTAAGGCGCGTCGCATGTCAGCCGCTCTGCTCGACCGCATTGCCGCAGCGAACGATCTGGCCGAGCTCGATTCGGCCAGGGTTTCGCTGCTCGGCAAGTCGGGCGAGATCACCGCCAAATTGAAGTCGCTCGGCACGATGGACGCGGAGACGCGCGTCCGCGAAGCGCCGAAGATCCATGCGCTTCGCGAGCAGGTCACGGCCGCGATTGCCGAGCGCAAGTCGGCGCTCGAAGCCGCCGAGCTGGAGCGCAAGCTCGCGACCGAAAAGATCGACCTCTCGCTTCCGGCGCCGGAGATCGTCTCTGGTACCATCCACGCGGTGAGCCAGGTGATGGACGAGCTCGCCGAGATTTTCGCCGACTTGGGCTTCTCGGTCGCGGAAGGGCCCGAGATCGAGGACCAATGGCACAATTTCACGGCGCTCAACATGGGCGAAAGTCATCCCGCGCGCGCGATGATGGATACTTTCTACCTCCAACCGCGCACACCCGATGAGGAGCCGCGCGTGCTGAGGACACACACCTCGCCGGTGCAGATCCGCGCGATGAAGGCGCATGGCGCGCCCATCCGTCTGATCGCCCCGGGCCGCGTCTACCGCTCGGACAGCGATGCGACCCACACGCCGATGTTCCACCAGGTCGAGGGGCTCGTCATCGACAAGGGCATCACGCTCGGCCACCTCAAATGGACGCTCGAGACTTTCCTCAAGGCGTTCTTCGAGCGGGACGATGTCGTTCTCCGGATGCGGCCCAGCTATTTCCCCTTCACCGAGCCGTCGGCCGAGGTCGACGTCGGCTGGTCGATGGAGAAGGGCCGGCGCGTCGTTGGCGGAAGCGAAGGCTGGATGGAAGTGCTGGGCAGCGGCATGGTCCACCCGCGCGTGATCGCCAATTGCGGGCTCGATCCCGACGAATGGCAGGGCTTCGCCTTCGGCTGCGGCATCGATCGGCTGGCGATGCTCAAATACGGCATGGACGACCTGCGCGCTTTTTTCGACGGCGATATCCGCTGGCTCAAGCATTACGGGTTCCGAGCGCTCGACGTGCCGACGCTCTCGGGCGGGGTCGGCGCATGAAGTTCAGCCGTCACCGTACCCCGGCACAGGGAACCCATCGAAGTAGTACTTCGATGGGGCCCAAGGCCGGGGTCCAGTTCCTGACTCCTTTGATTCTGGGCCCCGGCTCGAGGGCCGGGGCACGAAAGGGTGAAGCATGAAGTTCACCCTTTCGTGGCTCAAGGACCACCTCGATACTGATGCGTCCGCTGAGCAGATTGCCGACAAGCTCACCAATATCGGGCTGGAGGTCGAAGAGATCTCTGATCCCGCCGAGGCGCTCGCGCCGTTCAAGGTGGCGAAGGTGTTGACCGCGGAGAAGCACCCGCAGGCCGACAAGCTCCAGCTGCTGACCGTCGATGCCGGCACGGGCGAGAAGATCCAGGTCGTCTGCGGAGCGCCCAACGCCCGGGCGGGAATGCTTGGCGTGTTCGGCCCGCCGGGCGCCTACATCCCCGGCAGCGACATGACGTTGAAGGTCGCGGCGATCCGCGGCGTCGAGAGCCGCGGAATGATGTGCTCGGCGCGCGAGCTCGAGCTCGGCGAGGACCATCAAGGCATCATCGAGCTGCCCGACGATGCGCCGGTCGGCACCGCTTTTGCGCAATACGCCGGCCTCGACGATCCGGTCTTCGTAGTGAACGTCACCCCCAACCGCCAGGACGCGATGGGCGTACGCGGGATCGCTCGCGACCTCGCTGCCGCGGGCCTCGGCACGCTCAAGCCGCTGGCCGTGCCGCAGATCGAAGGCAGCTTTCCCTGCCCCGTGCCCGTCAGGATCGACGACCCCGAGGGCTGCCCCGCTTTCTTCGGCCGAGCGATCAAGGGCCTCGAGAACGGCGCTTCGCCCGAATGGATGCAGCGGCGGCTCAAGGCAGCGGGCCAGCGCCCGATCTCCGCCCTCGTCGACATCACCAATTATGTGATGATCGACCTCGGCCGCCCGAGCCACGCCTATGACATCGCCAAGCTCAGCGGCGGCCTCACCGCCCGCGCCGCGCGCCCCGGCGAGAAGGTGCTCGCGCTCAACGAGAAGCAATATGAGCTCGAGGCCTTCATGACTGTGATCGCCGACGACGCGCAGGTCCACGACATTGGCGGGATCATGGGCGGGGAAGATTCCGGCGTGAGCGACACGACCACCGATGTGATGCTCGAAGTCGCTTTCTTCACGCCCGAGCGCATCGCCCGCACCGGACAGGCGCTCGGCCTCACCAGCGATGCGCGCAGCCGCTTTGAGCGCGGAGTCGACCCGGCCTTCCTCGATGACGGCCTCGCGATCCTCACCGGCCTCATCCTCGACATCTGCGGCGGCGAAGCCTCGGCGGTGATCCGCGCGGGCGATCCGCCGGTGGAGAAACGCGTGATTCATTTCGACTTCGGGCGAACCAAGGCGCTCGGCGGGATCGAGGTCCCGGAATCGGAGCAGAAGCAGATCCTCGAAGGCCTCGGCTTCGAAGTGAGCGGTGCCGACGTGATCGTGCCGACGTGGCGGCGTGACGTCGAAGGGCCGGCCGACCTCGTCGAAGAGATCGCTCGGATCACGGGCTACGACAGCGTCCCCTCGACACCGCTCGAGCGGGCCGCTGGCGTGGCGAAGCCTACCGCGACCCGCTCGCAGCTGCTCGAGCGCCGCGTTCGGCGGACCGCGGCAGCGCGGGGTCTCGACGAAGCGGTCACCTGGAGTTTCATCTCTGAAGCGGAAGCGGCGGCGTTCGGCGGCGGCGACTGGCGCCTCGCCAATCCGATCAGCGAGGAGATGAAGGTGATGCGCCCTTCGCTCCTGCCCGGCCTCATCGCCGCGGCGCGGCGCAACCTCGACCGCGGCGCCTCGTCCGTGCGCCTGTTCGAAATCGGCCGCCGCTATCTAAGCGACTCTGAACACCCGACCTTGGGCTTCATCCTCGCGGGCGAGCGCAGGCCGCGCGGTTGGCAATCCGGGAAAGCGCAGCCGTTCGACGCCTTCGATGCCAAGGCGGAGGCGGTGGCGCTGCTCGACGCATCGGGCGCGCCGGTCGACAACCTCCAGGTCTTCCCTGACGCCGGGCCGAGGTGGCATCCCGGCCGCTCCGCGACTCTGCGCTTGGGGCCGAAGACCGTCCTCGCCGACTTCGGGGAGCTTCACCCGAACCTCCAGAAGAGCCTGGACGCTCCGGCAGGCGCCGTCGCGGCGGAAGTCTACCTCGACGCCATTCCCGTGGGCCGGTCGAGCGGCCATGCACGCTCCGCCTACGCGCCTCCCGGGCTCCAGCCGGTGAGCCGCGATTTCGCTTTTATCGTCCCATCCGACGTCGCAGCCGAGAACCTGCTACGGGCGATCCGCGGCGCCGACAAGACAGCGATCACCGGCGTACGCCTGTTCGATCGGTTCGAAACTCCGGAAGGCCTCTCACTCGCCTTCGAAGTCACGCTCCAGCCGATCGAGAAAAGCTTCGCCGACGAGCAGATCGGCGACATTTCCCGCCGCATCGTCGCCACGGCCGAGACGCTCGGAGCGCGACTCAGAGGATGATGATCGAGCGCTTCCTTGAAGGTCTCCGGGAAAAGATGGAGGATCCGGACGACTGCACCTACATGACCGTGGTCATCCCGGGCGACATCGATCCTTTCGAACGGCACTATCGCTTCAGCGTCCACGTCGACGCGGAGCTGCGGCTTGCCGACCTCGGCTGCAGTGTCGGGGGAGGCACGCTTTACTATGAGTCCGATGAAGATGATTGGGGAGCCGCTCCGGAGATCGCCTGTTGCATTCTGGACGTGGACGCGACGGACGTGAATCGCGCGCGATCGCTGCTGCGGCGGCATCTGCCCGAACTCGGCGCGCCGGAAGGCACACTCGTGCAATTCGATCAGGAGGAAGACCGTTTCGATGGCGCGGTTTGGCATTTGAACGAGCGTCGGACGGTCGAGGAATAATCCGGGACCGGCTGCAATTAGGCTGGAGCCGGCCCTCGCGATTCGAGCGCATTGATCGCCGCGTGCACCCGCGCCTCCATCTCCTTCCGCGACAAACCGGCGGGGATCGTGTCGCCGACCTTGATCGTTACGGTGCCGCTCTGGTGGACGAAGCCGCGGCCCCAAAGGCGGCCGCTGTCGAGCGCCACCGGTACGACCGAAAGCCCAAGCGCCCGGTAGAGTGCGGCGAAACCGGACTTGAGCGGCGGCGCCTGCCCGGGCCGCACGCGCGTGCCTTCGGGATAGATGATGACCGGCCTGCCGCTTGCGAGCGCCCGCCGCCCTTCCTCGACCAGCGTCCGCAGCGCCTTAGCGCCTGCCGAGCGCTCCACTGGGATGACGCCATAACGCCGCGTCAGAAAGCCGAAGAGCGGGATGTCCGCGAGCTCCTTCTTCATGACGATGATCGGAAGGTTGGTGAGGCGCACCATCTCAAGCGTTTCGAACATCGACTGGTGCTTGACGGCGATCAGGTTGCAGGCTCGCGGGATCTCGCCCTCGATCCGCGTCCGAATGCCGAGCACATGCCGGGCAAGCCAGTGGTGGAAATCTACCCAACTGAGCACAACCGCCAGCGTCGGCTTTTGTCCGAGCAGGCTCACGGGCAAACCGATGATGCACCAGAGGGCCGTCGCCGGATAGAATATCGCCGCATAGAGCAGCGAGCGCAGGAACGCCATCAAAGGTCGATCCAGGCGGCGATCCGCCGAAGCACATATTTATTATATTCGCCGAACAGGGTGAAGAAGCTCGGCTCGGTCCGCACCGCGTCGGGCACGACCTCATATCGCCGACCGAGCGCCCTCCTGAATTCATAGCGTGCGCGGCGCATGTGCCAGTCGCTGGTGATCAGCCGCAGCGAATGAAAGCGGTGCGCCGCCAGCCAGCGGCTCGCTTCCTCGGCGTTCGACCGCGTGTCGACCGATTCGCTGCCAAGGTCGACGCAGCATTCGAGCAGGTTCGCGCTTCTCGGAATCCGGCGCGCCAGGTCGGCCTTGGTCACCGACGGGTCAACTCCTGAAATCAGCAGCCGGCCCGCCTCATGCTGTCTCAGCACGTCGATGGCATGCTCAATGCGCCCGCTACCGCCGGTAAGAACGACCGCTGCGTCGGTCGGCCGGGCAGTTGCCGGCGCGGGCTTGCCCAGTGTGAAGGCAAAGACGACGAAGCCGAGCGCGTAGAGCAGCAGCAGGAGCGCAGCGGCCCGGCTGATCATAAAGTCTCGCGCAGTGCCGCGAGCACGGCGAGGCGGGCAACCCAGGTCGCCAGCGCGGTCAACCCAAACGGTAACAGAAGCAGGGCGAACAGATCGAGCGTCGACAAGGCTGCGCCGCCGGTGAGCTCGCCGGCGAAGGAGGCGCTGCTTGCGAGGGCGAGGATCACCAGCGCGCCGGCGGCCGCGCCTCCGAGGCTTCCGACCAGCGCATCGATCGCGATCTTGCGCTGGAATATATGGGTCAGCTGGAGATCGGTCGCACCGATCCCATGCATTACCTCGATCGTGAACCGATGCGTGTCGAGCGCCCCGCGCGCGGCGAGCACGACCGCCGCCGCCGCCGCACCGCTGAGCAGCACGACCAATCCGAAGGCGAGCCACTGAAGGGCGCGCATCGAGCGAAGCAAAGGCGCGACCCTGTCGCGATGAGCGCTGATCTGCGCCCCAGGCGCGATCGCCTGAACGCGCCGCTGAATGTTCGCCATGTCTGTCCCCGGCCCGGCATCGAAGTTGACCAGCGCCGGCACTGGAAGATCCGCGGCTTGGGCGGCCGGGCCCAGCCAACCTTGGAGCGTGCGGCGCATGTCGCTTTCCGGGACCGGCTCGACCGTGGTCACGCCCGGCGCGGACTTGAGCGTGGCGACCAGGGCATCGAAATTCTGCGCCCCATCCGGGACTTCGACCGCATAGCGGGCCTCGATCGCACGAGTGAGCGACCCCGCCGTGCTGGCGAGCGCCAGCCCGGTCGCGGCGATGAGCATGATCGAGAAGCTCATGATCGCGATCACCCACGGGGTGGGCCCGCGGAAGCGGCCGCTCCCGAGGAGCCGCCGGTCGGCCGGCGAGACGAACAGCCAGTCGAGCATCACGCGCGCCCCTGCGGCGGGTTGCGGAGCATGCCGGTCGGATCGGCGACGGCGCCGTTTTCAAGGCGAATCATCTCGGCGCCCGGCGTGGCGCTGATTAGCCCCACATCGTGGGTGGCGACCACCACGGTGGTCCCAAGCCGGTTGAGCGCGGTGAACAGGTGAAGCAGCCGCTTGGCCATCTCGGCGTCGACATTGCCGGTGGGTTCGTCGGCGACCAACAGCTCCGGACGGTTGATCACCGCCCGTGCGATGGCGACCCGCTGCTGCTCGCCGCCCGAAAGGGTGGCCGGCCGTGCGCTGGCGCGATCGGCAAGTCCCACCCAGGCGAGCATTTCGCGCACCGGGCCCTCGACTTCCTCGTCCGTCGCTCCACCGACCCGCAGCGGCAGCGCGATATTGTCGAACGCGGACAGGTGCCGGATCAGCCGGAAGTCCTGGAACACCACCCCGATCCGGCGGCGGAAGGGCGGCAGCGATTCGCGCGGCGCTTCGCTCAGCTCCTCGCCGAACAATCGGATTCGGCCCCGCGTCGGCCGCTGAGCGAGGTAGAGGAGCTTGAGAAGCGACGTCTTCCCCGCGCCGGAAGGGCCGGCGAGGAAATAGAAGCCGCCATTCGCCAGTCGAAAGTCGAGATCGCGCAGCACTTCGGCGCCCGTGCCGTAGCGCAGGCCGACGCTGTCGAATTCGGCAATCGCTGGCAGCTCGACTTCCCTCCCTTGGGCTCGACCAAGGCCCTGCGCCTTGCCAAGCCCCATCCATTCCTGTTTACCGTGCGCTGACCGTCCCGGAAGAGGGCTTTTTAACGCGATGATCCTCACCTGCCCCAGCTGCGGCACGCAATATGTGGTGAAGGACGGCGCAATACCGCCCGAGGGGAGGCAGGTGCGATGCGCCGCCTGCAAGCATAGCTGGCAGCAGGAGCCCGAGCAATCGGTTGAGCCGGAACCCGCGCCGCAAGCGGTCGAAGAAGATCGAACCTCCGAGCCGCAAGAAGACGAAAGCCTTGCCGAAGCGACGCTGATCGAGCCGCGCAGCGGACCGGAGGCGGAAGAACGCGCCTATGAGGAGGCGGCGCTCGAGGACGAGCACGTGCCAACCGCGGAAGAGACGCCGGAAGAACCGGATCAAGCGCACAGCACCACCTATGCGAACGCGGCGTTCGACATGACCAAGTCCGAAGCGCCCGCGGCGGCGGCGGAGGGCGATTGGCGGGAGCCGCCGCAGGCCGAAGCGAAGGACGATGAGTTCACGCCCTTCCCACCCGCCGAAGAGGCCGAGCCCAGGCGGCGCAGCCCGATCGTCTCGATCATGACGGTGGTGGTGATCGTTATCCTGCTGGCGGCAGCTTTCTGGTTCCTTGCGCCGCCATCGTTCAAGGCCCGGCTCGGGCTGGCGGGGGTCAGCACGAGCCCCTTGGCGCTGGTCACGACGCACATGGACCGGCAGCGGCTTGAAAGCGGCAATGAGCTGCTCACCGTCACCGGGCGGGTGATCAATCCGACCGGCAAGGAGCAGGACGTTCCGCCGCTTCAGGCGCAGCTCAAGACCCGAGCCGGCAAGGTCGTCTACAGCTGGACGATTGCACCGCCGGCGCGCTCCTTGGCCGCGGGCTCGAGCGCGAGCTTCAACAGCGCCGAGGTCAACGTTCCGCCCGGCGGCGACGAGCTTACGATCACGCTCGGCGGCGCAGCGGGCTGAGCTTACTGGAATTCGATCAGGCGCGCGGGCTGCTGCGTGCCGTCGGTCTTCACCACCGTCTCGTGCGCTCGAGGCGCATCGGTGTTGGTCGGCGAATCGAGCTTCAACCGAACGCCGGAGAGGATCCGGACGGTCGCGGTCGCCTGCACGACGACAGGCGCCGGCCCGCTCGATTGAGGCGCGGAAGCGGCGAGAGCGGCTACGGCAAGCCAAAGCATCATGCGATGCGTAACGCAGTTCGTTCATAATCGTAAACACGGCTTTAACTATTGTGCCAAATGTGGACCAAATTGGGGGCGCGCCGGCCGGCATTGCACCGCCCGAACCGCTTTGCTACGGGCCGCGCCTCGCCAGTGCCGGCGCTCCATCGCCGGCCGAACCTTTCATGACGTGCGGTCGTGGCGGAACTGGTAGACGCGCAGCGTTGAGGTCGCTGTGGCCGAAAGGCCGTGGAAGTTCGAGTCTTCTCGACCGCACCAACAAAAATCCGAGCCAATCCAGTGGATTGCCTGAATTTTGATCGCGCAGCTTTAGCGTAGCGAGGATTTGGCGGGCGCGGATCCGGCGTCGGCCAGGTGCGCCTGCGCGACGGCCTGGATCGTGCCGAGGCGGACGAGCGGCTTGTCGGGGTTGACGACGAAGTGGATTCCCAGGTCGGGCGCGATCTTTGCCGCGGCGGCGGACTCCTTCGACACCCGGATCGTGTAGGAGCCGTACCCGACGCGTTCGAACAGGAAAAAGCCGTCGAAATCGGTCAATGTCGTTCCCACGACCTTCCCGCTCGAATCGAGGAGCTCGAGACCGACGCCCTCGAAGCCCAGGCCCCCGCTCTTGACCAGCGCCCCCTCGACGTCGCCGCCGCCGACCAGGCCGATCTCGACGTTCGCAGACACGCCTGGGCGCGGAACGACGACCTGGAGCGCCTTTTTCGGCACCAGCATCGGGTCGGCGAGGCTCGAGGCGTCGACTCCGACGGCGATCGGCTGGAACGGCACGAGCCCGCCGACCAGGACCGATCCGTTCGCGTCGGTGGGCTTCTCGGCCAGGAAGGTTCCGGTGGTCACCACCGCGCCTTTCTCGAGCGGCTCGCCGGGATCGCGGACGCCATTGTCGTTGAGGTCGCGATAGACGAGCGCATGCACTTCGCCCGCCTGCGCGAGGGGCCGGCGCGAAAGGGTGAAGCCATGTGATGGATCGAGCGAGAAGTTGAGGTTGATTCCAAAGGCGACGGAGCCGTCGGTCGCAGCCTCACCGGTCAGAGCGACCGCGAAACTGTTGAAGCGCCGGATGTAAGAGACTTTCGCGTTCGCGCGATGCACGGTCGTATCGTAGGCGAGGTCGCCGTCCCAATCGACATTATCGCTTGCCGACCAATAGGCTTCGAGATCCGCCGTTCGCAGCCGGCCGATCGGCGACATGTCGAAGGTGGTGGTCCCGCGCAGCCGCACGTTGCCAAGCTCGCCGCTGCCGATGAAATCGACGCTCGTCTGTGGCGGCGGACGCGCGCCGGTGGAGACGAGGTCTTTCTGGTAACGAAGGTCGACCGCAAGGTTGAAGCGCTCGAAATTGGCGGAAAGCCGGGCGGCGGTGTCCAATTCCCTCGTTCCATCGATCCGGTCGGTCAGCTGCACGTCGGCATGCGCCGGAAGTGCGGTTCGGCCGATTCGAATCGGTGCATCCAGCGCCAGCGAGTAATTGCGCAAGCTCTGAACCTGCCCCCCATTCAAATGAAAATCATTTGCAATAATCGCCTGGGCATTGACGTTCACCGTCCCGATCTTGCCAAGGAGCTGGGCCCGAACCGCATTTCCGCCGTTCGACTCGTGCGAGCCGCCGACCTCGATCAAGACGAGGCCGACCGATCGCCTGACCGTCCCTTCGACAAAGGTCACATGTTCGTCGCCGATGAGCATTTCACGCGCGAGCGCGGCGACCGACGTGTGATCGTCGATGCCGTGCTCGAGCGCGACCGTTGCCTGCGCCTTGGGAAGGTTCTGCCCGTCCGGAGGTTTGTTCAACATGAACATGTCGCGGCTGGGCTGGTTGAACCCGGCCCAATACCAGGTCTTGCCGGGCGGAGCGCTGTCCTGCCCGACATTGATCGTCTCTTCGCGCGTTCGGATCTGTCCTTGGGGTCCGTAGAGGACAATCCTTACCCGATTTTCGCCATAGAGAAGTTGCACATTATCAAATACATAGCGCTGATCCGAGGTAGGCTTGGCAAAAGCCAGGAGTTCGTCGTTGCGGTAGAGCTCGGCTTCCCAGCCGGCGGGGAGATCGCCTTCGAATCGGGTCTGATCGAACGCGCTCTGGGTCGCAAGCGGCCGATTGGTGATCACCGCGCCGCGCCCGAACGCCGATGTCCCGCTCAGCTTGCTGTCGAACCCCTCGACGTCACCGAAGCCGAAGTGGGTCGCCTTGACGGGGCCGAGGAGGTGGCCGTCCGGGTCCGAACGATAGGCCCGAAGCCGAACGTTGGTCGGCATTCCTTTCTGATTGGTCGTAACCTGCGAGTCGTAAGAGAGATGGGCGAGCTCGCCCGCGGCGTAGACCGACGATTGGCGGTCGACGACCGCGCCGGTCTCGGCGCTGTAGGTCACTCCGGCGCTGACGACGAAGTCGAGCGCCGGCGAGCGCCACATCCGATAGGGGATGCGCACCTGCGGAAGGCTCGCGAGGTCGAATTTGGCCGGATGGAGCTGCGCCGCGCGCGCCTGACGCTCCATCGTGAGCTCGACCGGCAGCTTGGCCTCGGACTGGAGGATGAGCACCGAGCCGGCGGTGACCGGCTTCACGCCGATCCCGAACCAGCGCGACAGCGCCGTCGCCTGGACGCACCAGCCTTCGGGAGTCTCGCGGATGGTCCCCGGCGCGATCGCCTCGGTCTTGCCGCCGTAAGTGGCTGTACGGCCGGCATAATCCATGATGATCTTGTTGGCTTCCTTGAACGCCCAGCCGCTCGCCTTCCCTGCCGTCAGGTCGATGTGCATCGGCACATCGAGCGTGGTCAAAAAGTCGCCTAAGACGACACATGTGCCCTCGGGCGTGTTGTAGGCGCGGACGCCGTCGCCGAGGCGGAGCTGGCGGATGTGGACGTCGAGCAGGAATTGTTCGTCGGGGTCGGCAGTCCAGGCCGGCGCCGCGGTCTCAGCCGCTGACGCGCGGACGCTGGCAGCGCAGAGCACCGCCAGGATCGCCGCCTTGCGCAGCCAGTTGCGGCCCGCGAGCACGACAATGTCCCTCCGCGCCTGGCCCGTGCCCTAGCGGAGGACCGCCTGGGTTTCGGCGATCTTCTGGTTTCCGTCGTCGTAGGTCTCGACATATTGGACGGTCACCGGGCCCGCGATTTGGCCCTTGTAATTGTCGTCGACGGGGATGGTGACGTGGCGCGTGCCGAGCTCGGTATAAACCGCGACCGACTTCTGGATCGCGATGGGATCTTTGACGCCGGGTTTCAGCACCAGCACTTCGCCAAAGGTCGAGCGGCTCCCCGAACGGTTGAGGTCGAGCCCGATCTCGGCCTTGCCGTCCTTCTTCTCGAGCTGGACATTGGAAATGCCGGCGCTCACCTGAAGGTTGCCGAGACGCACGATGACCGGGATCGTCACGCCGTAGATGGGAATCAGCTGAAGGTGCAGCCCCTTGACCGGCTGGCCGTCGCTTGCAGCGACCGGAGTCGCCGGCGGAATGGCGCGGAACAGCAGGTGCACGCGATATTCGCCGTCGGGCAGTCCGGCAGGAGGCCTGGCGGCGATCCGGATCGACTGCGGTTCGTTCGGCGCGAGGGTCACCCGCCGCGGCGCGTAGACGATCATGTCGGCCGCGGCTTGCTCCTGAGCGGTCGGAGCGGGCACGTCGGCGAGGTTGCCGTCGGCGGTCATCCGCCGGAACTCGACCGAGATGCGGTAGGTGGCCGGCTCGTCGCCAATATTGTTGAGCACGATCTCGGCGCCCCGGCGACCATCGAGCACGATCCGAGTCGGGGCGACGAGCAGGTCGCCGACCCCGGCGCTCGCCGGCGCTCCCGCAACCACGGCCGCCGCGAGCACGGCAGGCGCGATCATCCTTTTCCAAGCAAACATCAGGCGATCCCCACTTTGCTCCATTCTGGAGCGATCGCCGCTTGTTGCGCCGGAATGGTTTATTTTCGGTCAACCATGACCGATTTCCCCGCTCTGTGGGCTATTGGTAATCGACGGTGACGTTGAAGGTGCCGCTGTAGGTTCCGGTGGGCGTCGTCGAGCTCAGCGTGATCGAACCGCCGAGGTCGAAGGTGTTGCCGGGTTCGCCCGACGAGGTGAGCGTCACCTGTCCGGGGTTGTCGACGGCCAGAGTGAGCGTCTGGGTCGAATTGGCCTGATTGACCAATGTCACGTTGGGCGCGGTGATCAGGACCACCATCTTGTTGCTTCCGGTGACCTTATAGCGGGCGACCAACGGCGCGCCCGTGCAGACGAGCTTCGGATCGCAGCTGAACACGCCGGTGCGCGAGATCTTTGCGACCGCGCCCGACCAGGTGCCGAGGCCGAGCGTGATCGTGCCGAGGTCGAGGTTCTGCTGCGAGACGAGCGTCAGCGGCCGGACGACGTTCGCGTTCACGGACGCATTCTGCGTCGCCGCGCCGGCGGGCGCCGATAGGGCGCCCATGAACAGGAACAGCAATGGCAGTCGTATGCGGCCGGCCATTTGGTCGCTTCCCCACAGCGGACAGAGCGCAGCGTTTCGACCGAAATGGTTGATTTTCCGTCAACCATGCTTGGCAAACGGCAAAGAAGAAGGGCCGCCGGAACCCCGACGGCCCTTCCCGAACGCCGCGGCAAGGCCGCTGCGCTACCAAGATTACTGATAGTCGGCAGTGACCGCGAAGGTCCCGGTGTAGACGCCGTCAGGAGTCGTATCCGCAACGGTGATCGAACCACCGACGTTGAAATTGTCGCCCGGGCTGCCCGAGTTGGTCAGATTGAGCGTCGTGTTGAAGTCGGGCGTCAGCGTCAGCTTGTCGCCGGCCGCGTCACTCAAGGTGACATTGCCCGCGGCGATCGTCACCGGCTGCGACTTGGTTCCCGACACATTGTAGATCGCGACCTGGTGCGTGCCCGAGCAGGTGACGGCCGCGCCGCAGCTGAACACGCCAGCCTTGGTGATGCTGACCGTCGCGGTGAACGGAGCAGCGCCGCTGAGGACGATGTCGCCGAGGTCGAGGTTCTGCGTGCTCGTCAGCGTCAGCGGACGAAGAATGCGCGCATGCGCTGTCGCATTGGTGGTGGCGTTAACCGGGGCAGCCGCGGCCTCGGTCGCCGTGAAGGCCAGGGCAGCAGTCGCCGCGAGCGCCGTCAAACGAAGGAACTTGTTCATTTCGGAAATCCCCACTTGCTTCAGTTCGAGTTGGCGGCTGCCCGAGCTTGAGGTCCGGTCACCCGTGGCGCTCCTATTAACCGTGGCCGCTTACGGCTTCCCTCAAGGGATTGGTTAATGGGCAATTAGCTTCTCCTCCGATCTGGAGGATGTTTGGAACGAGTCCCTTCTATTGATATTCGACGGTGATCGGCATGCTACCGTGGTAATCGCCCTCCGAGTTTCCGGTGACGGTCACCCGGCCGCCGAATCGGAAGGTCAGATTGCCCGCCGAATCCAGCTTCGGCAGCGACGAGAGGTCGCTGACCACCTGGTCGACCGTGATTCGTCCGCCGCTCGGCGAATAAAGCTCGATCCTCGGCGGAAGCTCGACTCGGACGGCGCGACCAGGCTCGCCGTGAATCACCGCGCTGCCGATCATCGCGCGCGGGCTGACGCCGGTCAGCGCGCCCTCGGCGGCGTTGGAGCCGTCGGGCCGGAGCACCGCCGCGCCATCGCCTTGGCCGGAGAGAATGAGCCGGCCGAAGTCGAGGCTGGTCTGGATCTCCAGATCGATGCCGTCGCCGCCGGCCGATTGCGAGAGCGCCGTCGTCGGCCTGGTGCACAGGCGGCACTGGCCGTTCACCGGCGACAGGCCGATGGCGGCCGCGGCGGCCGCGGCGAGCGTCAGAGCAAGGGACTTGAAGCCGCCCATCCTCGACCGACTAGCCGCACACCGCCTAAAACGGCGTTAATGGGCGGCTAACCATCGGTCTTGCAGCAGCCAAACGCGAAGCGGAGCGGCCGATCCGTTGAACGAGGAGCGCCGATCTGCATCCCTATTGTCGCGCGACCCGCAGCTTTCTATC
Organism: Sphingomicrobium sp.; assembly: GCA_036273235.1. Classification (GTDB taxonomy): domain Bacteria; phylum Pseudomonadota; class Alphaproteobacteria; order Sphingomonadales; family Sphingomonadaceae; genus Sphingomicrobium. The sequence goes on along the minus strand of DASUIB010000123.1, from coordinate 2,256 downwards.
CCCTTCACCTGAATGGCCCGCACCCGCTCCGAACCCGCCGCTGAAAGGGGCTCGACCTTGATGCGCGTCATCAAGGCGATCGCTTATGCGGCGCTGCTCGGCCTCCTCGCGCTGGTCGTCGCGGTCGCGATCGCGACCGCCTATCTGCCGAGCTACGGCGACCTCACCAAACGCTCGGACCTCGGCCAGATGATTCGGGTGCGCGCCGCCAACGGCCAGGTGCTGCTGTCGCTCGGCCCGAGCTTCGGCCGCTGGCTGCCGTACGACCAGATTCCGCCCGAGATGCGCGCGGCGATCATCTCGACCGAGGACCGGCGGTTCCGAAGCCATATCGGCGTCGATCCGATCGGAATCGCGCGGTCGATCGAAGTTCGGGTCAGCAGCGGCCAGTGGCGCCAGGGCGGCTCGACCATCACTCAGCAGCTCGCGCGCAACATCTTCCTGACCAACAACCGCACCTTCATCCGCAAGATCAAGGAGGGCATCCTGGCGCTCGCGCTCGAGCGGAAGTTCAGCAAGAACGAGATCCTCGAGCTGTACCTGAACCGCGTCTATTTCGGCGGGGGCGCCTATGGGATCGACGCCGCCTCACGAAAATTCTTCGGCCATGGAGCCGACCATCTGAGTCTTGGCGAAGCGGCAATCATCGCCGGCCTCGTCAAGGCCCCGTCCAATTATTCGCCGACCGCCGATGTCGAAGCGGCGAGGAATCGGTCGGGGGTCGTGCTCGAGACGATGGCGAAGAACGGCTTCATCACGCCGGAGGAAGCCGCGGCCGCCAATCCCGCGCAGGTGCGGATCCAGCAGACGACCAACAACAACAGCGTCCGCTACTTCACCGACTGGGCGCTCCCGCAGCTGGATACGCTGATCGACCAGACCACCGACCCGATCGACGTCTGGACCACGCTCGATCCCGGAATGCAGGTCGCCGCCGATAGAGCGGTCCGCACCAATGCGCCCGACAGTGCGCAAGGCGCGCTGGTGTCGATCGACCGTGACGGCGCGGTGAGGGCGATGGTCGGCGGGAAGGATTATGTCTCGTCAATCTATAACCGAGCGACCCAGGCCGAGCGGCAGCCGGGTTCGTCGTTCAAGCTGTTCGTCTATTTGACCGCGCTCGAATCGGGCATGAAGCCCACGGACACGATTGTCGACGAGCCGGTGACGATCGACGGCTGGAGCCCGCGCAATGCCGAGGGCGGCAATCTCGGCCCAGTGACCCTGCGCGAGGCATTCTCGCGCTCGATCAACACCATCAGCGCGAAGATCGGCCAGCAGGTCGGCTTCTCGACCATTGCCGACATGGCACGGCGCTTCGGACTCACCACGCCGATTTCGACCTACCCGTCGATGGTGCTCGGAAGCAGCGACGTCCGGCTGTTCGAAATGACGCGCGCCTTCGCGTCGGTCGCGAACAACGGGGTGGCGGTGACGCCTTATGGCATTCGGCGCGTGGTCACCGCTGACGGTCGCCTGCTGTACCAGCACGACGCCGACGAGGGGCGCGTCCTGGTCGCCCCCTGGGTCGCCGCCGAGATGACCGATCTGCTGCAGTCGGCGGTCCTGTCGGGCACCGGCATGGCGGCGCAGATCGGCCGGCCGGTCGCGGGCAAGACGGGCACCACCACCTCCAACAAGGACGGGTGGTTCATCGGCTTTTCGAGCGGGCTCACGACCGGCGTATGGATGGGCCGCGACGACGCCAGGCCGGTTCCGGGATTGCAGGGCGGCACCGCGCCGGCGCGCGCCTTCCACGACTTCATGAGCGTTGCGGTCGCCAACCGGCCGGTCGAGCAATTCCAGACCCAGGTGCCGATGCCCGATTGGCAGCTGACGCCCGAAGAGCAGATTTACGGCGATCAGCCGGTCGACATGAACGACGCCGGCTCGATGGTCGATGCGAACGGAATGCCGCTCGGAACACCCCCGCCGAGCGACCAGGGCAATCCGCCGCAGCAGCAGCCGATGGTCAATCCGGACGGCAGCGGCGAGCCGACGCAGCAGGAGCTCGACCAGGCGTTCCCGCCGCAGCAACCGAGGCGGCCTGGGTATCCGCCCCAGCCTCAGCCGCGTCAGCCGAGATATCCCCCGCAGCCCCAGCCGCAGCCCGACTCAACGCCCCAGCCCGACCCGTCTCAGCCGCGGCCCGATACGGCGTAGCGCGCTTCTAGCCTCGGAGAGGCCGGTCCCGAACAGGCGCGCTTCGAGCGCCTTGAACTCCGGCCCGTGGTTGAGATGGATGAGATGCGCGAC
>DASUIB010000122.1:0-11790 GCA_036273235.1 Sphingomicrobium sp. | reverse complement strand
TGAGCGAAACGATGAGAGAGGAACGGTGACGCGTTGTCGACTGTGTGGAAGGTCTGCCACAGCCTCAAGGTGGTCAGAGGGGTTTGAGCGATGATTCGAGCGACGTCCCGCACGGCCGTCTTTTCCGCAATGACGACCCGGTTCTGCCTCGAAACGCGGGCGCCACTTAGATACGAACGCCAGTCGAAACCGGGCGCATAGGCTTCCAGCTGCGCGATGCTCATGGGATTATAGGTCTTGTCGACCTGGCGCTGCTCGGCCTCATCCCAGCTGACCTTGGCGATGCGGGTCTCAAACCGGATGATCGACGTGGCCGCTTCGTCGGGCTTTGCTACTCCGATCATGCGCAAGGTGCGCGCGGCGTAGGCCTGATAAGCGTCACGCTGCTTGCTGAAATCGGATGCGAGGTAATAATCGCGGCTGGGCAGACCGAGGCCGCCCTGACCAATTGTCGGAGCATTGAAGGGCCGGTGAGCGTCGGGCTGGATCAGCAAGGTGAAGGCGTCGGTGCCGAAGTCAGACCAGCTTTCTCCCATCAGCCGGGCAATTCCGCTGCGGTCGCGCACCGCCGCAATTTGGGCGAGGTCCGGCTGCAGCGGCTTGGCGTCCAGCGCTTCAATGCGCTGCTCATCGATATAGGAATTGTACAGGGCCCCGATCAGCCGAGCGTTTGCATCCCTGGGGCGGGATGCATCGTCTTCGATCAACGTTTGCAGTTGATCATGGACCTTTTCGGACGTCTCCTGCTCGAGTCCAAGCTCCGAATGATCCGCAGGCATGTCGGCGTGCGCGTACCAAGTACCGACGGCATAATCGAAAAAGTCGTCGCCCGGTTTGATCGATCGATCGAGCGCCGCGAGATCGAGACCCGAGCCACCCACTGGAGACGCCAGCGCCAGCGGCCCGGCCAACGACAAGGCGCCGAATATCGTCGCTGTTCCGGCAAGCGCCACTATCGATTTGTGCATATTCGTTCCTCCAGAGCCGGGAAGGCCATTCCAGCGAGCTTACGCGGCGCGGCTGAGCTTCAGCGTCGCGACGAGCCCCTTTTCGGCTCGGCCGCCAGGGGCGACGACGGCAACACCCTTCCATCTGCGATCCTGATCGTCGGTAAATTTCCACTCGAACCAGGAATTGGACGCGGCGGCGGCGAATACGGGCGGCCCCTTCATGTGCGAGACCGGCTTGAACATACCGCCCGTCGCCTTGTTCGCGGCGATCAACTTGCGCAACAGCGCCATGACCTGCTGGTCGGTTGCGGGCTCCGGGAACCCGAGCCGCGTTTCCCAACGGTCGGCGCTTCCCTGCGTGGACAGGAGCGAGACTTTCAAATTGTCGAGCTCTCCGCTCGGTGACGTCAGCTGTTGCGGCAGATAGCGATCGGCGAGCGCGGCGCGCGCCCATTTGCCGTCCGGTTCCCACGGATATTCCATCGCCAGCGCAACCGATTGCGCAACCCCGACCCCTCGGAGCTTCGAAACCAGGTGGAGTGCCCCGTCGATGCCCGCCGATAGACCGGCGGTCGTCAGAATCTTGCCGTTGTCCACATAGCGCCGATCATAGACAATTCGTGTATCCGGCGCGGCGAAGTCCTCGATCATGCCATTGGTCGCCGTCACCGTTTGCCCGGCGAACAGGCCCGCCTTCTGAAGGAGGAAAGCGCCGGTGCAGACGGACATCACATGATCGACGTCATTCGCCTTTGCTCGAATCCAGCCGAGCAAAGGCTTGTCGTCGAGATATTGGAGCACGGCCCCGCCAGGCACCACCAAGATATCGGCCTTGGGGCTGTTCGCCAATGCATAGTCGGGCACCAGCTTCTGTCCGAAGACCATCGTCACGGGCTCGAGCGTCGGGGCGACGGTGTGCACCAGGAACCGCGCAGTGCCGAACACTTCCCAGGGACCGGCAAAGTCAATGATTTCGGCTCCGTTGAACAGGAGAATGGCGACTTTGGTCACCCCCTGGCCATTCTGCGGGACCAAGGTCATTCCACAGTTGGGGCATGTCCCCGGCTTGTCGAAGACGAGCTGGTCGCACGGCAAGCCGCACGGAGGGCATCGGTACGCCTGCGCACTCGATGCGGGCGTTGCTGTCGGCGCCGCCCCGGCTTCCGCCGATGCAAGTGAATTCAGCCCGGTAGCGGCGATCACCGCCGCGCCCCCCTTAAGATAATGACGGCGCGTCAGACCGCAGCATTTTTTGCCCATTGTCCCGCTCCCTTTTTTGATGAACGGTGCCCCGGCGTGAATTCGACATCTCGATCGACGCTGCAGATGTAGCGATACATTTGCAGCGCGTCCACGGGGATTCCGACGGCCGGGACCCCGCCTTCGCCTGAAAGTTGGTCGCAAGACCCGTTTACAAGCGTAAACGGAATGATTACGCTCGTAATCACACGTTGCAAATGATTGGGAGCCAGAAGGGAGATGCGCCGTTCGACCGTCTTAGCTATCGCTGCTCTCGCTGGGGCAGCAGGGCACGCACAGGCGGCAACCCGCACGCCGGTCATCAGACTGCAGCTGGATTCGAGCGAGGCCGATCAGGCGATCGTCATTCTCGAACGCGAGCATTCCGGCCGCCCTGTTGCCGAACAGGACTGGAAACGATTGTTCGCCACCGCTCCCTACCGAGTGCTCAAGGCGCGGGAGGCCAGCATGGGCAGGAGCTTCACCGACGATCAGTTCAAGGCATTTCTCTCGTCGCGCGACGCGCTGGCGCAACTCGGCACGTGGAAACGCACTGTCGCCGGCATGAAGTCGGCGGACATGGCCGCCATCGGCAAACATGTGCTGAACTGGCTTCCCGCGGGCGCGACCTTGCGCGCGAAAGTCTTTCCCGAAATCAAGCCGCTGCAGAACAGCTTCGTTTGGAAGGAGCAGCCAAGCGATCCGCCGGCGATCTTCCTCGCGGTCCAGAAACAATCGCGCGACAGCTTTGAAAATACCGTCGCGCATGAGCTTCATCACATCGGCCTCGACAGCCTCGAAGCTCGGCAGGAGGCGCTCCAGGCCGGCCTTCCCGCGCAGGTCAAGCTCGCGGTCAAGTGGATGGGCGCCTTTGGAGAAGGCGAGGCGATGCTCGCCGCCGCGGGATCGGACGACCGTCACCCGCATTGGGAGGACGATTCGCTGGCGCGGGCGCGGTGGGACAGCGACATGATGCATTTCAACGCCGACCTGGATTCGGTCCAGGACCTGCTGCTCGATATCCTGGACGGCAAGCTGACGACGGACGACGAAATCCAGAAGCGCGCGGCGCCATTCTGGGGTTATCAGGGCGCCTGGTATACGGTCGGGTATGAGATGGCGGCCCTGGTCGACAAGCGCTTCGGGCGGAAGAGCTTCGACGAATGCCTGCTTGACCCGCGGCTTCTGCTCGAGCGCTACAACGAGGTGGCGAAGGAGGCGAACGCAAAGGGTGCGTCGCTGGCGACATGGTCACCCGAGCTGATGCGCAAGCTCCGGCTCCGGTGAGATGGTGCGGGGCCTGGGCTCAGTTCGAGCAGATGCCGAGCACGACGGCTTCGTCGCAGCCTTCGGCGGCGACGAATGCGTGGCCCATGGTCGAATCGATATAGATGCCTTCGCCGGCGCTGACCGTGATCGCTTCGTAATATTCGGTGTGCACGGCGATGCTGCCGTCGATCACGTGGATATATTCCTCGCCCGAGTGGCGCTCGAGCCCGCCGACTTCGGCCGGCGACTTGGCCCGGATCCGGGTGAGCATCGGCGTCATCCGTTTCCGTTTGAGCTCGGCGCATAGGTAATAACGGTCGTAACCCGGTGCGCTGATCCGCGCGGCGTCCTGCTGCCGGCCGATGCTTCGGCGGCCGGTGACGGCGGTTTCCGCCGGCTCGACCTGCATGAACAGCTCCGAGACGGGGACGTCGAGCTTCCGGCTGAGCTCGAACAATTTGTCGTAGGTCAGCGTCAGGCGATTGTTCTCGATCTTCGACAGCGATGAGACGGCAATGCCGACACGGGCGCTCGTCTCCCTCAAGGTCCAGCCGCGCCGGTTGCGAATGTCCCTGAGGACGCGTCCCAGCGCGGGCCGCCGGTTCACCGGGGCAGCGCGCTGCGCGTCCGCTCCTTTCAGGCCGCACATCTTTGTTCGAGCTCCACCGAGTCCGGCTGAAATTCGAGGAGGTCGCCGGGCTGGCAGCCGAGCGCCGTGCAAATCGCCTCCAGGGTCGAGAAACGGATCGCGCGCGCCTTGCCGGTCTTGAGAATCGACAGGTTGGCGAGCGTGAGGTCGATCCGCTGCGCGAGCTCGGTCAGGGTCATCCGCCGGTCGTGAAGCAGCTCGTCGAGCTTGACGACGATCGCCATCAGATCGTCCCCTCGAGGTCTTCGCGCATCATCGCGCCCGCCGCGAAAACGCGGGCGAGAACGAAGGTGAGGATGACCGCCAGCCATCCGTTCACTGACCCGACGGCGTCGAAATAAAAGGCGTGTTGCGGAATCGAAATGCGCTTTCCCAAGAAGACCACAATGATGTTGGCCACACCCATCACGAGCAGCAGCCAGGCGATGGTATTGAGACGATAAGCATTCTCTCTAACGAAAGGATCGCCGGAGCGGACCGTTTCGACCATGTCGAGGAGCCGCTTGAGAATGGCGTAGTTGATCGGTGCCGTGAGGACGTCGAGAACGGCGATTGAGCGGATTCCCGACATTGACTCCGGCAAGCCGCCCAGGCCCAGCAGCTTGCTTGTGCCGCCCTCGTCCAGCAACGAGAAAAGCAGCAGCGCGACAACGCATGCGAAGAATATCCAGACCAGGATGATCATGATGCGAAGCGTGATCCACGCCATTGGCAGCGCAGCAGAGTGCTTCATGGCAAGCCCCTTCAGTGCTTATCGATAAACGATATATTACTTATCGATTATCGGCAAGCAAAAACGGGGCGGGGCCGTCGTCTATTGGAATGCGGATGCCTTCAGCCGGATCAGCGCCTCCGGAAAGCGCCGGGAGAGCGGCGCCTCCGCGCCTCCGTCGAGTTCGACCCGGAAGTCGCCCGCTCCCATCGACCTGATCTCGCGCACATGATCGACATTCACCAGCCACGAACGATGGGTCCGGACGAAGCTCTGCTCGCCGAGCTGGTCGAGTGCCTGGCGCAGCGATTTTCGAGCCAAGGGGCGGCGGCCGTCGACGAGCATGAATTCCACATAGTTTCCCGCGGCCTTGATCGCGACAATATCGACGATGGGGACGCGAATGAGGCGTTTCCCATCCTGGATGCCGACCATCCGCCTATCCTCGGCGGCTGCCACGGCCGGTTCGGCGCGCGGTCTGGTGAAGAACCAGAAGATGGCCGCCCAAACGACGTAGGAGATCAGGTCCTTTCGATATTCGTAGAGGAATCCGCTCTCATCGAACGGATAATGGCGGCTGACCGCCGCATAGATGCCGACCCGCATCGCGTTCATCAGCAGGACGTGAAGCGCGGAAAATGCCAGGCTGGCGGCGATATGCACCGCGACGAATTTCGGCCAGCTCACCCGTCCCGGAGGAGCGATTCGGACGGCTGCGTAGATGACGCCGCAAGTGAGGAGCGTCGCGAGCCCGCTCGTGCCCTCCCATACCGCCGGCTCCCACGCCGGCAGATGCTGGCCATGCTCGGCCGCGTCGTGGATCGCGGTGAAGACGTTGAACGTGTCGACCAGCGCGACGAACGTCGCGATCGTCAGGAACGCGCGGACAAGCGGCGAAGGGTTGAAGCGCGTTGTCACGCGATCGTCGCCGCTCATCCCCGGTGAATCCCGCTTGTCCCTGAGACGTGTCCGCTCACACCTCGCCGTTTCCAACAGTTTCGATCGATCAGCAACAATCGGCGGCACCGCTCGAGGATGATCAATGTCTGACTTCAACCATGTCAAACTATCGCGCCGTCTTCTTCTCGGCTCCATCGCCGCTGTCCCGGCGGCCGCGGCGTTCGCTCGAGCGCGGCTGCCGCTCGCAGCTCCGGTTACGCGGGCTCGCCCCGGCTCGCCAGGGTGGCCCACGAAAGCCGAATGGGGCGCACTGTCGAACCAAGTCGGCGGGCGGCTGATCCCCGGCGGCCGTGCTTCGGCAGCGCCGCCCGCCGAACTGCTATCGAACCCGTTTTACGTCGGCGATCAGGTGGGGCTCACCCAAAGCTCGGGATGGCTCGGCGCGTGGCGGTCGGAGCCGAGCGTCTATGCGGTTCGGGCGGAGAGCGCATCCGACGTCTCCACGGCGGTCCGCTTCGCGGCGAGGCACCGCCTCCGTCTGGTCGTGAAGGGCGGCGGCCACTCCTACCTCGGCGGCTCGAACGCCCCGGATTCGCTGCTCGTCTGGACTCGGGGAATGGACAAGATCGAGCTTCACGACGCGTTCGTCCCGCAGGGCTGCCGCTCCGCGCCAACGCCTGCGGTCAGCGTCGGGGCGGGATGCATCTGGGGCAGGGTGTATCGCGCGGTTTCGGTCGAGGCTGGCCGCTACGTGCAGGGCGGCGGATGCACGACCGTCGGAGTCGCCGGGCTCGTCCAGGGCGGAGGGTTCGGCAGCTACTCCAAGGGGTTTGGGCTTGCCGCCGCAAGCCTGCTCGAGGCCGAGATCGTGACCGCTGACGGAAAGGTCAGGATCGTCAACGCCCGCCGCGACCCTGACCTGTTCTGGGCGCTCAAGGGCGGCGGCGGCGGGACGTTCGGGATCGTCACTCGGCTGACGCTTCAGACGTACGAGCTTCCGGAAACCTTCGGGGTCGTGCGGTTCACGGTCCAGGCGCCGAGCGACGAGTCATTCCGCGACCTGCTTCGCGACTTCCTCGACTTCTCCGGGCGAAGCCTCGTCAACCCGCATTGGGGCGAACAAGTCCATGCAACGCCCGACCGGCGTCTTGTCGTCGAGATGAACTACCAAGGGATCGACGGTGCTGAAGCCAAATCAGTCTGGGAGCCGTTCGTCCACCATGTCGAGGCGAACGCCCGCGAGTGGAAGATCGTCCAGCCATTCTTGACGCTCGACATACCCGCGCGGCACTTTTGGGACGCGGACTGGTTTTCGAGCCGCGTTCCGCAGGCGATCAATCGCGACCATCGGCCCGGGAGCCGGCCGGGCGATTATTGGTGGGCCGGCGACGGCGACCAGGTCGGCGCTTTCTGGAGCGCCTACACGTCCGCATGGCTTCCCAAGTTCCTGCTTCAGGGATCGGGGAAGGAGAGGCTGGCGAATGCATGGTCGGCCGCGGCGCGCCACGCCCCGGTTAGCTTCCACTTCAACAAGGGACTTGCGGGCGCCGCTCCGGAAGTCCTCAGGGCCAGCCGCAACACGGCGATGAACCCCGAGGTGCTCGATGCGTTCGCGCTGGCGATCATCGCCGACGGTGGCCCTGCCGCCTATCCCGAATGGTCGGAGCCGGACACGCGCGAGGCCGAGGCTTCGTCCGCGCGCGTTCGCGCCGCCGATCGGGCGATCCGCGCAGCCGCTCCCAACGCCGGCAGCTACATGTCCGAATGCGACTATTTTCTGCCCGACTGGAAGCGCGCGAGCTGGGGGCCGCATTGGCCGCGGCTGGAGGCGATCAAGCGCCGCTACGATCCGGACGGTCTGTTCGTGGTCCACCACGGCGTCGGAAGCGACCGCTGGAGCAGCGACGGATTCAGGCGGGCGTAGAAATTGGGCGCCCTGTGACGAGTGGCCCGCTCCGAGGGGCTCGAACCCCCAACCTTCGGGTTCGAAGCCCGACGCTCTATCCAGTTGAGCTAGGAGCGGTCCGGCAGCTTCAGCGAACCCGCGGTCCGCCGAACGGGAGCGGCGGTGGCGGCCGCCTGTCGCGCCTCGGGAGCTGGGCCTGGTAGGCCACTCCGCAATGCTGGACGCAATAAGGGAAGCCGGGGTTCGCCGGGTCTCCGCAGAAGTGGAAGTCGGGCTCTCCCGGGTGGCCGATCGGCCATTTGCAGATGCGGTCGTTGAGGTCGAGCAGGCCGGTCTTGTCGGCGACTTCCGGGCTCGGCTTGGCGGGGACCAGCCGGCGCGGCGGCGCGGGCGGGATCGGCGCCTGCTGCTCGCCCGGACCCTGTCGGATGAAGCCGCCGGGGCCGATCGAGCGGTATTGCATCTCATGCGCGCTCGGGCGGCGCGGCTCGGCCGGCGCAGCGCCGGAAGCCGCCGCGGGTGCGGGTGCGGGCTTCGGCGCCTCGGCCTTCGGAACGGCCTTGACCGGCGCTGCGGCGGTCGCAGCGGGCGTCTTGGCATCCTTCTCGTCGCCCGGCTTCACCGGCGAGGGGCGCTGCTCGAGCCCGAGGCGATGCGCCTTGCCGATCACCGCATTGCGGCTGACCCCGCCGAGCTCGTCGGCGATCTGGCTCGCGGTCGCGCCGTCGTGCCACATCTTCTTCAGGCGCTCGATGCGCTCTTCGGTCCAGGACATTGCTTAAAACTGCTCCAATTCCTTGCGGGCCGCTTATTCACCGGATAGCGCGGGCACCGTGAACGACCAATTCCACAATTGGGTGCGCTTCGCGCCCGGCAAGCCGGTGCTGAAGGGCGTCAATTGGGGAGGCCTCAAGACCCTCTATATCAAGGAGGTGAGGCGGTTCTTCAAGGTCCAGATGCAGACCGTCTGGGCGCCGGCGATCACGACCCTGCTCTATCTCGCGATCTTCACCGTCGCCCTCGGCCGCGCCGGACGGACCGTGCCCGGGACCGATGTTCCCTACTCAACCTTCATCGCGCCGGGCCTCATCATCATGGCGATGATGCAGAACGCCTTCGCCAACGCGAGCTTCTCGCTGCTGGTCGGCAAGATCCAGGGCAATATCGTCGATTATCTGATGCCGCCGCTGTCGACCGGCGAGCTGATCGCCGGGTTGATCGGAGCGGCGGTGACGCGCGCGATCCTGGTTGGCTTCGCGGTGTGGCTCGCGATGCTTCTGTGGCCCGGCGTATCGGTCGATGTTCGCCGGCCCGAGCTGGTCTTCTGGTTCGGGCTGATGGGCTCGCTTCTGCTGAGCTTTTTGGGCCTCTTGACGTCGCTCTGGGCCGACAAGTTCGACCATGCGGCGGCGGTAACGAACTTCGTGGTCACGCCCTTGTCGCTGCTCAGCGGCACCTTCTACTCGGTGCGGCAGCTCGCCCCGACCTTCCGTGCGATCAGCCATGCCAACCCATTCTTCTATGTGATCTCCGGCTTCCGCGCGGGGTTCCTCGGGATTAGCGATTCTCCCTTGTGGATCGGGGCTGTCGGGCTGCTCGCCCTCAACATCGCATTATGGGCGATCTGCTACGCGCTTCTGAAGAGCGGCTGGAAGATCAAGAATTGAGTCCAATTGTCCAGCATCAGTTTGAACCGTCAGCGGACGGCCGGGACACTGAAAGAAGTATCGCAAACTGCTGAGGTAGATCGCGATGATCGGAAACTGCATCTTGACAGGCGGATTGGCGGTCGTCCTTCTCGGCTGCGCGGGATGCACGGCCCAGGAGCGGGCTGCGTTCGCCAGCAGTTCCTATACTGCCGCCGATGAGCCCAGCACGCCATCCTTCGCCGACAATGCGTTCCCACCTCCACCTCCTGTCGATTTGCCGAGGGTCGATCCGATCAGCGGCCACATGCTCGCCCCGATCGGCTCCGGAGCGTATGTCGATCCCTTCTCCGGCACGCTCTATGGGCCCGTCGGCGGAGGTACCGTGGTTAATACGCAGACCGGTGAACTCATCCCGGGATAGGCGGCCCCCTAAGGCGTCGGGTTGCGGCCGGCGGACATTGCATCGATCATCGCCGCCACGCGCGCGGCCTCCGCCTGATCGCCGGCTTTGGTGTAGCTGAGCTTGGCGGTCGATAGGTCCTCGGCCGCCGCCTTCTTGTCGCCGCTGCCATAAAGCGCGACGGCCCGTTCCTTGTAGCCGTCGCCGTCGTCCGGAACGCGCTGAACGTAGATGTTGAGATCGGCGAGCGCGGAGCCGTAATTCTTCAGCCGGTTGTTCGCGAGGCCGCGAAAGTAATAAGCGGTATCCGAGGCGTCCGGCTTTTGCGCAATATAGGCGGTCAGGCCCGAAACGGCGTCGTCGTAGCGCTTCTCTGCAAGAGCGAGGCGTCCGGCGGCCCACAGTCCGCGGCGGCTTTTCGGATCGAGCGTGAGCGATTTTTCGCAATCGGCTTTGGCGAGATCGAGCTTTCGGGTGAGGCGCTCGCTGTCGCAGCGCGCGCCGAACAGATAGGCGCTTGACCTCCCGAGGGAGACCGCCTTGTCATAGTCCGCCAAGGCCAAATCGTAAGCTTCCCGCTGAAACTGGACGTCGCCCCGATCCTCGTAAGCAAGCGTATCGGACGGATTGAGTTTCACCGCCATCTCGCAATCGGCAAGAGCGCCGGGATTATCGTCGACCTGCAATCGGGTCTCGCAGCGGGTGACATAGCCATATTGATATTGGGGGTCGGCCTGCAGCGCCGCATCATAATCCTTCAGCGCCTCGCGGTTGTTCTGAAGGCTCGCCTGGGAATCCCCACGCAAGACGAGGGCGCGAGCCTCGTTGGGATGGGCGGGGATATATTCATCGAGCGCCGCGATGGCTTCGCGGAATTTGCCCGCATGAAAGAGCGCCAGAGCCCCCGAGTAACCGTCGCTCTGTTGGGCAAAAGCGGGCGCCGCCGTCGCGGCCAGGGCGGCCGCGGAGAAGCTGAGAACAAGAAAACGGCAATGCATGACAATCTCCCCCCAGAGAGCCGCCAGCCTATCAGAAATGAAGCGATAACTGGAGAGCCATAAAAGCCGGCGCTGCGCCGTGGCTGAACCGGACATTACGGACCGCCAACAAAGTTGAACGGCGACTGACGGGGGCATTCAGACGTGCCTCAAGCGAATCGGCGCACCATCACGCATCAACCGCTCAAACGAAGGAGAGCCGTGATGCGTAAACTTCTGATCTCTCTTGCCGCCGCGGGCGCGGCTCTCGCTGTCGCCTCGCCGGCGTCCGCCCAATATTATGGCGGGCAGTCGTACGGCTATGGCCAGGCCTATGGCCAAGCCTACGGCTACAACAACTACGGCTACAGCAATTACGGCTATCGCGATTACGACCGCGAGCGTGCCCGGCGCGAGTGGCGACACCACCGCCGCCGCGACCGCGACGACCGCTACGAACGCGGCCGCTACGGATATGGCTATAACGGCTATTACGGCCGCGATCGCGACGGCGATTACGACCATGACGGCGATCGCGACTGATCGCCGCCGACCGCCGGATAAAGGCGCCGGGACTCGCTCGTCCGGGCGCCTTTTTCTTGGCTCGGACGTTGCCGCAGTTGAACCGGAGCTAAAACGCCCGTTCAGCACTGCCACACTTGGTGGGTGCCAAATCACCAATCAGTTGCTCAATAAAGGAGAGCGAAAATGCGTAAGTTCCTGATTCCGATCGTCGCCGCCGCGTCGACTTTGGCGGTCGCCGCACCGGCCTCGGCGCAATATGCGCCGCCGGTCTATCGGTACCAGCCGTACAATTACGGCAACGGGTTCGAAGGCCATCGATTCGCGGCTGAGATGAACAACCGCGTGCAGCGGGTCCGGCAAGACATCCGCCAGCTGGAACGTCGCCGGGTCCTGTCTTTCAGCGAAGGGCGCGCGCTGGAAGCCGAGGCGGCCAACCTTCAGCGCCGGATCTTTTTCGCGTCGCGCAACGGCATTCAGCCGGGTGAGGCGCGACGGCTCGAGAACGGCATCCGCCGGCTCGAATACCGGGTTCAGCGCGAGGCGACCGACTTCAACAATCGGCCGGGCTATCGCCGCTACTAGTCGCACCTCGAGTGCAAAAGAGAGGCGCGCTG
>DASUIB010000121.1:0-3350 GCA_036273235.1 Sphingomicrobium sp. | reverse complement strand
CTCGTACCAGCGGATGTGGAAGTCCTGCTCCTGGAACGACCAGTCGCCGGATTTGGTCGGAAATCTGTTCCAGGTCAGGCGTCGCGCCTGGTCGAGCCAGAAGCGGTCCGGATCGGCATCGGCGAGGTCGTGAAGCTCGGCAAGCTCAGTCGGGCCAATGCGCGCGTGGAAATCCGATGGAACGGGATGCACGGCTTCGGCCACTCGAACTTTACTCCCTGGCTGCGCGTTCGAGAACGCGCCGCGCCTGAACTAGGTGCGGCCGGTCGACCATTTTGCCGCCGACCGACAGCACGCCCGCGTTAGGATGCGCCTCGAACGCGGCAACGATTTCCTCGGCGTGGCGCACTTCTTCCCCGGATGGCGTGAACGCCGCGTTGATCACCGGCACCTGTGCGGGGTGAATGGCGAGCTTGCCGGTGAAGCCCTCCCGCGCCGCCCTCTCCGTCTCAGCCTTGAGGGCTTTCTGGTCCCGAAAATCGGCGAAGACCCCATCGACGGGCTGCACGCCTGCCGCGACCGCGCCGGCAAGGCACAGCGAGCGCGCGAGCTTGTAGGTGAAGCTGAGCTTGCCATCGGAATCATATTTGGATGATGCGCCCAGCGCCGCCGACAAATCCTCCGCACCCCAGCTCATCGCAACCAGCGGCGACTTCGGATCGCGGTAGGAGACCAGGCCGAACAGGCTCGCGGCGGTTTCCGTGACGATCGCGTGGACCGGGATGTTGCCGGTGCGATGGGCGAGTTGGGTCACGTCCGCGCCGCCCTCGGCCTTGGGGAGGACGATGCCGTGAACGTAGGCGCTCCGGATCAGCCGCAGGTCGTCCTTGTGAAACTCCGATCCGAGCGGGTTCACCCGAACCCACCACTGCGGGCCGTTGGAGCGCTTGGGAAGGGCCTTCAGAATATCGCGCGCGGCTTGCTTGCGGTCCGGAGCGACGCTGTCCTCGAGATCGAAGATGACCGCGTCGGCATCGCTGTCGAGCGCTTTTGCGACCTTCTTCTCTTCGTCGGCCGGGACGAACAGCCAGCTTCGCGGCTGCATCAGCTCGGCTTCTTGAGGATCAGCGCGGTGCGCGTGCATTCGCACACTAATTCATCGCGCTGGTTGAACGCGCGCAGCGCCCAGGTGACGATTCCGGCATTCGGCCGCGACTTGCTTTCGCGCAGCGCGACGCACTCGCTTTCGCAATGCAATGTGTCGCCCGCGAAGACGGGCTTGGGGAACACGACCTTGTCGTAGGCGAGATTGGCGACGAGCGTTCCAAAGGTAGTGTCGTGGACGCTGATCCCGACCAGCAGGCTGAAGGTGAAGCAGCTGTTGACGAGCGGCTTCTTGAACTCGGTCTTCGCCGCGGCCTCATAATCGAGGTGGAGCGGCTGAGGGTTGTGCGTCAGCGCCGTGATCAGGAGATTGTCGGTCTCGGTGACGGTTCGGGTGAGCGCGTGCGCGACACGGTCCCCGACCTGCCACTCGTCGAAATAGCGTCCGGGCATGCGCCCGCTCTAGGCGAGCGGCCGCGCGGTTGCAAAGTCAGCCGATGCTTTGCCGCTGCAGCCGGCCTTTGAGCTCGGCCATGCCGATCCTGTCCACCGCTCCGTCGGGGTCGCTCGAGCGGATCACATTGGCGATATGACCCATGATTTGGCCGACGATGTCGACCGACTGGAGCGACACCGCGTGGCGAATCAGAACGCCGGAATCGGCCGACAGCTCGTCCCCCATGAGGCCGAGCAGCCGCCGCGCATATTCGAGCTCTTCAGCCAGGCGGAGCTTGAGTAAATCGCCGGTCGGGACGAGCGCGGCCGGAAGCGGCGGCGGGTCGCGGCGAATTGACGGGCGCTTCCCAGGCTCTCGCCCGATCAACGAGGGCTTCTGTTGCTCGGCGCGAAAGGCTGCCTGGACGGCATCGCAATGCGCCTGCCGCAGGTGCGGCGGTGCCCCGAGATAATCGCGTGGTTTCACGAGCGAGCCCTTTCCGAACCGGCTCATAGTCAACAAGCCGTAAACAAATGATTTTTCATCCGAAACGGAGCAGAGTCTCGGCGATCGCCGCGGTGATCGCATCGCCGTCGAGCCGATAGGCCGCATAGAGATCGGCAAGGCTTCCGGTCTGGCCGAATTTCTCGACTCCGAGCGGCGCGACCCGCTGACCGAGCACCCCGCCGAGCCAGGACAGCGATGCCGGCGCCGCATCGGCGATGGTGACCAGGCCCGCCTGGGTCGGAAGAGCGGAGAGGAGACGCTCGACGTGCGAAAGCGTGCTGCCGCCGTCCCACCGTCCCATCTGCGCCGCCGTCCAGCCGCGGTGAAGCAGGTCGGGCGAGGTCACGGCGAGGAGACCGAGGCCAGGAACGTCCTCCCTGAGCTCCTCCCAAGCGGCGAGCGCTTCGGGCATGACCGCGCCCATCGCCACGATCGCAGCTTCGGCGTCCGGACCCGGCTCGCGCAGCCAGTAGCCGCCGTTGAGGGCGCCCTCGCGCCAGCTGTCGTCGACGCGGTCGACCTGCCTGATGCCGCGGGTCGAGAGACGCAGATAAATGCTCTCGCCGGCGGGGTCGTCGATCAGCCGAAAGGCCTCCTCGATCATCGCCGCGAGCTCGTCCGCAAAGGCGGGCTCGTAGTGCCTGAGGCCCGGCTGGCCGAGCGCGATCAGCGGCGGGTTGATCGACTGGTGCGCGCCGCCTTCGGGCCCGAGCGTGATCCCGCTCGGAGTCGCGACCAGCAGGAAGCGCGCGTCCTGGTAGCAGGCGTAGTTGAGGGCATCGAGGCCTCGGGCGATGAACGGGTCGTAAAGCGTGCCGATCGGGAAGAGCCGCGTTCCGAACAGGTCGCCCGCGAGGCCGGCGGCGGCGAGCATCAGGAACAGGTTCGATTCGGCGATTCCAAGTTCGATGTGCTGACCATTGTTGCTTGCGTTCCATTTTTGCGCGGAAGCAATCTTTTCCTGTGCAAAGACGTCGGGTATTTCGCCGCGCCGGAACAGCCCGCGCTGGTTGACCCAGGCGCCGAGGTTGGTCGAGACCGTCACATCGGGCGAGGTGGTGACGATCCGGTCAGCAAGCTCGCCACCGGCTTTCGAAAGGTCGAGCAGGATTCGGCCAAAGGCGGCTTGCGTCGATTGTTCTTCGCCTGCCGGGGCAGGGATGGCGGGAACTGCGATGGTGCCGAAACTGCGGCTGCGTTTTTCACATGCGATCCGGCTGCGTTCGAGCAATGCTTCGACGCCCGGGCGCGCATTATCGCCGACGGTTTCCAGAGGCTCCCATTCTTGTCCTTGGCGGACGCCCATGCTCTCGCGCAAGGCCGCCATTTGGGTCGGATTCATCAGCCCGGCGTGATTGTCCTT
>DASUIB010000120.1:0-2915 GCA_036273235.1 Sphingomicrobium sp. | reverse complement strand
GAGATAGTCGATCGCCTGTTGGCGCGACCAGCCATATTGGTGGATGCCCGTGTCGATCACGAGACGGCAGGCGCGCCACATGTCGTAGCTCTCCTGGCCGAACTTCTCATAGGGCGTCCGATAGATGCCCAGCTCGTTGCCCAGCCATTCGCTGTAGAGCCCCCACCCCTCGCCCATGCCTGAGAAATAAAGATTGCGGCGAAACCTCGGCAGCGCCTTTTGCTCCGCCTCCAGGCCGAGTTGGAAGCTGTGGCCAGGCTCGCACTCGTGGAGCGTCAGCACCGGAATATTGTACAGCGGCCGCACCGGCAGGTCGTAAGTGTTCATCATGCAATTCTCGCGGCCGCCGCGGCCCGAGGTGTAGAAGGGCGCCAGCGCAGGCGGGACCGGGATGATTCCGAAGCGGGCGCGCGGCAGCAGCCCGAAATGCTGGCCGATGACTCCGTCGACGCGCTTCGCGACATAGGAGGAGACGCCGAGCAGCTCGTCGGGCGTCTTGGCCTGGAACTGGGGGTCGGTTTTCAGGAAGCGGAGGAACTCGGGCATCGTGCCAGTGAAGCCGCTGTCGCGCATCGTCTTCTGCATCTCGGCGTCGATCCGCGCGACTTCCTGAAGCCCGAGCTGGTGGATCTGCCCGGGGGTCATGTCGGTGGTCGTAAATTCGCGAATCTGCGCGCGATAGAAAGCGTCGCCGTCGGGAAGATCGTGCGCCGAGACCGTCGTCCGCGTGTGCGGGATATAGTCGTCGCGAATGAACCCGAGGAGCTTGCGGTAGGCCGGCATGACCGATTGTTGAATGGCCGCCCGAGCGTCCGCCCGCAGCTGTTCCTGCTGCGCAGGCTGAACGTTCGAAGGAAAGCTCTCGAACGGCTTGTAGAAGCTGCTTTTCTCCGGGTCGTCGACGATGAAGGTCGCAACCGATTTGTCGCGCCCGTTCAGCGTCGCTCGAGGAACGCTGAAGCCCCGCGCCAGGCCGGCGCGCATGTTCGCGATCTGCTCGTCGAAAAACCGCGGGATGTCGCTCATCCGTCCGATGTAGCGCTGGTAGCCCGCGACATCGTCGAACGGCTGCGACCCGTCGAGATAGGTCCAAAAGGAGCTGTCGCTGTTGAACGGCATCTCCCAGGTCCGGAATTCGTAGTCCGATATCTCGCTTTCGAGCGTCGTTCGAAGCACCGCCGCATTGACCTGCTCGTCGGTCGAAAGCTGCTTGGGGGAGATGGCGCTGAGCTGCGCGAGCACGTCCTTCAGATGGGCTTCGCGGCGAAGTTGCGACGCAGCGTCGACGCTCGGCAGCTGGCCGGTCGATTCCAGCTCTCCCTTTGAATTCCAGAACTGCCCCGACTCCCTCGCGTCCCAATCGGCATAAGCGTCGTAAAGCGCCCTCAGCCGTGCGTCCGCCGAAGTCTGCGCGGCATGTCTCGCGACCGGAGCCGCCGCGGCCGGCAAACAAAGTGCGGTCGTTCCGAGCAGGACGGCTCCCGCAGACACCAACCATTTCATTCTTGTTTCCTCCACCGCAGACGGTCTGACGTGTCGGATTCTTCATCACAAGGATCGGCATTGGCTTTCAAGAGCAAAGACCAACGCTCGCTCGAAGAGTGGCGATGCGGTCATTGTGGAACGTAACAAATATCTCGCGCAGCCGAAGCGCGCCGCGTAAATGGCCGGCATGGACAAGCTCAGCGTCATCCTGCGCCGGTTCGATCAGCCGGACGAAGTGCGGACGTTCGAGAAGGGCCGTTTCGAGATCATCCGGCTTCACGGCCTGACGATCGGGCGGGCGATCTACGAGCCGGGGTGGCGATGGTCGGAGCATGTCGGCGGCGCATCCGGGGAGAAGAGCTGCCAGGTCGAGCATGTCGGGATGGTGATCTCCGGTAGCGCTACAGCGGCGATGGACGACGGCGATGTCGTCGAAATGAAGCCCGGCGACATTTTCTATATCGCCCCCGGGCACGACAGCTGGGTCGTCGGTGACGAGCCCTATGTCTCGCTGCATTTCCTGGGCGCCGACGATTACGCCACGCACGACTGAGCTGGATCAGGGCAAGGCCCGCACGTCGGGCTCGACGAACTGCCGACGGGCTTCGACGGAGAACAGCCGCTTCGGCGAATAGAAGTGCAGCGGCCAGTCGCGGCGGCCCATCGGCGACAGCAGCAGCTCATTGACCAGCTCATGCAGCGGCTTCTTCGCATCGGCTTCCTCGAGGAACAGTCGAACGCCGGCAAGGAACAGGCGGGTGATCGTCTCGTGGTAGCCTTCGGTATCGCTGTTCACGCCGCCGACGCTTTCGTTGTAACCGCGAATAACCCCCGGGAGCTGTCTATCGACATCGATGTCAGGACGTTTGAGCAACAAATAGGTGGTCGCGGCGAGGTGCGCCTCGTGAGTCCATTCCGGGCGCGGCAGGGTGCGCGCGATGAGCCCTTCGCCGATATGCTCGATCTCGGCGTCGGAATGGAAAAGTCGCGGATGGAATTCGGTCATCGATCGGGTCCTGTGGAGGGCCCGATGAGAACCGGGCCTAGGCTGAGGTGGTCTGGGCGGCCTGTGCTTGCGCTTGTTGTCGCGGCTGGCCGTTGGTCACCTTCGGCGCAGCCTGGCGCACGCCTTCGTCCACCGAGTCCGCGAACTGCGCGAAATTCTGGGCGAACAGGTCGACGAGCTTCGCCGCCATCGCGTCATATTCAGCAGGATCGGCCCAGGTGCCGCGCGGGTCGAGAAGCTCGGTGCAGCCGGGCAGCTCCACCGGCACCTCGAAGCCGAAGTTGGGGTCCTTGCGGAACTTGGCGTTCTTGAGGCTGCCGTCGAGCGCCGCGTTGAGCAGCGCGCGCGTGGCCTTGATCGGCATCCGCTTTCCGACCCCATATTTGCCGCCGGTCCAGCCGGTATTGACCAGCCAGCAGTCGAC
>DASUIB010000119.1:0-3858 GCA_036273235.1 Sphingomicrobium sp. | reverse complement strand
CGGCGAGCCGCCGGCCTGCTCGACCGTGACCGCGTAGACGCCGCCGTTGATCACGTCCGAATCGAAGCCGGTCAGCACCGTGCGCGCGGTGAAGTCGTTGTTGCCGATCACGCCGAGCGATCGCGGCCGGCCGCCGAGCTTGTCGGAGATCAGCCAGAGCTCGTAGCTCTTGCCGCTTTCGACCGGCGGCGCGCCGACCTTGCGCACGGTGAATTTCTTGGTCGCGCCGTCGACGGTGAGGATGAAGGCGGGGCCGCCCGCCGATCCCTGCAGCAGCGCGACATATTGCGCCGAAGGCGCGGCAGGCGGCGCCGGCGTCTTGACCTCGACCACCTGGGTGCGCGGCTTCGGGCGCAAGCCTGCCGGCAGCATGTCCGGCGAGAACAGCTGCACGCCGACGACGGCGACCAGCACCGCCGCGATCGCGGTCATGACCGAGGCGACGCCGCGCCAGCGCTTCGCCCGCGAGGACAGGCGGATGACGCTGGAATTGTCGGGGAGAGGCGCGATCGGCCCAGTCGGGGCGACCGGATCGAATGTCGGTGTCGGCGCGATCGGTTCAAAGGCCTGGGTTTGCGAAGGCGGCGCCTCCGGCAACACCAGCGGTGCCTGCTGCGAGGAATGCCCGACCGCGGCGCGCACGCGCTCCCAGAGCTCCGGGCGCGGCTCGACCGAGCCGACCATCTGGTTCAGCACGCCGAGGCGGAATTCCCAGGACTGCACCATCGCGGTGAACTCCGTGTCCACCGCCATCATGGTCTCGACCTGCGCGCGCTCGTCGGCATCGAGCGTGCCGAGCGCATATTCCGCCGCGATCGCGATATGGTCTTCGCTGTGTTCCATCTACCCTCAGCGTCCAGTCCTCACAGACCGAGGCACTCCCGAATATCCATCATGCTTCGCCGCAGCCACGTCTTCACCGTATTCACCGGCGTCTCGAACTTCGCCGCCAGCTGCTCCCTACTCCAGCCGTTGTAGTAGGCGAGCAGCACCAGCTTCTGGCGGTCCGGCTCGAGCCGTCCCACGCACTCCAGCAGGCGCTTCAACTCCTCCGTCATTTCACGGCGAGCCAGCGGGTCGGGGCTGTCGGCCGCGACTTCCATCGCTGCCGGCTCCTCCTCGATCGAGCTTTCGGTTCGCTTGCGCACGACATCGATGGCCCGGTTCCGGGCGATCGACGCCATCCACGTGATCGGCGACGACAGGCCGGGATTGAACTGGCCGGCGCTGTTCCAGATCTTGACGTAAGTCTCCTGAATGACCTCCTCGGCGAGATCCTGTCTGCGCAAGATACGCAGCACGACGCCGTAGAGTTTCGCGCGCGTCGCGGCGTAGAGGCGCTCGAAGGCGGCCTCATCAGCCTTCGCAACCGCGGCGATCAGCCAGACCAGCTCAGCCGGCGTCAGCATTCACCTTCCCCAAAATCGCGATCCCCCATCGCCGGGAGTAGTCCATGACTGACCGTTCGTAGCATATTTTGAGGCCGGCCGGTCCAGCCCCCCTCAATCGTCGAAAGTCGCAAGAACCCCGCGAGGTGAACCGGGCGAACCGGCACGACGAAGAAACCCGGACCCTTGCGGGCCCGGGCTTCCGACCGTGCGGAGACGGCTTGAAAGGTTCAGGCGACGCCGAGGCGGGCGCGCATCAGACCGATGCTGTCGAGGTCGGCCTGCTCGCGGGCGCTCTCCTCGGCGCGCTCGCGGGCCTGGTCGCGCTCGTCGAGCAGTTCGACCTTCTTGAGCTCCTCATAGGCTTCGGCAAGCAGGCTCTTGGCGTCCTCGAGCTGGATACGCAGCTCGTCGGCCGAGCGTGTCAGGTTTTCCCGGCGCTGGATCGCGGCCTTGGCATAGGTCGGATAGGCAAAATGCGAGGGATCGTTGATCCCGGCGCGCTCCTGCTCGGCGAGGATCTCGCGCTCGAGATCGACCGACATGCGCTGGAAGTCGGCGATCATGCCCTCGATCTGGGCGACCCTTCGGCGCTTCTCGTCGACCTGAAATTTCTTCAGGCGGATTAGCGTTTCGCGTGACTTCATCGACTGATACTCCCCAGAAGTCCCTGCAGACACGGGACCAGGCCGGCTCCCCTCGGGGCCCCGCCGGCTGCACTAATCGGTCCGGGGATCATGGCCTGACAAAGTTAGCGTTCCGTTTCCAAACCCTTGAGGATTCGTGCAAGTCGCTCATAACCCTCGCCCAAATGGGTGACCTCGTCCTTGGCCTGGCGCAGGAAGTCTTCCAGCGGCTCGTGCAGCTTGATCGCGGCGTCCACCTCCTCGCTGGAACCGGGGCGGTAGGCGCCGAGCCGGATCAACTCCTCCATGTCGGCATAGGTCGCCATCACCCGCTTGGCCTCGGTGATGACGGGCAGATAGGCCGGGTCGGCCGATTTCGGCATGGTGCGGGAGACCGACTTGAGGACGTTGATCGCGGGATAGCGGCCGCGCTCGGCGATCGCGCGCTCCATCACCACATGGCCGTCGAGAATGCCGCGCACGGCATCCGCGATCGGCTCGTTGTGGTCGTCGCCGTCGACCAGCACCGTGAATATGCCGGTGATGGTGCCGTCATTGGTGCCGGGGCCGGCGCGCTCCAGCAGCTTCGGCAATTCGGTGAACACGGTCGGGGTGTAGCCCTTGGCGGTCGGCGGCTCGCCGGCGGACAGGCCGATCTCGCGCTGCGCCATCGCAAAGCGCGTCACCGAGTCCATCAGGCACAGGACATCCTTGCCTTCATCGCGGAAATATTCGGCGATCGCCAGCGTCAGATACGCCGCCTGCCGCCGCATCAGGGCCGGCTCGTCGGAGGTTGCGACCACCACGACCGAGCGCGCGAGGCCTTCTTCACCAAGCTCGTCCTGCAGAAATTCCTGCACCTCGCGGCCGCGCTCGCCGACGAGCCCGATCACCGAGATCGCCGCATCGACATTGCGCGCCAGCATCGACAGCAGCACCGACTTGCCGACGCCGGAGCCCGAGAAGATTCCGAGCCGCTGGCCGCGGCAGCAGGTGAGGAACGTGTTGAGCGCGCGCACGCCGAGATCGAGCGGATTGCCGACGCGCCTGCGCGCATGCGCCGGCGGCGGCGTATTGCGGAACGGCATCGGAGAGACACCCTGCTCCAGCGGCCCCTTGCCGTCGATCGGTTCCCCCATCGCGTTCAGCACGCGTCCAAGCCACGCCTGCGACGGACGGACCTGGTTCGATGCATTGGCGATCATCGCGCGGCAGCCGCGCCGCACGCCTTCGAGGCCGGCGAACGGCATCACCACCGCATTGCTGCCGGAGAAGCCGATCACCTCACAGGGGATCGGACGCGCCGCGCCGGTCTCGATCACGATGCGCGCCCCGACCGACATCGCATGGATGGGGCCTGCGACCTCGACCATCAGGCCGCGCACGCCGACGACGCGGCCATAGATATTGACCCCGTCGATATCGCCGATCTGCTCCGCGAGGGCCTTCATTGCAGAAACCTTAAGTTTCGGCTCATTTCCGCCGTCCGCTTAACTTCGTGTTTACCCGCATCGTTAATCATTGCGTCACTGTCTTTGATACTGGGCGCCTTGCTGTTCTCAGAGAACCGCGAGTCGCAAGAGTCGGTTAGGTTCGACTCTTCATGTGGAGCTTGAACGGATACGGGTACGAAAAGCTGCTTTGACGCAATATCTTAGGGCGATTCGACAAAAATTGCACCGACAGACCTTGCGGAACAGAAACAGATTTTGTTAACCATGTCTCGTCAGGATCCGAATCAGTTGTTCAAAGGCGTTCGTTGTGTGTGCCGCAGGTGCGGCCCGACCTGACGCCCGGAACGGCGACTATGGGGAACTGGCATGCGCGTTTTGCTGATTGAAGAT
>DASUIB010000118.1:0-3323 GCA_036273235.1 Sphingomicrobium sp. | reverse complement strand
CGCCGGCCTGCCTTGCCGATCACGATCGCTTTCTGGCTGTCGCGTTCGACGATGATCTGTTGGTTGATCACCGTCGAGCCGTCCGGCCGGTCTTCCCAGCTCTCGGTCTCGACCGCCGTCGCATAAGGCAGCTCCTGATGGAGCTGGTTGACGATCTGCTCGCGGGTCAGCTCGGCCGCCATCATCCGGTCGGTGGCGTCGGAGACCTCGTCCTCGGGATAGAGCCACGGCCCCCCCGGCAAGCTTGCCGCAAGCGCGGCCTTCAGGTCGGCGACGCCGTCGCCGTCCGCGGCGCTGACCATGAACACCTTGTCGGGGTTGAGGCGTGAAGTCAGGTCGGTCGCGAGGCCGAGCAGCGCGCCCTTGTTCACCACGTCGACCTTGTTGAGCACCAGAAACAGGGGGTGCTTTCTGTCGCTCAGCGATGAGATGATTCGCTCGGCGTCATCCTTCACACCTGCAGCGGCGTCGATCACGAGCAGGATGAGGTCGGCGTCCTGCGTGCCCGTCCAGGCGGCGGCGACCATGGCGCGGTCGAGGCGGCGGCGAGGCTCGAAGATGCCGGGCGTGTCGACGAGCAGGATTTGCGAGCTCCCGTCTATCGCGATCCCCATCAGCCGCGCGCGCGTGGTCTGCGGCTTGCCGCTGACGATCGCGACCTTCTGTCCGACCAGCGCATTCACCAGGGTTGATTTTCCGGCATTGGGCGCGCCGATCACCGCGACGAAGCCGGCGCGCGTTTCGGATTGGCTCATTGCAGCCGCTTCAACAGCGCCGCCGCCGCTTCGGTTTCCGCCTCCTGCTTGCTCATTCCCTCGGCCGTGGCCTCGCCGAGTCCCGGCACCGACACCCGGATGGTGAACTTCGGCGTATGGTGGGCGCCGGTGCGGCCGACGACCTCGTACGCCGGCATCTTGCATTCGCGCGACGCGGCAAGCTCCTGGAGCGCCGATTTGGGATGCTGCGGCGCCTTGCGCTGTCCGGCGAGATGCGGACCCCAGACGCGGTTGATGAACCGCTCGGCCGCTTCCAGCCCGCCATCGATGAGGAGAGCGCCGATCAGCGCTTCGACCACGTCGCCGATGACATTGTCGCTCTCGGTCGCGCGGTCCTCGCGCGCCTGCTTCCCGAGCCGCACAAGCAAAGGCACACCGATCTCGCGCCCGACCTCGGCGCAGGTCTCGCGCGCGACCAGCACGTTGTAGCGGCGCGAGAGATAGCCTTCGGGCTCATCCGGGTGGCGGTCGTACAGCGCGCGGGCGATCACATGGCCGAGCACGCGGTCGCCGAGGAATTCCAGGCGCTCATAATCCTCGCCCTTGCCGACGCTCTTGTGGGTGAGCGCGGCCTCGAACAAGCCGACGTCCTTCGGCTCATGGCCAAGCTTCTCGCGGACGAAGCTCTCGAGGTCCTTCACTCCGCTTCCCCTGTATAGCCGTTGCCGATGCGGTTCGCCCTGAGCGCGGTGAACCAGGTCCAGGGCTTCGCATAGGATGCGCTGCCGTCGGTCGACCAGAAGGTCACGAGCGCGCGGCCGATCAGATGATCGACCGGAACCATGCCCACCCCGCCCACGCTGGTGGGGAAGCGGCTGTCGAGGCTATCGTCGCGGTTGTCGCCCATCAGGAACAGATGTCCGGGCGGGACGCGCACCGGACCGAAATCGTCGGCGGGCCCGTGATCGACCTGATCGAAGACGGTGTAAGAAGGACCGCCCGGCAGCGTCTCGAGAAAAGCGGGCATGACGCAAAATGGGCGGCTGGAACGGACGATCGTGGTCGGCAGCGCCGGCGGGACGACCCGGCAGGGGCTGTTCGCACTGACCGGCAGGTCGAACGGCGGCAGCTTCTTGCGCGTCACCGGCTTGCCGTTGAGGATCAGCATCCCGTCCGACATCGCCACCGTGTCGCCGGGAAGGCCGATCACGCGCTTGATGAGGTCGGCATTTTCAGTCGGATGGCGGAAGACGACGACATCGCCGCGCCTCGGCAGATGGGCGAGAACACGACCCCTGAATGCGGGAAACCCGAACGCAAAGCTGTATCGCGAATAGCCGTAGGGCCATTTGGCGACCACGAGATAGTCGCCGATGTAGAGCGTCGGAAGCATCGAGCCCGACGGAATGTCGAACGGCTGGACGATGAAGCTCCTCAGCGCCCAGGCGAGGATCAGAAGAATCAGGAAGAAGCGCGCGCCGCTCGAGGGGCTTTCATCGGTCTTGGGCTTGGCCGGGGCGCGGCGGGACGATCGGGAACGCATTCGGTTCGCTGTTTGGCGCGCTTCGGCCGCGCGTCAAGGCGGGTGGCATTTGCTCGCCATGCCATTATGTGCCCGCGCATGGCCGAACGACCGCCCCCGAAGGTGCTGAAGGAGCTCTTCGAAGCCGAGCCTGACCGCCTCAGCCGCTTCACCTTCGATATCGCCGGCATCTATTTCGACTGGTCGAAGACGCATCTCGATGCGGCGCTGATGGAGCAATTCCTCGGTCGAGCCGAGGAGATGGGCTTCGCAGCCGCGCGCGAGGCGCTGTTCAGCGGCGGGATCGTCAACCCGAGCGAGGGACGCGCGGCGACCCATGTCGCGGAGCGCGGCAGCGGCGCGCCCGACGAGGTCGACCTCGCGACCGCCCGCCGCCAGCGGATGCGAGCGCTGGTCGACGCGATCGAGGGCGGCGCATTCGGGGCGCTCACCGGAATCCTCCATATCGGCATCGGCGGGTCGGCGCTTGGTCCGGCGCTGCTGGTCGATGCGCTCGGGCGGCGCGCGTCGAATGTCACGGTGCGGTTCCTGTCGAACATCGACGGCGCGGCGTTCGACGATGCAGTGAAGCCGCTCGACCCCGCCACCACTCTGGTGGTCGTGGCCTCGAAGACCTTCTCGACGCTGGAGAGCCTGGCCAACCTGGACGCAGCTCGGGCATGGCTTGGCGACGCGGGGATCGCCGATCCCGACGCTCGCGTGATCGCGGTGACCGCGAAACCCGAAGCCGCGATCGAGCAGGGGATCGACGAAAGCCGCACCTTGCAGTTCGGTGAGGGCGTCGGCGGCCGTTACTCGCTATGGAGCTCGGTCGGCTTGAGCGCCGCGCTAGCGCTCGGCTGGGACGCGTTCGAGGCGCTGCTCGAAGGCGCGGCGGAGATGGACCGGCACTTCCGCTTCGCCGAATCGCGCGCCAATGTGCCGCTGATCGCCGCCTTTGCCGACCGGCTCTATGTCGAGAATTTCGCGTGCCAGACACGCGCCGCGTTTGCCTACGACGACCGGCTTCGGCTGCTGCCCTTCTATCTCCAGCAGCTCGAGATGGAATCGAACGGCAAGTCGGT
>DASUIB010000117.1:0-5063 GCA_036273235.1 Sphingomicrobium sp. | reverse complement strand
GCCCGGTTCCATGAGCAGGAGGCCCATATCGTCGCGCAGGCGGGGCGCCTCGGAATGGTGACGATCGCGACCAACATGGCCGGACGAGGCACCGACATCCAGCTCGGCGGCAACGTCGAGTTCCGGATCAACGACGAGCTCGGCGACATGGCGGACGGCCCCGAGAAGAACGCCGCGATCGAGCGCATCCGCCGCGAGGTTGCCGAGGAGAAGCAGAAGGTGCTCGACGCCGGCGGTCTCTATGTTCTCGGCACCGAGCGCCACGAGAGCCGGCGCATCGACAACCAGCTGCGCGGCCGCTCGGGCCGGCAGGGCGATCCGGGCCTGTCCAAATTCTACCTCAGCCTCGACGACGACCTGCTGCGCATCTTCGGCCCCCAAACCATGTTCTCGCGGCTGATGAACAAGAATCTCGAGGACGGCGAGGCGATCGTCAGCCCGTGGATCAGCAAGGCGATCGAGACTGCGCAGAAGAAGGTCGAAGCGCGCAACTACGACATCCGCAAGCAGGTCGTCGAATTCGACGACGTCATGAACGACCAGCGCAAGGTCATTTACGAGCAGCGCGCCGACATCATGGATGCGGAGAGCGTCGCAGACGTGATCACCGACATGCGCGCCGAGACGGCGGCGGCGATCGTCATGGTGAACTGTCCCGCCGGCACCTACCCTGAGCAGTGGAACATCGACAGCCTCAAGGAGAGCATCGACGCGGTGTTCGGACTCCAGGCGCCGGTCGATGAATGGCTTCAGGAGGAAGCAGTCGATCCGCTGATGATCACGGAGCGGCTGCAAAAGCTCGCCGACGATAGCATGGCAGCCAAGCTCGAGGGCCTCGAGCCGGAGCGCTGGGGCGAGCTCGAAAAGCAGATCCTGATCCAGACGCTCGACCAGCATTGGAAGGACCATCTCGCGACGCTCGACGCGCTTCGCCAGGTGATTCACTTGAGGAGCTATGCCCAGAAGAAGCCGATCGACGAATATAAGCAGGAGGCCTTCCTGCTGTTCGAGCGGTTGCTGGTCTCGATCCGCGAGGAGGTGACGCGGATCCTGATGCGCGCGCAGGTCCAGCTCGAGCCCGCGCCGCCGCCGGTGCTGCCCGACTTCATCACCCAGCACCTCGATCCCTTCTCCGGCGACGACGATACGGCCGACATCGACGCGTCGACCGGCGCGGTCCTGTCGAACGTGCCGTTCGGGATCATCCCGCAACAGCCGCTGCCGCAGCGCGAGGCGCAGGGCGGAGTCGTCGAAGCGCCGGTCAGCCGCAACGCGCCGTGCCCGTGCGGATCGGGCAAGAAGTACAAGCATTGCCACGGGCAGCTGGCCTAGCCGCGGGAGCGGCGGCGGCCGCCCCGGCGAAGGCCGGGGTCTTAGGACCGATCGACCGAACCGAGCTTCGACGCGCGTACCGGCCCGACGAAGAGCAGGTCGCGAACGAGCGCATCAATCAGGCGCGGCTGAGCCCAGGCGAGCGTGACGAAGCGACCGCGACCGCTCGAGCGCTGGTGAAGGGCGTTCGCGGGCGCAAGCCTTCGGGAGTCGACGCCTTCCTTCATGCCTACGATCTCGGCTCGGACGAGGGCATCGCGATGATGTGCCTCGCCGAGGCGCTGCTGCGAATCCCCGATGCTCACACCGCCGACGAGCTGATCGCGGACAAGCTCGCGGGCCCGGATTGGTCGGAGAAGCTCGGGCGTTCGGGCTCCGCCTTCGTCAACGCCGCGACCTTTTCGCTGCTCCTGACCGGCAAGGTTCTCGAAGGCGCGCAGGACCGGTCGGACAATTGGAAAGCGGCCTTGGGCCGAGCGGTCGGCCGGCTGGGCGAGCCCGTCGTCCGCGCCGCGGTCCGCGAGGCGATGAAGATCCTCGGCCGCAACTTCGTCTTCGGCCGCACCATCGACGAGGCGCTTCAGCGAGCGAAGCCCGAGCGGGCGCGGGGGCTCAGCCACAGCTTCGACATGCTCGGCGAGGCGGCCAAGACCTACCCGGACGCGGAGCGCTACGCCGACGCTTACCGGAGCGCGCTCGACCGAATCGCTCAGGAGGCGAAAGGCGGCCTCCGGCGCTCGCCTGGCATTTCGGTCAAGCTTACGGCACTCCACCCTCGCTTCGAATATACGCATGCCGAGCAAGCGCTCGCGGATGTGATTCCCGTCGCTCGCGAGCTGGCGCTGAAGGCCGCTCGAGCCGATGTTCATTTCACCATCGACGCCGAGGAGGCCGACCGGCTCGAGCTCCAGCTCGACGTGTTCGAGGCCTTGCTCGCCGATGACGAATTGTTCGCCCCAAAGGGAGACAGCTCCTGGGATGGGTTCGGAATCGCGATTCAGGCCTATCAGAAGCGCGCCGCGCCCTTGTGCGACTGGGTGATCGAGGCGGCTCGCGCGCATGGGCGCAAGCTGATGGTGCGTCTCGTCAAGGGAGCTTACTGGGATACCGAGATCAAGGCCGCGCAGGTTGCGGGCCTTCCCGATTACCCGGTGTTCACGCGCAAGGTCGCGACCGACGTTTCCTACCTCGCCTGCGCCAGGAAGCTGCTCGCGGCCGAGGACGTCATCTATCCCGCCTTTGCCAC
This sequence comes from Sphingomicrobium sp., assembly GCA_036273235.1. GTDB lineage: Bacteria > Pseudomonadota > Alphaproteobacteria > Sphingomonadales > Sphingomonadaceae > Sphingomicrobium. The sequence continues at coordinate 2,485 of DASUIB010000117.1, read as the reverse complement.
CCACAATGCAAACACCATCGGTCAGGTGAAGACACTCGCCGGCAACCGCCAGTTCGAGTTCCAGCGCCTCCACGGGATGGGCGAGGAACTTTACGACGAACTCGCCGCGCTCGAGCGGCATGTCGGTGACACGCCGACTCCGGTGCGCATCTACGCCCCGGTCGGAAGCCACAAGGAGCTGCTCGCCTATCTCGTCCGGCGACTGCTCGAGAACGGCGCCAACTCCTCCTTCGTCAACCGGATCGCCGACGAGCAGGTCTCGATCGACGAATTGGTCCGCGATCCCGTGGCCGAGCTTGCCGCGCTGGAGCCCAAGCGCAACCCCAAGATCATCCTTCCGCGTGACGTGTTCGGCCCTGGGCGCCACAATAGCGCCGGCTGCGATCTCTCCGATCCGCTGGTGCGCGAACCGCTGCTGGAGCGGCTGAAGGCGCTCGAAAGCCGCAAGTGGGCCGCAAAGCCGACGCTAGGAAAAGGTGAGGGCAGGGCGATCCTCTCGCCCCAGGACCATCGGATCACCGTCGGCACCACCTTCGAGGCGACCGCCGCCGAGGTCGACCGGATGGTCCGCGCCGCTCATCACGCCCAGCAGGATTGGGACGCGCTCGGTGGTGAGGCCCGAGCGCGGCTGCTCGACCGCGCCGCCGACCTCTACGAAGAGTATCGCGAGCAACTCTATTCGCTCTGCATTCGCGAAGCGGGGAAGACATTGATCGACGCCGTACTCGAGGTGCGCGAGGCGGTCGATTTTCTTCGCTTCTACGCGTCGGAGGCGCGGCGCCAGTTCAGCAAACCGCTGCCGCTCCCGGGCCCGACCGGGGAGCAGAACGAGTTACGGCTCCACGGCCGCGGCGTGTTCGCGAGCATCTCGCCGTGGAATTTCCCGCTCGCGATTTTCACCGGACTCACCTCGGCGCCGCTCGCCGCGGGCAATGCCGTTGTCACCAAGCCCGCCGGCCAGACGCCGTTGATCGGCGCGCTGGCGGTCGAGCTGATGCATGAGGCCGGCATTCCGAAGGAGATCGTGCAGCTGGCACCCGGCTCGGGCAGGGTCGTCGGCGGCACGCTGACCACGCATCCGCTAATCGCCGGGGTCGTGTTCACCGGCTCGACCGAAACCGCGCGTCAGATCAACCGCACGCTCGCCGAGCGCGACGGCCCGATCATCCCGTTCATCGCCGAGACCGGCGGGCAGAACGCGATGATCGTCGATTCATCGGCGCTTCCCGAGCAGGTAACCCGCGACGTCATCTCCTCGGCATTCCAAAGCAGCGGCCAGCGCTGCTCGGCGCTTCGCGTGCTCTTCCTGCAGGAGGATGTCGCCGAGGGGATGATCGAGATGATCAAGGGCGCGATGGAGGCTTTGAACGTCGGCGACCCCCGCGACCTTGCGACCGACGTCGGACCGGTGATCGACCAAGGGGCCAAGGAACAGCTCGACGAGCACATCCAGTGGCTCGACAAGAATGCGAGACGGATCTGCGTGCTGAAGCCGCCGAAGCAGGCCGCCCACGGCTGCTTCGTTCCTCCGGCTTTCTATGAGATCAAGTCGCTAAGCCAATTGAATCGTGAGAATTTCGGCCCGATCCTGCACGTCGTCCGCTTCCCCGCCGAAGGGCTCGGGCAAGTCGTCGATGACATCAACGCGACCGGCTACGGGCTGACGATCGGGCTGCAGAGCCGAATCGACACGGTGCGCGACTATGTCGAGGAGCATGCCCGGGTCGGCAATTTCTACGTCAACCGCAACCAGATCGGTGCTGTGGTCGAAAGCCAGCCGTTCGGCGGCGAGGGCTTGAGCGGTACCGGGCCCAAGGCCGGCGGCCCGCATTATGTCGCCCGCTTCGCGACCGAACGTGTGACGTGCATCGACACGACCGCGGCGGGCGGAAACGCCAGCCTGATGGCGGCGCTCGAGGGTTAGGCCGCGCGCGCCTCGAGGCTCAGCTCGTCTTCGAGGTTCTCGCGGTCGCGGCCGATGGTGGCGGTCGCGCAATGGCCCCCTTGGGTGAAATAGCGCGCGGCCAATGAGCCGCTCTCGACATCGCCCTCGACGATGACCGCGTCCCACCCGCTCCCGCGCCCGACATAGCGGATCGCAGTCCCATATTGCTCGGTCCAGAAGAAGGGGGCGGAGTCGAAGGGCTTGCGACCCCCGAGCATGTTGGCCGCGGCAACCTGGCCCTGCCGCTCGGCGACGACCCAATGCTCGATCCGGGCGCGCTCGCCGGAAATCGGTTCCGGATAGGCGGCGATGTCTCCCGCGGCATAAATGCCAGACACCGTGGTCTGCAAAAAAGCGTCCACCACGACGCCGTTCTCCACCGCCGCTCCCGCGCTTTCCGCAATAGCCGTGCGCGGGCGAACGCCGATTCCAACGAGCACGAAGTCGCCTTCCACGGTCTTTCCGTCGGCGAGCCTCACCGCCTCGCCGTCGAAGCCGGTCACCACTGAGCTGAGGTGGAAGCGGACGCCGTTGCGCTCG
>DASUIB010000116.1:0-4864 GCA_036273235.1 Sphingomicrobium sp. | reverse complement strand
GCCACGGCGGCCGGCGAGCCGCGGAAGAAGCAGCGTGCTCGCTGCCTCCGGCACCAGTCCAAGGTCGACGAACGGCAGCGAAAAGCGCGTTCCTTCCTCCGCTATGACCAGGTCGCAGTGAAGCAGCATGGTCGTGCCGATCCCGACGCAATTGCCGTGAACGGCCGCAATCAGCGGCGTTTCGCATCCGACCAGCGCTCGGAGAAATCGCCAGACCGCGATCTCCTCGCCGCCGCCGGGCCGCGCATCGAGGAAGTCGCCCAGATCGTTGCCGGCGGCAAAGTCCTGGCCTTCTCCGCTGATTGTGATGATCCGCGCCTCACCCGCCGCTTCGATTGCTTCCGCGAGGGCGGAATACATGGCTACGGTGATCGCGTTGCGCCGCTCGGGCCTCGCGAGCGTGATCGCCAGGACGGGTCCATCCCTCTCGACGCGGACGTGCTCGCTCATCATTGCCGACCTAGACTTGACCGCTTAAGCCAACCAGCCATGAAATTCTTCGCCGATACCGCCGAGATCGCCGAAATCCGCGAGCTTGCCGACACCGGCCTGCTCGACGGCGTCACCACCAACCCCTCGCTGATCCACAAGTCCGGCCGCGACTTCCTCGAGGTGGTGGGCGAGATCGCCTCGGTCACCAGCGGCCCCATCTCCGCGGAGGTCGTCGCGCTCGATTTTGACGGGATGATGCGGGAGGCCGAGATCCTGCGGAAGATCGCGGACAATATCGCGATCAAGGTGCCGCTCACCCCGGCCGGGCTCAAGGCGTGCAAGGCGCTTACGTCCGACGGGACGATGGTCAACGTAACCTTGTGCTTTTCCGCGGCGCAGGCGCTGCTCGCGGCCAAGGCCGGCGCGAGCTTCGTCTCGCCCTTCGTCGGGCGGCACGACGATGTCGGGTTCGACGGAATGCAGCTGATCGCCGACATTCGACTGATCTACGACAATTACGATTATCCGACGCAGATCCTGGTCGCGTCGGTGCGCCACCCGATCCATGTGGTCGAGGCGGCGAAGATCGGCGCCGACGTGATGACCGCGCCGCCCAAGATCATTTGGCAATTGTTCAAGCACCCGCTGACCGATGCGGGGATCGCGAGCTTCCTCAAGGACTGGGAATCGACCGGCCAGAAGATCGGCTGAGGAGGCCGGCTTCCCGAAAGTAAGCCTTCCTTAGACCTCCCCGCACTAAGATCGGCGCGGGGGGGCGCATCGCGTCCGATGGCAGAGAAGACCATGAACGCGCATCAGGGGGTATTGCCGGAATCGGGCAATTCGGACCCCTATGCCGCCTACAGGTTCGTCGGCAACGCCTTCGCGCTCGTGGTGCTGGCGGCGGCGCTTGCCGAGTTCGTGTGGAACTGGCGCCATCCGACCGACCGCGATTTCCTGGGCTTCTGGGGCGCGGCTCGGCTCGCGCTCGCGGGCAATCCCTCGGCGGCCTACGATAATGGCGCATTGCACGCGGTGCAGTCCGCCGCCGCGACCTTCGGAAGCCGCTTCGCCGAGCTGCCCTTTCCCTATCCGCCGGCCTATTTGCTGTTGGTCCTGCCCTTCGGGCTGATGTCCTTTCCACTTGCGATGGCCGCTTGGTCGCTGTGCACCTTCGCTTTTTACCTGATCGCCGCGCGGCGTCTGATGCCGGGCTCCGGCTGGCTTGCGGTGGCCTTCCCCGCCGTCTTCGCGAACGCGGCGATCGGCCAGAACGGATTCCTCACGGCCGGCCTGTTCATGGGCGGGCTGTCGCTGCTGGGGAGCTCGCCCTTCGCGGCCGGGCTCCTTGTGGGCTGCCTGGTGATCAAGCCACAACTGGGCATATTGCTGCCGGTCGCGCTGATCGCCGGCCGCCACTGGCGGGTCATTGCCGGCGCCGCGCTTTCCTCTGCAGGACTCATGCTTCTCGGGCTCGTCCTGTTCGGGACCGGCGCGACAGCCGCATGGCTGCACGAAGCGCCGCTCCTCGCCAGGATCATGGACCAGGGGCTTGCCGGCTGGTCCAAGCTTGCGAGCGTCTATGCCGCCGCGCGCCAGCTGGGGGTCGCGCCCGTCCTCGCCATCGCCATTCACGCCATCGTCGCGCTCACCGCCGCCGTTGCGGTTTGGCGCATCTGGCGTTCGCCCGCCGAAGCGGCGATGAAGGTTGCGGCGCTCGCCGCCGCGTCGATGCTCATGAGCCCTTATCTGTTCTTCTACGACGGACTGATCCTCGTACCCGCCTTCTTCTGGCTCGCCGGCGAGAGCCGCCGCCCGGGCCTACTGCTCGCTTTATGGTGCCTGCCGCTGCTGATGATCGGGCAAATCGCCCTGTTCGGCGCTTCGGTGAACCTCAATCCGGTCGCGCCCATCGCGTTCATGGCGCTCTTGTGGCGCCATTTTCAGGCGGGTCAGCGCGCTGTTTATCCACGCGAATCAACCCCTGGCTTAAGAATTTGGAAACGCTCCCGCGTAAGCATTTCTCAACTAGTGGGGCGGTAAGTTCACTGCATCCTGCGGAATGGACCTCGCAGGCTGGGGCAATGCCTCTGCACTTGGAACCAAGGAGCGAAGACCATGAGCAAGTTTCTGAAGCTCATCAAGAATAACAAGGGCGCGACTGCCATTGAATATGGCCTCATCGCCGCTCTGATCGCCGTTGCGGCGATTGGCGCGATGCAGGGCATCGGCAACAAGCTGAACTCGACGTTCAACAACGTTTCGGGTCACCTGAACTAAGACGCGCTTTTAGTTCTGATTATCGGGCGGCGGTGCCGAAAGGCGCCGCCGCCTTTGTTTTGGCTGAAGAAGCTCAGCCGGCTTCCGTGGTAGGAAATTAACCGCTGCGGGGGTATTCTCCCTCGCAATGGCGACGGTGATCCCCTTCGAAGAGCGAGCGGTTGCGCACCTGCGCGATCGGCTCGGTGAGGCGCAGGAAGCCAATGAAGATTTGATCGCCTTCGCCCGCGGCCATTCGGGAGCGGTCGCTTCGATCCATGACGCGGTTCTCGCCGCGATCGAATCCGACGGTGTGGAAGGCCTGCTGCACGTCGTTACTCAGGAATGGCCGCTGATCCTCGGAATCGACGCTGTGGCGCTCTCGTTGATCGTCGGCGACAAAGGTTTCCGCGCCGACGGCAGCGGAGTTCAGCTGGTCGATCCGTCGATCCTCCGCCGGGCGATCGATAAAATCGATGGCGTGGAGATGCGCAAGGTTGGGCGCGGGCATCCTTTGTTCGGGCCTGCCTGCGACCTGATCCGCGCCGAGGCCCTGATCCGCATCGAATGTGAGCCGCCATTGCCGTCGGGACTGCTTGCGCTGGGCCAGCGCGCCGAGCTCAGCCTCGATGCGCGCCACGGGTCCGAATTGCTGATGTTCCTCGGGCGCGCGCTTGCCGCTATGATCCGCAAGTGGCTGACTCACCCGCCGCTGTAGTTCACCCCGCCCAGGCGCTTGCGGCGCAATGGGCTTCTTATCTCCAGCACGACCGCCGGCGTTCGCCGCATACGGTTCGCGCCTATGTCGCGACCGCGCACCGATGGATCACTTTCCTCGGCCGCTACCGCGGGGAGGAGATTGCGCCGGCGGGCCTGCTCGATGTCAGTGCCACGGACCTCCGGGCGTTCCTTGCCGACCGGCGAGGGCAGGGGCTGGGCGCTTCATCCGCGGCCCGCGAGCTTTCCGGCGTCCGCGCTTTCCTCGGCTATGCGGCCGAGCAGCAGGGGCGCCACGCGCAGCTCCCGCGCACGCGCGCGCCGAAGCGCCCGCGAACGCTGCCGAGGCCGGCGGCGCCCGATGAGGCGATGGAGCTGGCCGAAAATGCCGCCGAGGCAGCGAGTGCGCGGTGGATCGGAGCGCGCGATCTCGCCATTCTGCTGCTGCTCTACGGCGCGGGCCTGCGCGTCGCCGAGGCGCTGTCGCTCACCGCTGCGGTCTTGCCCATCGGACAGACACTGCGAGTCACCGGCAAAAGATCGAAGACCAGAGTCGTCCCGATCGTTCCCGCCGCACGCGAGGCGATCGAGGATTATGTGCGGCGCTGCCCTTATCCGCTGAAAGGCGATTGGCCGCTGTTCGTCGGAGCGCGCGGCGGACGGCTCAATCCGGATCTCGTCCGGCGTGTCGTCGCGGCCGCGCGGCGCCGGTTGGGCCTACCCGATACGCTGACTCCGCATGCGCTTCGCCACAGCTTCGCGACTCATTTGCTTGCGCGCGGTGCGGATTTGAGGGCGCTTCAGGAGCTGCTCGGGCATGCCAGCCTGTCATCGACGCAAATCTATACGGCGGTGGACGCGGCGCGCCTTCTCGACGTTTACCGCCACGCCCACCCCCGCGCCTGAGCAATGTTGGCGCGCAACATGTCCGGGGGACATGCGAGCACGAACATCCCAGAAGATCGGATGTCACGGCCGCCGACTAGTGGGGTGGCCGACGGGCCGCGACACGCAAATCGGTAGTGGCGCGAGGTAAACTGAGTCCTAAATAACCGTTTCGGATGAATGATTTGGCTGCCGTTGCAAGGAAACTATCAGCCGAAGCGGAGCTATCTTGCCCGCTGACCAAGGCGCCGCTCGATGGCTTGCCAGATCAGGGCCGGTGTGTCCGTACCGTTGAACCGATCTATCGCTACGATGCCGGTGGGTGAAGTGACGTTGATCTCGGTCAGCCACTGGCCGCCGATCACGTCGATCCCGACGAACAGCAGTCCGCGCTTCTTCAGCTCCGGACCGAGCGCCGCGCAGATTTCCCCTTCGCGCGCGGTGAGCCCGGCCTTCGCCGCTTTCCCGCCGACCGCGAGATTCGATCGGATTTCCCCTTCTCCGGGCACGCGGTTGATCGCGCCCGCGACCTCGCCGTCGACCAGCACGATTCGCTTGTCGCCCTCGGCGA
>DASUIB010000115.1:0-2672 GCA_036273235.1 Sphingomicrobium sp. | reverse complement strand
CAGTCGGGCCTGACCGTCACGCCAGGACGGACCGGCCGACCGCCGCTGCGCATCTCGCGCTTGGCCTCCATAATGTCGGGGTTGAGACGATAGCCCTGCGGCCGCTCGGTGCAGACGACGATCTCCCGGCCGTCGGTGCTCGGCGCGGGGCAAGAGGTCGTTGGCTTAGCGGGCGGCGCGGCCTGGCTGGAATTGGTCCGGTCCGGCTGCGGCGGCGCGGCGGCCTGAGCCAACATCAGGAGGGAAATCGAGAGGCTCGCCGGCATCAACTCACCCTCTCCCGGGAAAGGTTGCGGCGCAATGAACGTCGGTGCGCGCTAGTGATGGAATTGCCTCTGCGCCTCTTGAAACCACCCCCTGGCCGCAACGCCTTGCTCATGCGGTGCGAGCTGGGGCGTCTTCACCTGAGGTTGGAAGCCGGGAAATGCGGCGATCATGATGCCGACGGCGAGCACGCCGAGCAGGGCGAACAGCGCGAGGAAAGGCACCGTCGAGAGCAGCAGCCGCGGAGTCTCGGGCTCGGTTCGGGCGCGCCGGGGCTGCCTGCGTCGATAGGTCCGCTTGCGCGCCATGGAGCCGAGATAATCCTCGGGCCGGGTCCACCTGCCCGCCGGCGACTCCGTCACGCCGTCGCGTTTCATGGGCCAAAGGTGCGCTCTTTCCCGGCCGTTCTCAATAACCTCGCGGCGCAACCGGGCGTTTATTTCTTGCGGGGCACCGAAAGGCTCGCGAGCGTCTCATCGCCGCACTTGACGGTCACGGCTGTCACGCTCTGGCTGTTCGGGATCGTCTCGCTGACCGACCACCAGTTTTCCGGCGCCGCGAAGCCGGTGTCGTTCGGACCGATCGTCGGCGCGACTTCCGCCCTGCTGCCGCTGACCGTCGCGGGCGAAAGCAGCGCCTTGTACCGCGAGTCCTCACGATAAGCCTTGCCGCTCACGACGACATTGCCGCTCTTGTCCACCTTCGCGGTCCAGCCCTTGGTCTCCGAATCCTTGAAGAAGCAATAGGCCGGCTTGGGCGCCTCAGCCGCTGTGGCGTTGCCAGCGGCATTGTTGGACGCGGTCTCGGACGACTGGCCGCAGCTCGCGACGGCTGCGGCGCCCGCGATGACAATCGATTTGTGCATTGCGCCTCCCTTCGCTCCTCATTGGAGCGGGAGGAAGCGGCAAGATCAAGCTACTGGTGCGCCTGATCGAGCGGCTGCCCGCTTTCTTCCTGCTCGAAGAGGTCGGCGACGACGTCGCCGCGGGCCGTCAGCCGCACCCGATCGCCCTCGACCTCGGCGACCAGACCCTTGGGAATGAAATGATGGTGCTGCTCGTGGCCGATTCCGCTGTCGGCGCGGATCAGCTTGATCCGGTTGCCTTCGATGCGGTCGACGGTGCCGATGTGCGCGCCGTCGGCGCCGATCACTTCCATATGCTCGCGAATGTTGTCGAAGCCGCTCATGGTTGAAGCCTCCTTTGCTCTCGTCCCCTCAACGTTTCACGGACCGCATCGATGCACGCGGCCAGATCCAACACCGCTTGTTTGCGGCACGAGTCATCGGGAGCGGCGGGTTGTGAGGGCCAGGAAGCGCGCCTAAGTCCGCGTTCATGCTCGACGTCCGCACAACCACGCTTCCCGACGCTACCACCGCGCCCGAAGCCCCGCCCTCCCCCACCCATGTCACCATAAGGCGGGAGGATTACCGCCCGCCCGACTGGCTGGTTCCGGAGCTGTCGCTCGACTTCGATCTCGACACGGAGCGGACCCGAGTCCGCGCAATGCTCGAGGTCGTTCGCAACGGCGAGCACGACCGGCCGCTGCGGCTCGACGGGAGCGAGCTGCAGCTGATTTTGGTGAAAGTCGACGGCCAGCCGGCGGAGTTCCGTATGGAGGGGCCACAGCTGGTGATCGAGCTGGGCAGCGACCGTGCGACGATCGAAACCGAAGCGGAAATTCGGCCCGCCGCCAATACCAAGCTGATGGGCCTTTATGCTTCCAACGGAATGCTCTGCACCCAGTGCGAGGCCGAGGGCTTCCGCCGGATCACCTTCTTCCCCGACCGGCCGGACCTGCTCTCCAAATATCGCGTGCGGATGGAGGGAGACGCGAGCCGCTTTCCGGTGCTGCTGTCGAACGGCAATCGCGTGGCGCAGGGCGAAGCGCCGAACGGCCGCCACTGGGCCAAGTGGGAGGACCCGTTCCCCAAACCCTCATATCTGTTCGCGCTCGTCGCGGGCGACCTCAAGGCCAATCGCGACAGCTTCACCACCATTTCTGGCAGCAAGGTGGACCTCGCCATCTGGGTGCGCGAGGCGGACCTCCCGAAAACCCACCATGCGATGGACAGTTTGAAGCTCGCCATGGCGTGGGACGAGAAGGTCTACGGCCGCGAATATGACCTCGACCAGTTCAACATCGTCGCGGTCAGCGACTTCAACATGGGGGCGATGGAGAACAAGAGCCTCAACATCTTCAACTCGGCCTACGTCCTTGCCGACCAGGAAACCGCGACCGACGCCGATTTCGACACTATCGCCCGAGTCGTCGCTCACGAATATTTCCACAACTGGTCGGGCGACCGGGTCACCTGCCGCGACTGGTTCCAGCTGAGCCTCAAGGAAGGGTTCACCGTGTTCCGCGACCAGAGCTTCTCCGCCGACGTCGGAAGCGCCGCCGTCAAG
>DASUIB010000114.1:0-10491 GCA_036273235.1 Sphingomicrobium sp. | reverse complement strand
GATTGCTTCGTCGCTGCGCTCCTCGCAATGACGGGCCGTAGAGCCATCACTCGATCACCTTCGGCACGGCGAAGAAGCCGTGCTGCGCCTCGGGCGCATTGGCGAGCACCTCGTCGCGAATATTTCCCTCGGTCACGACGTCGTCGCGGAGCCTCAGCTTCTGGTCGATCACCGCGGTCAGCGGCTCGACACCGTCGGTGTTCACCTCGGCAAGCTGCTCGATCCAGCCGAGGATATTGTTGAGCTCGGGCGCCAGCCGCTCGATCTCCTCATCGCTTATGGCGATGCGCGCGAGCCTGGCGATATGGCGCACCTGTTCAGTCGATACGGGCATGGAGGCGGCGGATAGCGGCGGGGTGGGAGAGCGGCAAGCGGCGTGCCGCGGCGCTCACTGCTGCGCGTGGATCTCCCGAAGCTTGAACCCGGTGATCTTGGTTCCGTAATCGCATTCGAACGAGCGCTTCTGCTTGCCGTCGTCGACCGTCCCCCAGACGATGATCTGGTTCACTTTATGCTGCTCGATGTCGATCAGGGCGGGCGTGCCGTATTTCGCCGCCTCCTGCATGCACGCGTCGCGCGCAGCCGGGTGCAGCGCGGCATTGCTCGTCGGCGTTCCCTGGGCGCCCTGGGCGGCCATGCTCGCGGCCGAGACGGCCATCATCGGAAGACAGCTGGTCAGCGCAGGCGCGCTTCCCGCCAGAAGGATCAGTGGGATCAGACGCTTCATGGCTTGCCCTTTCGCCGTGAGTCTAACTCATGATCGTAGCACAGGGGCGGAAAAAACGCTGTCCCGGTGAAGCCGCGGTTTCGATGCCTTGCCCCTCATGAACGCCTCCCCTAACCGCCCGCCCAATGTGCGCGCGGCGATTCCTGATGGCGATCTTCATCCTGACGCTGATCGTCGTCACGGGGGCGTTCGCGATCTACCAGTGGGGCGGCAACGTCCTGCTCAAGGAGGCGACGCCCAAGGGCCATTTCGCGGCGGCTGAGGCAGGCGGCGGTCCCGACTATACGCAGGCAGCGACCTGGGTTGCGCGACCCGGCCTGCCGAACGATCCGGCGTTGTGGCTGCCCGACGGAGTCTCGACAGGCGCAACCGACAAAGCCGCAATCTTCTACATCCATCCAACCACTTACCTGGAAAGCGACCGCTGGAACGCGCCTCTGCAGGCGGGCGGCGACACGGCGTTCCGGACCAACCTGTTCGTCCAGAGCCAGGCGAGCGCCTTCAATGGCGCGGGTCAGATCTGGGCGCCTTATTATCGGCAGGCCGCCTTTGGCGCCTTCCTGCTCGACACCAGCGACGCCGAAGAGGCGCTCGACTTTGCCTATCGCGACGTTGCAGCCGCCTTCGACGAGTTTGTCCGTGAGGCGGGCGATCGCCCGATCATCCTCGCCGGGCACAGCCAGGGCGCGCTTCACCTCGAGCGGCTGCTGCGGGAGAAAGTCGCCGGCAAGCCCATCGCCCGGCGTATCGTCGCGGCCTATGTCGTCGGCTGGCCGATCGACACGACAAGCGACCTGCCCTCCCTTGGACTGCCGGCCTGCACCGTGCCCGACGAAGCCGGTTGCATTCTCTCCTGGCTCACCTTCGGCGAGCCGGCGAATCCGGAGCTCGTCGTCGATCAGTGGCAAAAGACGAATGGGTTCAGCGGCGGCGAGCGCCGACGCGACAATGTGCTTTGCGTAAATCCGCTGACGGGAACCGAGAACGGCAGCGCTCCGCCGCAGGCGAACCCCGGCGCGCTCGTCCCGACCACGGACCTGCGCTCTGCGACGCTGCAGCCGCAAGCGGTCGGCGCCCGCTGCGACGACGGCTTGCTGATCCTCAACGGCAACATCCCGCCGCTCGGCCCCTATGTACTCCCCGGCAACAATTACCATGTCTACGATTACGCGCTGTTTTGGGCGGCGATCCGGAGCGATGCGGAGCGGAGGCTGGCGGCATGGCATCGCTGATCACGTCCTCAACCCCGGAATTCGCTTCCGCTCTCCCGAGCGGCGGCAAGCTGGTCGGCCTCGACGTCGGCACGAAGACGATCGGAATCGCCATCTGCGACGCGGGCTGGCAGTTCGCCGGCCCGTCGGAGACGATCCGCCGAGTGAAGTTCACCCAGGATCTGGCGAGCCTTCGCCGAATCATCGAGCATGAGCATGCGATCGGGCTCGTCGTCGGCCTGCCGCTCAACATGGACGGAAGCGACAGCCCGCGAACGCAGTCGGTCCGCGCCTTCGCCCGCAACTTGGCGCCGCTCGACCTTCCGATCCTGCTGTGGGACGAGCGCTGGTCGACGCAAGCGGTCGAGCGGGCGATGATCGAAGCCGACGTCAGCCGCGCCAGGCGCGCGGAAAAGGTCGACGCCCTCGCCGCCGCGCACATCCTCCAGGGCGCGATCGATGCGCTGGCCAATCTCGCCAACGGCGGTTAGCGGGAGCGCTCGTGGACCTTCTCTCCATCGATTCGCTGACCGACGCGCAGATCCGGGGAATTCTCGACCGCGGCGAGCAATGGTTCGAGAGGAGCCGGGCAGGCGCGACGAGCGTCGACAGGCTTGCCGGGCGGATCGTCTTCAACGTCTTCTACGAGAACTCGACCCGGACCGCGATGTCGTTCGCGACCGCCACACACCGCCTCGGCGCCTCGGCGATCTCGCTGTCGGTCGAGCACAGCTCGGTGAAAAAGGGCGAGAGCCTCGAGGACACCGCCGCGACTCTCAATGCGATGCGCCCCGATCTGCTGGTGATCCGCCATCGCGAGAACGGCGCTCCGGCGCGCGTCGCCGAGATCGTCGATGCGCCGGTCGTCAACGCCGGCGACGGCACCAACGAGCACCCGACCCAGGCGCTTCTCGACTCCGCGACGATCCGCCATCGACTGGGCCGGATCGAGGGCTTGAAGGTCGCGATCTGCGGGGACATCAAGCATAGCCGGGTCGCCCGTTCCAACGCCAAGCTCCTGCCTCGCCTAGGCGCCGAGGTCAGGCTGGCCGGCCCGCCGGAGCTGATGCCGGGCGGAGTTCCGCCGCTTTCGGTCGATGAGGCGATCGAGGGCGCCGACGTGGTGATGATGCTGCGCGTCCAGCGCGAGCGGCTTTCAGACGATCTCGGCGACGCTCCGGGCGAGTTCCTCAGCCGCTACGGCCTCACCGAAGAGCGGCTGAGCCGCGCCGCGCCGAATGCGGTGGTGATGCACCCGGGTCCGATGAACCGCGGAGTCGAGATCGAAAGCGGGATCGCCGACGACCCGCACCGATCGCTGATCCGGATGCAGGTCGAAATGGGCGTGGCCGTGCGGATGGCCTGCCTGGAGATGCTGTTAGCCTAGCGGCTCGCAATCTCGACCGGCGCGTCGCCGGCGGCGCCGCGCACGAAGCAACGGCCGCCGCGGCTCTTCAGCAGGTTGCAGCGGGCGATCGCCTCGCGCTCATTGCCGAAACCCTGGATCGACAGACGCCAGAAGGTCCCCTTGGGCGAATCGAAGCGCGCGCGAAGCGGCAGGTAAGCGCGAAGCGCCGGGAAGCGCTGTGTCAGGTTGCTCCATCCCGCGCTCACCTGCTGCGGCGAGCGGTACGATGCGACCTGCATGACGACGCCAGAATTGCCGTGGTGTACTGCCGCTGCGATGTGACGCGCCTTTGGTTTGGCCGCCGGGGGAGCCCTGTTAGGCATGAATGCGGCCACAGTGGCTTCGGCCTTGTGCGCTGCCGTTGCGAGCATTGTGGTGGTTTGCGTCGCGATCGAGGCGGCTTCCGAGACGAGAGCCTTTGCCACTGAAGGCGCGGGCGCGACCGCAGGCGCCGGCTGCGGCGCCGGAGTCGGAGCGGCAACCGCTTCCGCGAAGGTTGGAGCGGGCTGCGGCGCGGGTGGAGGCGGCGGAGCGGCCTGCGCGACTTGCGGCGCGGGCGCTGGTGTCGCCTGAGCGACGGGCGCGGGTGCCGGGGCAGCTTGAGCCAGCATCGTATCGGTCTTGCGCAGCGCGAGGCGGACCGGCTGGCCCTGATCGACCGCCGACGGAGTGACGCCGGTGAGCGCGGCAACCTGATCGGACGGCTTCTTCGGGCTGGCGAGCTGCATCCAGTCGCGAATGCGGGCGTCGAGCTTGTCGCCCGGAACGTCCTGCGCGGCGATGGTCCGAGCTTCGGTCCAGTCGCCGGCAAGCGCATGGGCGAGCGCCAGGTTCTGGCGAACCGTCGCATCCGCGCCGGGCTGGCGCGCAGCGGAGTCGAGCACTTCGATCGCCTCGTCATGTTCGCCCGCCACAGCAAGCGCGAGGCCGTAATTGGACGCGTCGAGCACCGACTGTCCGGCGTGAAGGAAAGCCACCGCCTGATCCTTCTTGCCGAGTGCGGTCTCGACCAAAGCAAGCCTCAGAACCACCTGCGGCTGGTTGGAATAGATCGTCAGCGCATCCTTGTAGGCCGCCTCGGCCGACGAGAATCGGCCTGCCGCGAAATAGGCGTTGCCGAGCAGCGCTCGGAAGCCCGCATCGTCGGGCGAATGCTCGACCGCCTTTTCGGCATAATCGATCGCAACCGGCAGGTTCTTGGCATTGAGCGCCATCAGCGCCCGAGTCGCGAGCCCGACATTCTCGTTCGCCCTACTGCTGAGGCCCAGTTTTTCTTGCGGCGCCGCGCAGCCGGCGATCATCGAGGCGAGCACGATGGCGGACGCGGCCGAGCCGAAGCGGAGAGACCTGGACATGAATATTACCCCTTGTGTTTGGCCTTGGCGGCCAGGGAATCGAGTTCGGGCACGCGCTCCAGAAGCTGGTCGAGCGCGTCGGTCACAAGCTGCTGCGCCGAACGGCCGTCGACCGCGCAAGCGAGCCGAAGCTTGAAGTGGCGGTCGGGATCGAGCCGAAGCGTGAACGCGGCCTTGCCCTTGCTGCCCGGCGCCGAACGCGGGCGCGGGGCGCGGCGTGGGCGCGGCACGGCAGCAGAAGCAAAAGCGGCAGCTGGAACCGGAGCCGGAGCCGGAACTGGGGCCGGAGCAGCGATGACGGGAGCGACTTCGACAGCTGGAGCTTCCTCTGCTTCCGGCTGGTGGATCTCGGCGGTTTCGTCGATTTCTTCTTCGGTCTCGTCGGCATTGAGTCGCTCGACAATCTCCGCCTGCTGGTGATGAACCGGCGAGTGGACCGGCGTCAGTCCCGTCCGATGGACGCGCGGATGCTCGCCGAGATCGTCGCCGAAGGCGTCGTGGCTTTCGTCGCGGGAGGCTTCGGCCGGCTTGGGCGGTTCGAAGCCCATATCGTCCCATCCGAGGTCCTCGAGGCCGCTGCCGGACTGACCGAAACCCTGCGGCCGCATGGCCGGGCGGGCGGCGCCCTTGCGGGCGAGAAGTCCCGAGGAGAGAGAAGCGAAGGGCTTGGCGTCAGCCACCGGTGCGCCCCCTTACTGACCGACGACGCGGCGGCCGAAGCCGCCGACCGGACGCGGACTGGCCGGGCTGATGCCGGGCGCGGCACCCGGCGCGGCAAACACTGTTCGGCGGAAATTCTTCTCGAGTCGATCGGAGATGTAATCCCAAAGCTCGGTCACTTCGCGGGCCGAACGGCCGCCCGGGTCGATTTCCATCACCGTCCGTCCGTCGATCATCGACGCGGCGAAATCGGTGCGGTGGTGGAGCGTGACGGGAGCGACGGTGCCGTGCTGCGACAGCGCGACCGCGGCTTCGTAGGTGATCTTGGCCTTGGGCGTCGCCGCATTGACGACGAAGATGAGCGGCTTGCCGGCGCGGTCGCAGAGGTCGACCGTGGCGCCGACGGCGCGAAGGTCGTGCGGGCTCGGGCGGGTCGGGATCACGATCAGCTCGGCAACCGCGATGACGCTCTGGATCGCCATGGTGATCGCCGGCGGCGTATCGACGACAGCGAGGCGGAAGCCCTGCTGGCGGAGCACTTCGAGGTCGGAAGCAAGGCGCGCGACGGTGGTCTGGGCGAAGGCCGGCATGTCGGCCTCGCGCTCATTCCACCAGTCGGCAAGGCTACCTTGCGGGTCGATGTCGATAAGGCAGACCGGGCCTGCCCCAGACATTTGCGCCTGCACCGCAAGATGGCCGGACAGGGTCGTCTTACCCGATCCGCCCTTTTGCGATGCCAAAGCCAGGACGCGCATGCTTTTCCCCTCGCGTGAATGACGTCAGTTCAGGGAGCGGAGTGACACCAGAGGCTCTAAAATCTGGTTAACGGACCCAAGACCCTGTTTGCGTGCCGACCGAGCTGAGCTAAGCTCGAAACGGGTGGGTTTGGCCGTGAATTGCAAATATTTAGTTGCCGCCGCGCTGCTGATCGGGAGTGGCACGCCACTTTCCGCGCAATCGGTGAGGGCAGGCATCCAGGCATGGCAGCGGAGCGATTATTCGGGCGCGGTGGCAATCTGGCGGCCGCTTGCCGGGAAAGGCGACGCGGACGCCGAGTTCAACCTCGGCCAGGCCTACCGGCTCGGCAAAGGCGTGCCGATCAACCTCGCGGCGGCCAAGACCTGGTTCGAGCGCGCCGCGAACCAGGGGCATGTCGACGCCGAGACCACGCTCGGGCTGCTTCTGTTTCAGAACGGCGACCGGGCGGAAGGCCTAAAATGGCTCAAGAAAGCCGCCGACCGGAGCGAGCCCCGCGCGCTGCTCGTTTATGGAACCGCCCTCGTCAACGGCGACGGAGTCACCCAAGACCCGGTGCTCGGCTATGCCTATGTGAGCCGGGCCGCAGCGGCCGGCCTGGGGCCGGCCAAGGACACGCTCCAGCAACTCGACCAGATGCTTCCCGTCGCGGATCGCAATCGTGGCCTGGCGATGGCCAAAGAGCTAGGAGGCGCCGCGCCGGCAAAGCAGTCGTCGAAGCCGGCGCAGACCGCGACAGCCAAGCCGCGCGCGCAACCTCCAGCCAAAGCCCGACCGAAGCCAGTCACTACGCCGGTGGTCGCTTCGAAGACGACGCCGAAGCCGGCGATCGCGGCGCCCGCGCCCGCGAGCGGCGGCTGGCGCATTCAGCTCGGGGCGTTTTCGCAACGGTCGAATGCGGAAGCGCTCTACAAGAAGCTGTCCGGCAAAGCCGCGCTCGCCGGCCGCAATCCCTTCTACATCGCCGCGGGTCCCGTCACCCGGCTGCAGATCGGACCGTTCGAGAGCAAGGCCGCGGCGGAGTCGGCCTGCAAAGCCGTGGGTGTCCCCTGCTTCGCCGTGCCCGCGAAATAATCAGCCTCTGAACCAATCGCGGCGGCGGACGCCCTGGACCCAGAGCAGCGCGTCGAGCCCGTGATATTTGAGCTCGGCGTCGGCGACCTCGACCAGCGCCGGCTTGGCGCGAAAGGCGATTCCCAGGCCCGCTTCCTCGATCATCAGCTTGTCGTTCGCCCCGTCGCCGATCGCCAGCACATCCTCGCGCGTGAGATTGAGCTGCTCGCGCGCCTTGATGAGCGCTTCGCGCTTCGCCATTGCGTCGACGATCGGATCGCCGACCTCTCCGCTGAGCTTGCCGCCGGTAAACACGAGGCGATTCGCCTTCACCCGGTCGAACCCGACGGCGCTGGCGATCGGCTCGGCGAAGGAGAGGAAGCCTCCGGAAACGAGCAGGCAGTTCGACCCGCCGGCCCGCATCGTCTGCACCAATGTTTCCGCGCCCGCGGTCACTTCGACGCGCTCGATGAGGCAGCGCTTGAGCTCACGCTCATCGAGGCCGGCGAGCAGCCGGACGCGCTCCCGCAGCGCGCCGGGGAAGTCGAGCTCGCCCTGCATCGCCCGCTCGGTGATCCGCGCGACCTTGTCCTTGAGGCCGGCATAATCGGCGAGCTCGTCGATGCATTCCTGGCCGATGATCGTCGAATCCATGTCTGCGACGAGCAGCCGCTTCCACCGCGGCTCCTCCGGCTGAACGACCACATCCACGCCTTCGAGCGCATCCAGCGCCCAGCGCGCCGCCTTCGGATCGCCGCCGAAGCGCAGGTCCGCCGCGTCGCGTTCGTCGATCCAGTGGAGGAAGGCCGCCTTCGGGTCGAGCTCGCGGAGCAGGCCGAGTGCGCGATCGACCAGCCTGTCATCGAGCCGTCCCGCTGCTATCAGCGTCGCGATTGCCATGGCTTCGGGTCCCAAACCTCCTCTCGTCGTCATCGCCGGACCGACCGCCAGCGGCAAGTCCGCGCTTGCGCTCGCTTTCGCTCAGCAAATCCGCGGCGTGATCGTCAATGGCGACAGCGCGCAAATCTACCGCGACCTACGCGTGCTGAGCGCTGCTCCGACGAGCGAAGAGCTGAACGCTGTCGAGCATCGCCTCTACGGCGTTCGGGACGGCGCACTCCCCTGCTCTGCCGCCGACTGGGCCGGACACGCAAAGCGCGAGATCGCGCAAATCCATGGCAGCGGCCGAACGCCGATCCTCGTCGGCGGCACGGGGCTTTATCTGGGGACGCTGCTGGAGGGCATCGCCCCGGTGCCGGCGATCGATTCCCACGTGCGCGCGCGCGTCAGACACGCGCCGGCTGAAGAAAATCGATCGAAGCTCGAAACACTCGATCCGGAAGCCACGGCGCGCCTGAATGCCGGCGACAGTGCGCGGATCAATCGCGCGCTTGAAGTGATTCTCTCGACCGGCCGCACCCTCGCGGAGTGGCACAAGCAGCGCGAGGGCGGCATTGCCGCGGAGGTTCAAATCCGTCCGCTGATCCTCCTGCCGCCGCGCAAGTGGCTCTACACGCGCTGCGACGAGCGGTTCGCGCGCATGATCGACCGGGGCGCCGTGACCGAGGTCGAGGCGCTGCTCGCCCGCAAGCTCAACCCGAACCTGCCGGTGATGCGGGCGATCGGCGTGCCCGAGCTCTCGCGCTATCTTCATGGCGAGATTTCGCTCGACGAGGCGATTGCCGCCGGCCAGCAGTCGACCCGGCGCTACGCCAAGCGGCAATATACCTGGTTCGCTCACCAGCCGCCGGCGCAATGGCCGCGTTTCCGCGAAGCGCTCGACGTCGACCGGCTCGGCGAAGCCCTGGCACTGCTCGAGTCTTGACTTGCAACCGTTCGCCCAGAGCCTGTCGAAGGGCTGTTTTTCCATGTAGGGCGCAAGAGTAGGGCAGTCCCTCGACAGGCTCGGGACGAACGGAAGCATGGAATTACTGACAGACGCCGAGATCGACCCCGCCCCGCTCGTGGGAAAGCGCGTCGCGATCCTCGGCTACGGCAACCAGGGCCGCGCGCAGTCGCTCAATCTCAAGGACAGCGGGATCGACGTGGTCGTGGGCCTCCGCGGCGGGTCGGGAAGCAGTACCGAGGCGGAGGCGTCGGGACTGCAAACGGCGCTGATCGAAGATGCGGTCTCCTCGGCCGACGTGGTGATGATGCTCGCGCCGGACGAGATCCACGCCGCGCTTTACCGCGAGATCGAGCCGCATTTGCGCCAAGGCGCTGCACTGGGCTTCAGCCACGGGTTGTCGGTCCGTTTCGGCCTGGTGAAGCCGAGAGCGCACCTTGATGTCTTCATGCTCGCGCCCAAGGGCCCCGGAACCGCGCTCCGCTCGCTCTACCTGGAGGGCAAGGGCATGATCGGCGTCTGGGCCGTCGACCAGGACGCTACCGGCAATGCGCGCGGAATCGCCCTCGCCTACGGCCGAGCGATCGGCTGCGGCCGCGCCGGGCTGATCGCTTCCAGCTTCGCCGAGGAGGCGGAGGCCGATCTGTTCAATGAGCAGGCCGTGGTTTGGGGCGGAGTCCCGGAATTGATCATCGCCGGGTTCGAGACGCTGGTTGCGGGGGGCGTTTCGCCCGAGCTCGCTTACCTCGAATGCGTCGGCGAGCTGCACCTGATCGCCGAGCTGATCGAGGCGCGCGGAATCGCGGGGATGAAAGAGGTGATCTCCAATACCGCCGAGCTCGGCGCGCTGCTCGGCGGCAAGCGGATCATCGACGACGGCGTCCGCCAACGCATGGCAGAGGTGCTCGCGGAAGTGCGCGCCGGCCGCTTCGCCGACGAGCTCGGCAGGGAGGAAGCGAGCGGCTATCCACGGCTGGAGAAAGCGCGCTCCGACGCCCGCTCGACCCTGCTCGAACAGACTTACCGAAAGCTTGGAGACTGACCGATCGGCTGAGGCTGAGCTCAGGCCCTTGCCCGGCCGATCGCCTCGATGACTACCCTTTTGGCTTCCTCGGCATCGCCCCAGCGGCCGAGGCGCACCCATTTTTCGGGCTCCAGGTCCTTATAGTGGGTGAAGAAATGCTCGACCTGCTCGCGGACGATGTCGGGGAGGTCGTCGTGGCTGGCGATCGCGGCATAATAAGGGAAGGTCGAATCGACCGGGACGGTCAGCAGCTTCTCGTCGCCGCCATGCTCGTCTTCGAGGAACAGCACCGCGATCGGTCGAGCCCGGACCACGCTTCCGGGAATGAAGGGGGAGGAGGCGACGACCAATGCGTCGATCGGATCGCCGTCGGGCGAAAGCGTGTGCGGAACGAAGCCGTAATTGGCCGGATAGTGCATCGGCGTGTGGAGGATGCGGTCGACGAACAGAG
>DASUIB010000113.1:0-5089 GCA_036273235.1 Sphingomicrobium sp. | reverse complement strand
AAGCCGCACACCAATGGCGAATGCTTCCTGGTGCTCGATTCCGGAGCGCAGGTGAAGGTTTCGCGTTCATACCGCGATGTCGTCGCGAGATTCGTCCATTAAGGCGCGGCCCCCTGCAGCGGCCGAGCCCGACCTCAAGGGCCGGCGAATTCTCGTCGTCGAGGATTCGCCGGTGGTCGGACCGTTCACCGCCGACCTGCTCGAGGAGCTGGGCTGCGAGGTCGTCGGTCCGGCGCCGAACATGGCCGCGGCGCGCGAGCTGGTCGAAGCCGGCGAGTTCGACGCGGCGCTGATCGACATCCACATTCGCGGCGAGCGGGTCTTCCCGCTGTGCGAAATGCTTGAAGCGCAAGGCGTGCCGTTCGTCTTCACCAGCGGCTATGCCGACCGCCAGATGCCGGAAAAGTGGGAAGACCGGCCGCGCGTGCAGAAGCCCTATACGGTCGATCAGATCGAAAAGGCGCTCCGCGCTCTGTTCGAATAGCTTTCATCACTCCGCGGATGACCATGGCCAGCAAGTTCGACATATTCGCGGCGCTCCACGTGCCTGGCGATCCGGTGATTCTCTACAATATCTGGGACGTCGGAAGTGCGCAGGCGGTGATCGCCGCGGGCGCGAAGGCGCTGGCGACGGGAAGCCACCCCGTCGCCGATGCGAACGGCTGGCCCGACGGACAGCAGGTGCCGATCGAGTTCGCGCTGGCGAACGCGAGGCGAATCGTGAGTGCCACCGGCCTGCCGGTCACGATCGACTTCGAGGGCGCTTATTCGGCCGATCCGGAAGAGGGCGGCGCCAATGTCGCGCGGCTCGCCGAGACCGGCGCGGTCGGGTGCAACTTCGAGGATCAGGTGGTGGGCGGGGAAGGGCTTCACCCGCTCGATATTCAGGTTCGCCGGATTGCCGCGATCCGAAGAGCGGTAGGCGATTCCTTCTTCATCAACGCACGCACCGATCTGTTCCTCAAAACACAGACCTACGACGATGCGCTGGTCGACGAGGTGATCGAGCGCGGCAATGCCTTCGCCGATGCGGGCGCGAGCGGGTTCTTCGTCCCGCGGCTGTCCGACCCGAAGCAGATCGAGCGCATCGTCCGCGAGGTGCCGCTGCCGCTGAACCTGATCGCCTTCCCCGGAGCGCCGGACAAGAAAGTCTGGGCCGATGCGGGCGTGGCGCGGATCAGCCACGGCCCCTTCCCGCATCGCGCATTGATGGCGAAGCTCACCGAAATGGCGCGCGAGGCGATCGCCTAGGCTCGGCCGAAGCGCCACCATTTGGTTCGTGGGCCGGACTTCAGCACGGTCTTGCGGAACAGCTGCGCGCCGAGGCGCAGAATCAGGCCGACCCACAGCGCCTGCCAGGCGATCGCGAGCAGGTGCGGCCACCATTGCGGCTCCTCGGCGGCGCGCGCGAGCATCGTCATCGGCGATGAGAGCGGAAAGATGGCGGCGGCGATGGCGGCGGGCGAATCCGGCGCTCCGATCGCGGTCGTCGCGAAGCCGAAGATCAGCATCTGACCGAAGGTCACCGGCATGGACATGGTCTGGACTTCGCGCGCGGTGGAGGCCTGCGCGCCAATAGTCAGGAACGCCGCCCCGAGCAGCAGATAGTTCATTCCGAAATAGACGATTGTAAGCGCGAAAAAGCCGGGCCAGCCGACGGCCGGCGTCGGAAGCGTTGCCACTCCACGCTTGCTCAGCATCTCGACGATGACGGCGCCGGCGCCGATCCAGACCACCAGTCCGACGACCGATGCCGCGAGCATCGCGAACAGCTTGCCGACGAACATCGCGTCGATCGGTACGGCGGCCGCGATCACTTCGATGATCTTGTTCGATTTCTCCTCGATCAGTTGCGACAGCAGCATTCCGGAGAGCAAAATCGTCAGGACGAACAGCAGGGTCTGTCCGATTTGCGCGGTGATCGCGCGGTCGTTGATCAGCGAGCCCGACGAGCTCCTGAGGCTGGTCACCGGCAGGGCTGGCTCCGGAGCCTTTGGCGCGGTCCTGGCGCTGGCCATCAGCAGTCGCAATTGCGCGGCGGTCGGATCGTCCCTCACGATCGCACCGGCCAGATGGGGATGAGCGAGGCCGCCCGTCAGCACCGCCCTCACCGGCGGCTGGGTACTGGCGAGCAACCGGTCGACTTCCGCTGCTGCGTCGGGCTGGACGTCATAGTGGACGAGCTTGACCACCGCGTCTTCACCGAGTGCCTGGGCGAGCTGCTCGCGAGCGGCAGCGAGGCGATCGAAATCGGCTCGGCTGTCGATCACCGCAATCACCGGCCGCTCGGTCCGTGCAGCGATGCGGGCTCCAATGCCGCCGAACAGGCTTCCGAAAAGAAGCGGGAAAACCGGCGCGAGCAGGAAGAAAATGAAAGCTTTCGAAAGCACGGTCGCGCCAAAGTCGCGCCGCGCAATCACGAAGCTCGAGCGGATGAAGCGGATCATTGCTGCTTCTCCCGTCCCATCTCCGCCGCGGCCTTGTCCCCGGCAATCGCCACGAACGCATCATGCAGTCCCGGGCGCTCAATCGCCAGAGTCTCGATGCCGGCATCGCCGTCGATCAGCGCCTTGAGCAAAGGCTCGGGGCCGCCCTCGGGCAATTCGAACACCCATTCCTCGCCCTCGCGCCGGGCGCCTTCGGGGATGGCCGAGCGCCACCCGCCGTCGCTGGCGCGGGTACGCAGCCGGACGATCGGACGGAGCTGCGAGCGCGCTTCGTCGACGCGGCCGTCGAAGGCCACTTTGCCCTTGGCGATGATCGCGACCCGCTCGCACAGCCGCTCGGCGTGGGCGATCACATGGGTGGAGAAGATGACGGTCGCCCCAGCCTGGGTCTCGCGGCGGATCAGCTCCTCGAGACGGCCTTGGTTGATCGCGTCCAGACCGGCAAACGGCTCATCGAGCACGATCAGCTTGGGACGGTGGACGATGGTGCCTAGCAGCTGCACCGTCTGCGCCATGCCCTTCGACAAGGAGCGGATCGGCTTCTTCGCCCAATCGCCGAGATTGTGCTCATGGAGCAGCTCGTCGGCGCGGCGGCGCCCTTCCGCGAGCGGCAGGCCACGCAATGCCCCCATGAACGCGATCGCCTCGCGTGCGTGCATCGCCGGGTAAAGCCCGCGCTCCTCGGGCAAATAGCCGACCTCCGCCGCGGCTTCGATCGGCCGCTCGCGGCCAAGCACGCGCCGGGTCCCGCTCGACGGATCGATGATCCCGATCAGCATGCGGAGAGTCGTGGTCTTGCCGGCGCCGTTGGGACCAAGGAGACCATAGATCGACCCGGTCGGGACGGTCAGGCTGACGCCATCTACGGCACGGGTCTCGCCGAAATCCTTGACCAGATCGACGGCCTCGACCGCGATCTGCTCATCAATCCGTTCGTGCTGAGCTTGTCGAAGCACTGTTTTTCCTAGAGAAAACAAGGACCGCTCTTCGACAGTGGATGAAAACGCACCATTTCCCAAATGGTGCTGGTTTTCGCCACCAGGGCGAACGGTGTAGGGCGCCGCGCGTGGATAAAGCGCAAAGCCTTGAGGAAGCAATAAGGGCCAAGGCGGCGGAGCTCGGCTTCGTCGCCTGCGGCTTCGCGCGCGCTGACGCGGCGGATGCGGCGGGAGTCGACCTCAAGCGCTGGCTCGAGGCGGGCCATCATGGGACAATGGAGTGGATGGAGGAGCGCGCCCAGCACCGCGTGTCGCCGCGCGCGCTATGGCCGGAAGCGAAGTCGGCGATTGCGCTAGCAATGAGCTACGCGCCGGCATCCGATCCGCTGGCGCTCGCGGAGCGGCCCGAGCTCGGCCGCATCTCGGTCTATGCGCAGGGTGGCGACTATCACAAGACCGTCAAGAAGGCGCTGAAGGCGCTCGCCCGGTTCATCGTCGAGACGGCGCCGTCGGAGCTGAAGGTCTTCGTCGATACGGCGCCGGTGATGGAAAAGCCCCTGGCGCAGGCGGCGGGGATCGGCTGGCAGGGCAAGCATACGAACCTGGTCAGCCGCGAGCATGGCAGCTGGCTGTTCCTGGGCGTGATCCTGACCAGCCTCGAGCTCGAGCCGGACCCGCCGGCCGATCACGGGCAGCATTGCGGATCGTGCACGCGTTGTCTGGACGCGTGCCCGACCCAGGCCTTCATCGCCCCCCACCGGATCGATGCGCGGCGATGCATCTCCTACCTGACGATCGAGCATGACGGACCCATTCCGCACGAGCTGCGCGCGGGTATCGGCAACCGCATCTACGGCTGCGACGATTGCCTCGCCGTCTGTCCGTGGAACCGCTTCGCCGATGCGGCGGCGGCGAACCGCGCCTTCCTGCCGCGCGCCGCGCTGGCGGCGCCGCGCCTCGCCGACCTGCTCGCGCTCGACGATGCTTCATTCCGCGAGATGTTCGCCGGCTCGCCGATCAAGCGCATCGGAGTCAAGCGCATGATCCGCAATTGCCTGATCGCCGCCGGCAACAGCGGCGATGTAGCGCTGACCCCGTCGGTCGAGCGGCACCTCGGCGATCCCGATCCGGTGATCGCCGAAGCCGCGCAATGGGCACTTGCTCAGCTCGGATATTCGAGCGCGGAGATGCAGGTCGCCTGATCGGTGTCGGCGCCCGACGGCGTCCTTGTGTTGACGTAGGTCACGCGAAGCGCGCCGTTCTGGCCTGGATACAAATAGGCATCGAGGACGCAGTAGCGGCCGCGGAATTGGAGCTTGAGGCTGGTCCCCTCCTGAACCTGAAGCGCCGGACGGCCGAAATGCCCAACCAGCTCCTGAGCGGACATTCCCGTCAATCGCGTGATCTGGCGTGGCGGTGGCTGCGGGATGGCTGGCGCGGCGTGCTCGACCGGCTGCTCAGGACGTGTGGCGCAGGCGGCGAGCAGGAGCATCGAGGCGAGGAGTAAGCGGCGCATAAGTGCCTTCCTGTCATTGCGAGCGCAGCGAAGCAATCCAGCAGCGCTGACCGCTGGATTGCCACGTCGCCTTCGGCGCCTCGCAATGACGATTGTGTGAACGAGGGTCCCCGGCTAGCGCGCCACTTCCTGACCTTGGGAGACTTCATGACCGACCGCCGCCTCGACGTGCTCGCCATCGGCAATGC
>DASUIB010000112.1:0-4191 GCA_036273235.1 Sphingomicrobium sp. | reverse complement strand
TACGCGAGGCGCTCGACACCGAGCTGCTCATCCGCGGCTACGTTCCGCCAACGGAAAGCTCCAACTGGTATCCCTCGCCGGACGAGTTCGCGGCCGTCTATGAGGCCGCCGGTTTCGACCAAATCGACGCGCGGCTGATCGAGCGGCCGACTCGGCTCGACCATGGCATCGACGAGTGGGTCACGACCTTCCGCCGCGGCTGGCTCGACCGCGCCGGCGTGCCCGAGGTGGAACGCGCCGACATCGGCGCCGCCGTCGCCGACCGCTTCGGCTCCAACGTCGCCGATTACGTCCGCCTTCGCTTCATCATGAGGAAGCCGGCGTGAGGCGCGCTTTGGCCACAATGATCGTCTGCACGCTTAGCGCTTGTGCGACCTACGGCAATTCAATTGGTGTGTCGGAGTTGAAAGCAAGACATTCGTCGCTGACCTCCAGAATCGTTCAGGTCCACGGCTGGCTGACCCCCTGCGGGTTTCGATCCTGTCTGATGGTTGAGTCGCGCGACTACGGTGTATGGCTGGAGCAAGCCGGAGCGCTCGAGCGCCGAATGGACGTGAGGGGAGAGACCTCCGTGCAGTTTCCGCCTCCGCCCGATCGTCGTTCTGGCGGGGTTTCGTTTGGTTCCAGCTGGTCATTTGACAGGCAGGTCGCAAAGCTCCGTCACTCCTTGGCGGAGGTTGTCGTCGAGGCGCGAGTGACGGATGAGTGCTGGTCATCACCTGCGGAGGGCAAAATCGTCATCTGTGGTGACAGGGCGAACCAGCTCGAGCCCATAAGGCTCGTCAAAGTGATTCAAGAAATACCGCTGCCCTCAGATCCGGAAGAATATTGATGCGTTATCTCCCACTCTCCGACGCCGATCGCAGCGAGATGCTGCGCGTGATCGGCGCCGGCTCTATCGACGAACTGTTCCGCGACGTACCCGAGGAGGCGCGGCTCAAAGGGCCGATCCACGGCCTGCCGATGCACGCCTCCGAAATGGCGGTGGAGCGACATATGGCAGCGCTCTCGCGCAAGAACATGGTCGCTGGCGACGTGCCCTTCTTCCTCGGCTGCGGCGCGTACCGGCACCACATCCCGGCAAGCGTCGACCATATCATCCAGCGCGGCGAGTTCCTGACCAGCTACACGCCCTACCAGCCCGAGATCGCGCAGGGCACGCTGCAGATGATGTTCGAGTTCCAGACGCAGGTCGCGCGGCTGTTCGGCTGCGAAGTCGCCAACGCCTCCATGTACGACGGCTCGACGGCGATGTGGGAAGCGATCCTGATGGCGCACCGGATCACGCGCCGGAACAAGACGGTGATCTCGTCGGGCGTTCACCCGCATTATGTCGAGGTCGCCAAGACGATGGCGCAGTTCAGCGAGGATGCGCTCGCAACCACGCCTCCGGAGCTCAGCGGCGAACCCGATACCGAGCGGCTGATCGGCAAGATTGACGAGCAGACCAGCGCGGTCGTCGTGCAATATCCGGATATTCTGGGCCGCATCACCGACCTCACTCCGATCGCGGAGGCAGCGCATGCGGCCGGCGCCTTGCTGATCGCGGTCGTCACCGAGCCGGTCGCTCTGGGGCTGATCAAGTCGCCGGGCGAGATGGGCGCGGACATCGTCGTCGGCGAAGGGCAATCGATCGGCGTCGGGCTGCAGTTCGGCGGTCCCTATGTCGGGCTGTTCGCCTGCCGCGAGAAGCATGTGCGCCAAATGCCCGGACGCCTCGCCGGCGAGACGGTCGACGCCGAGGGCAAGCGCGGCTTCGTCCTCACCCTCTCGACCCGCGAGCAGCATATCCGGCGCGAGAAGGCGACGTCCAACATCTGCACCAGCTCGGTGCTGTGCGCGTTGGCGTTTACGGTTCACCTGACGCTGCTAGGCGAGAAGGGCCTCAGGGAGCTGGCCCAACTGAATCACGCGCGCGCGTGCGCGACGGCGGACCGGCTCGCCGCCATTCCCGGCGTCGAGCTGGTCAATGACATCTTCTTCAACGAGTTCACGGTGAAGCTGCCCGTCGAAGCGCGGCCTGCGGTCCACGCGCTGGTGGAGCTCGGAGTGCTCGGCGGGGTCTCGCTCGGGCGGCTCTATCCAGACGCAGAGGGCTTGCGGAACGGTCTCGTGGTCGCTGTTACGGAAACCGTGACCGACGAGGACATCGACGTTTTCGAAGCGGCGCTGAAGGAGGTCGTGCAATGACCGTGAATCCTTCAGGATGGCGTCCCCCGGCGCCGGCGAACGAGCAGGGCGACACCCGCACCGTCACCGGCAACCGCGCGCTGATGCTCGAAGAGCCGCTGATCTTCGAGATCGGGAGCACCAGGCAGTCCGGCGTCGATTTCGAGAGTTCCCCGGCGAAGGCCGGGGCCCAGGGCGAAGCTCAGGCAGCGCCTTTCGGCGCTCCTGGACCCCGGCCTTCGCCGGGGAACAGGTTGGCGAGCCTCGAACGCAACCGCGAAATCGGCCTCCCCGGCCTCTCAGAACCCGAGACCGTCCGCCATTACACGCGCCTGTCGCGGCAGAATTACGCGATCGACCTCGGCCTCTTCCCGCTCGGCTCGTGCACGATGAAGCACAACCCGCGCCTCAATGAGAAGGTCGCCCGGATGCCGGGCTTCGCCGACGTTCACCCGCTCCAGCCGCAGGAGACGGTCCAGGGCGCGCTGCAGGTGGTGAGCGAGCTCGCATCCTGGCTGCTCGACCTTACCGGCATGCAAAGCGTCGCGATGAGTCCCAAGGCGGGCGCGCACGGCGAGCTTTGCGGGCTGCTGTGCATCCGTGCCGCGCTCGAGGCGCGGGGCGATAAGCGCGAGGTCGTGCTGGTGCCGGAGAGCGCCCACGGCACCAATCCGGCGACCGCTGCTTTCGCCGGCTATCGCGTCGAGAATATTCCAGCGAACGCAGCCGGCCGGGTCGATCTCGAAGCGCTTAAGGCCCGCCTCGGCGCCGACGTCGCGGCGGTGATGATCACCAACCCCAACACCTGCGGGCTGTTCGAGCCGGACATGAAAGCGATCAGCGACGCAGTCCATGCGGCGGGCGCGTTCGTCTATTGCGACGGCGCCAACTTCAACGCGATCGTCGGCAAGGTGCGTCCGGGCGACCTCGGCATCGACGCGATGCACATCAACCTCCACAAGACCTTCTCGACTCCGCATGGCGGCGGGGGTCCTGGCTCCGGCCCGGTGGTGCTTTCAGAGGCTCTGGCGCCCTATGGTCCGCTGCCGTTCGTCTCGAAGTTACCGGACGGCAGCTTCAAGCTCGTCGAGGAGGAAAATGCCGGTGAGGAGCATCCCCAAGCCTTCGGCCGAATGGTCGCCTTCCACGGGCAGATGGGCATGTTCACCCGCGCGCTGGCTTACATCCTCAGTCATGGCGCCGACGGGCTGAAGCAGGTCGCCGAGGATTCGGTGCTCAACGCCAATTACATCCTGAGGAGCCTGGCCGACGTTCTCGACGCACCGTTCGCCGCGAGCGGACCGTGCATGCACGAGGCGATCTTCTCCGACCGCGGCTTTGCCGATGAGGTCAACACGCTCGACCTCGCCAAGGCGCTGATCGACGAGGGGTTCCATCCGATGACCATGTACTTCCCGCTGGTGGTGCACGGCGCGATGCTGGTCGAGCCCACCGAGACCGAATCGAAGGCGGGCCTGGACCAATTCATCGCCGCACTGCGTTCCATTGCCGAGCGGGCGAAGGCCGGCGACCAGAGCCTCAAGGCCGCGCCGATCTACGCGCCGCGGCGGCGGCTCGACGAAACGCTGGCGGCGCGCAAGCCTATTCTGACATATAGGGAGCCTCGGCCGGCCGAGGCCGCCGAATAGGAGAGCAGCGAGTGCAGCAGCATGGGGGCAACTGGCTGACGGCGATCGTGCCGTTCGTGATCATCGCGGTGGTTATCGGGCTCAGGCTGCGCTCGATGAGTCGCGAGCGGCCGCTGAAGACAGGAACGTTGTGGATCGTGCCCGCCGTCTATTTGCTCCTCGTCGCCTGGATGCTGTTTGCGCTTCCGCCCACGCCCGTCGGGTGGGCTCTCGTCGCCGTCGGCGCGGTCGTCGGCGCGATGCTCGGCTGGCATCGAGGCAAGCTGATCCGGATCGAGCGCAACGACGATGGGGAGCTTCGTCAGCAAGCCTCCCCGCTCGCCATGCTCCTGCTGGTGGCGCTCATCGTCCTCAAGCTCGGAGCGCGCGCGAT
>DASUIB010000111.1:0-13058 GCA_036273235.1 Sphingomicrobium sp. | reverse complement strand
CCTGAGCTACGGAGTGGGGGATGAACATCAGGTCGAAGATCTACGGCAGCTCCCAATCGGAGGAGCCGATTCTTCGCGGCAAGCAGCCCAAGGGCGCCAAGTCCGACGAGCTGCAAAGCATCGCCGTCCCGCGCGAGGAGTCGCGACGCGGCAACAGCCGCGCCGCAGACCGCCACCGGCTGTCGGAAGAGGACGTCCGAGTTACTCATGCCGGCGTTTCCCACGAGGTACAGCTGGTCAATTTGTCGGGCGGCGGGGCGATGGTCCGAGGCGGCCTCAACGTGAAGCTGTGGGATCGGGTCGAGCTGTACCTCGGCGAACATGGCATGATCGAATGCGCCGTGCGCTGGCTGCGCGGCGACCGCATAGGCCTGGAATTCGCCCACGAAACCCGGCTCGATTGCTCTTCGGACGAAGCCGCCACCGTCTTGCGCGACGTGATCGCGCGCTCCTTTCCCGACATGCATTTTGCGGAAGGAGATTACCCGCCCGCTCCTCGAACGCGCTCCAGCGATCATCGCGGCGAACCGCGCCATCCTTTGATCTGGTCGGGAGTCCTCCACCTCGACAACCAAAGCACCACCGTCCGGGTGCGCAACATTTCGAGCGCCGGCGCAATGATCGAGTGCAGCACGCCCCCGCACGTCGGCACCGAGCCGGTGCTGGACCTCAACGACAAGGCCGCGCTCTCGTCCACGGTCCAGTGGGTGGTTGGAGACCAGCTCGGCCTGCACTTCCACCGCCCCTTCGACATGCAGCTGCTCAGTCGCTCGAAGCCCGACGTCGCGCCCGCCAAATGGGTCCGACCCGCTTATCTCGCGATGGGCAGCGGAGATTCCGATTCGCCCTGGGACCCGAACTGGGGGCGGATGACGATGAGCGAGATCAGCGAGGAGCTCGAGGGCTTCCTCAAACGCTAGAGCGGGCCCGTTCCGCCGCCCGGCTTCCGTAAATGAAGTAGAGAATGATCCCGATCACCTGCGCGGTGAGGAAGAAGAGCTGCGTTCGGTTCGGCAGGCTGATGAACAAATAGAGGCAGCCGAGAATTCCAATTGTGCCAACAATCGGCGCGAGCGGCGTGCGGAACTTGCGTTCGCGGTCGGGCTCCCGCCGCCGGAGCACCAGCATCGCCGAGCAAACCGCGACGAACGCGGCGAGTGTTCCCGCATTGGCCAGGGCCGCGATCGACGCGAGCGGGATCAGCCCGGCGAAGACGGACGTTACGATCGCAGTAAAGATGGTGATCCGAACCGGCGTTCCGCGCGGCGACACGCGCGCGAGGCTGCTCGGCAGAAGCCCGTCGCGCGCAACGGTGAAAAAGATTCGGCTCTGGCCGTAGAAGAAGGCGAGGATCACGGTCGGCAGCGCGATCACCGCCGCCGCGCCGAGGACTCGCGCCGCCCAGGGTTTGCCGATCTCGCGAAGGATCAGGGCCAGCGGCTCGGGGCTGTTGGCGAACCCCGTGTAGGCGACCGCCCCGATCGCGGTCGCTGCAACCGCCATGTAGATGAGGACGCAAATCACCATCGATCCGACGATCCCGATCGCGAGGTCGCGGCTCGGGTTTTTTGCCTCTTCGGCCGCGGTCGCGATTGCATCGAAGCCGTAGAAAGCGAAGAAGATGATCGCCGCTGCGGCCATGACTCCGACCTCGCTCCCGGGAGGCCCGTTGCGCGGGAAGCCGAAGGGCATGAACGGATGGAAGTGCGAAGCATTGAACACCGGCAGCGCGACGGCGATGAACAGTGCGAGCGCGGCCATTTTGATGACCACCAGGATTGCATTGACGGTCGCGCTTTCGCGCGTGCCGGCGATGAGCAGTCCCGCTACCACGACGATGATGAAGATTGCGGGCAGGTTGAGGATTCCGCCAAGCTCCGGACCCTGGATCAAAGCGTCGGGAAGGCCGAGACCGATCGACTTCAGGAACCCCGCCGCATAGCCCGACCAGCCGACCGCGACGGCGCTCACCACCAAAGTATATTCGAGGATCAGCGCGACCCCGATCATCCACGCGATCAGCTCGCCGAACACGACATAGGAGTAAGTGTAGGCGGAGCCCGACGCCGGGATCATCGTCGCGACTTCGGCATAAGCGAGCGCGGCGCAGGCGCAGATCGCGCCGGCGATGGCGAAGGACAGGATCACCGCCGGCCCGGCCTTCGCCGCTCCAACGCCGATCAAAGTGAGGATTCCGGTGCCGACGATCGCCCCGACCCCGAGCGCGACGAGGTGCGGCCAGCCGAGCGACTGCCGGAGCCGATGCTCCTCGGGCATGTCCTCGCGAGCGAGCACCGTCTTTGTGGAATTCCAAGCCATAGGATTCGTCCCCTCCACCTCGTGATTGCGACCGTACCGAAGCGATCCGGAGCTGCGCAACGGGGCTCCAGGGTGGACGGGATGCCATGCGCACGCAACCAAGAGTTGGATAACGGTCCCTTAACGCCGTTTCGCTAACCCAGCGACATGCAGAGGGTGCGCGATGACAAGCGACTTCCAGTGTGGTGCGCAATTGCGGCGCTCACGCTACTCGGGTTGGCCTTGCGCATTGCTGCGGGCCGGGGCGGCATGTGGACCGACGAAGCCTGGTCCGTCGTTTACGCAGCGCAGGCGCGCGACGTGCTCGGCGTCTTCACGCGCATCAACCACGACAATAATCATCATCTGAACACCCTCTGGCTGCAGGCCGTGGGGATGCAGGCTTCGCCCCTCCTGGCCCGGGCGCCGGCGATCCTCGCCGGCACGTTGACGATTCCGGTCGCCGCCTTGCTGTTCCTTCGCCGTTCGGCCGTTGGAGCAGTGGCTGCGGCTGGCCTGTTTGCGATCTCGCCGATCATGGTGATCTACGGATCGGAAGCGCGCGGCTACGCACTGATGATGCTCGCGGCCCTCGTCATGATTCTGCTGGTGGCCGAAGCGGTCGAAGGTCGCGCCGGTAGCGTAACTCGCTGGATCATGGCTCTAACGGCTGCTCTCGGCATGTTGTCGCAGCTGACGATGGCCGCGCCGCTGGTGCTCCTGACCTTGTGGGTCTACCTTGAGAAGCGTTCGTCTGTAGCCGTACGCGGCGCAATGCTCGAGACGCTGGCCCTGATGGGGCCCGCGCTCGGCGCGGCCGCTGCAGCAGCGCTCTTCGCATTGGTCCCCGCAGTCGTCAGTCCGACCGGATTGCAGACCGGCGGCTACAACCCGTTCACCGTCCGAAATTACCTCTTGGGCCTTTCGAAGCTGGACGAATGGACGGTCGGTTGGATGTTCCCCGCGCACTGGATCGCAGCCGTCGCGCTGCTTGGCACCGGAGCGGCAATATTGGTCCGCCAGCCGGCCATGATGGCTTCCCGCGCTCGACTCTATGGAATTCTCATTTTGGGGACGCCGGTCGTCATCCTGGTTGAACATATGGGTAATGCGCAGTTCTCGCGTTTCTATCTGTGCAGCGCGATCGCCATTCTTCTGCTTGGAGCTGAATGGACCGTGCGGGCGGTCGGCGGCGGAGCAAAGAACCGGGCGCTTTGGGCAGCCGCATGCGCGCTCTTCCTTGCGAGCGCGTTCTGGCACGACCGCCAGTTCATCGAACTCGGGCGCGGGCACCCTGAGCGGGCGATTCGGCTTATGGCCGACCAGGCGCCGCAGGGCGCGCCGGTGGATGTGGCTACATATCAGTTCGTCGCACCGATGGTCGTCGCCGCGAGACAAGCCGATTATCCTCTCGCGCTGGCGAACGGCTGCGCTCCCGCCGAGTTCATGATCGTGGCGCGGGGGCCGAACTCACCCGACACGCTGATCCGGTGCGGACGGGCGATGCGCGCGATCGGTTGGAGCGAAGCCACGGATCTAAGCGGAGACGCGTGGGTGCTGTACCGGACACAGGCCTAGCAAATACTCGTCCAGCGATGGCTCCGACGGCCAATGAGAGATGGTCGCGATGATTCGTCTCCGCTCCTCGCAATCGTCGACCCGAAAGTTGCCAAAGTTGGCAGTGCCACGCGCGCACGCACGCGAGAGGCGTGAATCTTCACCAATGTTCGTGGTAGCGGCGCGGTTTGCCGACAGCTGCGGATCGCTCGGTAACGGACGAGAGCTGAACGGGGCCATCCACCAGCTTGGAGCACAATCGACCCGCTGTAGGACAGCAAAAACTTGGGTCGGCTAATGGCGGCTCTCGACCCATTCTCGTCGACGCAATGGACGATTGACATTAAATTCTTTTGTGTGTAACAATTACCTTACATATGCTAGATAACGTTTTTGAGCGATTTGGGGCATCCCACTCGAAAACAGACATCGCATAACGAGATATGGAGGACGGAATGAAGCGTGAGCGCGCCTTGCAGGTGGTGTTGGTCGTGGTCGGGCTGTTCTACTCCTTCAGCGGCTATTTGCTACTCGACGATCTTTGGCATGCCCGGTGGCTGGGTCATGGCGACGTCATGCCGATGTTCCTTAGCCTGATGACGGCGCTTGGGCCCTGTCTATTGATGGCCGTCAGGCATCCGGCCAAGCATCGCTTGATGATCTTCTGTGGCGCGCTTTCAAGCCTGCTCCACGCGTCCACGATGACAGTTCAATCGGCACAGGCCTTGGCTCACGGGATGCACAGGAAGGATAGTCCCCAGGACATTATTATCTTTCTGACGATCGGAGTCGTGTTGCTTGCGCTCTTCCCCCGCAAGACAGCATCAATGAATGCCGAATTGTCGGGGCCCGGGGAAAATGGTGCACTTGTCAGAGTTTGAGTAACAGAGGCAGCCCGAAGGCAGCGGACGATTAAGACATGGCCTTGCCCGACTTTCATTACCGCGCTGACGTGAGCGTTGCGGGCGACCAGACGTCGGCGAAGTTTCGATGACGACGCCTGCATTACCTGCGGAAGGGCTTTTTGAAACAGAGCGCCACGTCAATCGCGCCCGGGTGTCGAAAAAACGACATGACCGGTGACCTTCTTCTCGTCCAGTTGGGCGCCCTTGCGAGCCCTCACCGGCTTCGGATCCTCGCAACACTGGTCGCGAGGGGACGGCAATATGTGAGCCAGCTGGCCCGCGATGTGGGGATCAGCAGGCCGCTCCTCCATTTGCATTTACAAAAGCTCCAGGAGGCGGAACTCGTCACCAGCAAGCTCGAATTGTCTGATGACGGCAAGGCGCTTAACTATTTCGAAGCGATTGATTTTGAGATCAATCTAACACCAGCATCTGTCACAGAAGCGGTGAAGTCACTCTCCGCGAACATGTTCAAAGGCGATTGAAGAAAGGCACTCGGCATGATCGTACAGGTATTTTATCTGCTCACGCTAATATTGCCCCTTGTCACCATCCTGATTGTGTTCGGGATGAAATATTGGTCAGAAGCAGTGCATTCTCGCGCATCCAAGTTCGGTGAAGAAGCGTATCGCGCACTTTCAGAGAAAGCCGTCGCGGCCCAGCAGGATAATGTAGCTGTCCTTTCGGCCATTCGGGCCGATGTCGCGAAGCTCTCTGGAACTCTCGCGACGGTTGAAAATATTCTGAAACAAGTTGGGTGAACGATAAGCATGGGCGGCTACCCGCAAATACAAGAATGGATTGGCCTCATCGTGCTATGGTCCAGTAGTTGGCCCAGACTAGGAGATTGAGATGAATCACGGCATCGTCGAGGCCTTCGCTTACCAAGAAGCGCTACTGATTGAAGCGGTGTTCGGGATTGCGCTTC
The DNA here is from genome assembly GCA_036273235.1 of Sphingomicrobium sp. GTDB lineage: Bacteria > Pseudomonadota > Alphaproteobacteria > Sphingomonadales > Sphingomonadaceae > Sphingomicrobium. Next base: position 7,370 of record DASUIB010000111.1, on the reverse strand, counting down.
TGGCGATGATTTGGGTCGGGTTCCGACAGTGGCTCCAGCATAAAGAGAAAATGGGCCGGGTGATCGCCGAGCAGACAGCTGAACGCGCCGCCCAATATGGCGCTCACATGGAGCGCGTCGAAGCACGATTGAAAATGGTTGAGCAGAGTGTGACCGATGGCGGCGTCGCGACAGCGGCGCGGATCGACCCACCAGGCACGGCCCCGTCGCAGGTCCTCCCCGTCACCGCTCTGAGCGCTCTTAATAGGAGTTAGTAATGCGCGACCAACAGGACATGGCTCATCCATCGGCGGCTCCAACGGCCGACCAGTCTCTTGGGCCCCTTGGATCGCTCATGAACTGAGGCGAAAAAGCTTCTAGGAAGCGGTAATCTTAGCGCAATGCACGGCCAGCGCGCTCCAGTCGAATAGGAAGAATCCAATGAAAGAGAACGTCACATTAATCATCGCGTCTCTGCTCTCGATCCTATTCATGACGCTTCACCTGACGGACGACATTGTCCGCGGCATGGAGCCTGGAACGATCAGAGATCTCACCCTGGTGCCAATCCTGGCGGTGTGGCTGTACGGAACGCTGGTGCTGCGCGAAAGGAGATCCGGGCTTGTCATCGTCCTCCTAGGGTCGTTGGTAAGCCTGATCGTCCCAGTCATCCATATGGAGGGGCTGGGAGTCGGCGGCCGGGTAGCTACGTCGAGCGGAGCATTCTTTTTTATCTGGACACTCATCGCGCTAGGAGTGACTGCGCTCTTCTCCGTCATCCTCTCGGCGCGAGGGTTATTGGAGCATCTGCTGCGTCGGACCGCCTAATGTCCGGAATTGCGTCGGAAAGGGACATTAGCGATGCATCGGCGGCGCTGCTGATTCGGCGCGGCTGCGACATTCGGAGCGTTCCGTGGTTCGGTCATGCAGGGGGAGGAAATGTCAGCTTCCAGCCATGTGAGACATGAGCCTTCCTTTCTCTGCCTAATAATCCTTGCTGACGCGCACAGTCGCGCTCGAGCGGCCGATGGTGGAGACCGTGGAAAGGATCGAGAGCCAGCGGGTCATTTGATATTCGACCTGGGTCGCGGAATAACCGGCGCCGTCGGTGACGACTTCGACGTACAATTTGCGCGTGATGTACTTGCCCGCGCCGATCGCGGTCTTCTGCCCGGTCGCGACGTCGGCAGGCACGATCCGAAGCCGATCGAGGCCGATCGCCTTGCGCAGCGCGTTGATCGGATCGAGGCTGCCCGAGCCGGACTCCAGCGCCGCGACCGCCGAGGCGAGCTGAAGCGCGTCGGGCGCCGAGAGGTTGGTGATCGAGGTTCCGAACAGAATCCGCGACAATAGCTCGTCCTGCGGCAGCGGTGGCGAGCTTGCGAAAGTGATCTCGGGCTTGAGGCCGGTGCCCTGGACGATCACGCTCGCGTCGAGCCCCTGGACCGCGGCCTCGGCGTGGATGTCGAGCAGCGGATTGGGTGGGCTTTCGCCCTGGAAACGGATCACTCCGCGGTCGAGTCGGAAGATTCGCCCGGCGAAATTGTAATCGCCCTGAATGAGATCGGCGCGGCCGGTGAAGCGCGGCGCGTCGGCGAAGCCGCCGATCTGCAAATTGGTCTTCCACCGGCTGCTGATGCCGAGGCCGGTTACGGAAAGATCGCCGCCCGCGACCTTGAGGTCGAGGTTCCAGTGATGGACCGCCGCCGGTTCGATCACGTCTTCGGTGTCGAGACCGGTTTCTCGGACATTGAGCTGCGGCACCGCGGCCGCCGCGCTTGCCCGGCCGAGCTGGAACCGGCCCTTGTTGAGTCGGAGGTTGCCCGAAATCGTGCCGCCGTTCGCCGTCGAATGCAGCCGAAGCGGCCCCGTCACCCGCGCCGCCACGTCGTCGCGGTTCAAGAGCAGCGCCTGGTCGGCGTTGAAGGCGAGATCGAGCAAGGCATTGCCGCCCGAGAAGGTCACCGAACCATTGCCGCTGACCGATCCGCCGCCGCTGGTCCGGCCGGCGATCTGGCTGAAGATCAGCTGCGGCCCCGAAAAGTGCGCGTCGGCCGCGACCTGGTCGATGACCATGCCGGTGACCTGGCTTTCGAGCCGCGCGTTCTGAGTCTTGAGCGACCCGCGGATCGCCGGGTCGGCGAGCCGGCCGCCAATGTCGGCGCCGACGGCAAGCGGCCCCGACATGTCGATGACTTCGCTGCCGGTCAGCCGCCACAAAGTATCGGCCGGACCCGAATAGCGGATTTGGCCGAACAGCGGCGCCTTGAGGAGCTCGGCCACCAGCGGCCCGCTGCCCAAAGGCGCAAAGCGCGCCTGCGCGCGGCCGACGATCGCCCCGTCGCTCGCCGCGACCGCGCGCATCGCCGCCCGGTCGCCGTTGACGATCGCGGCGATGCCGACGTCGATCGGCTTCGACGCGAGCACCAGCCCGGCGCGGCTGAGCCCACGGACCTTGAGGTCGAGCCGGCCGCTGCGGTTCGATTGCCACGTATAATCGACCCGGCCGGACGCAGACCCCGAGAGGTTGAGATTGGGCCAGAAGATGTCGAGCACCTCAAGCGGCATTCCGGCGAGCTGCGCGTGCACCTCGGGCGCCGACCCGCTTCGGCCCGACACGGTTGCGCTGCCGCCAGCGAAGGTGAGGCTGGTGGGCGCCAGCGCCCAGCCGTCGCCCGATCGCGTGAGCACCGCGGCCTGGTTCAGGACCAACTGCTGGCGGTCGATGCGTCCGCTGCCGGTCAGCCGGATCTGGTCAGGCGACACGTCGGCGAGTGTCGAGAAGTCGAACGCCGCGCCCCGCCGGCCGGCAAAGGCAGCGCGGACCTGGCCCGCGCCGTTGATGAGCTTCGCATTGGCCGTAAGCCGAGCGAGCGTGATTCCGCTCGCCTGCACGTCGCGAGCGTCGACCACGCCATCGATCGTTGTTCGCTCATCAGCGAGGACGATGGTGCCGTCGGCGCGGCCGGTCCGCACCGAGAAGGCACCGGGGAAGTTGGCGTTCGCGGCGGTGAGGTGCGCGTCGATCCGTTGCGCGCCCGAAACCGGCGAAAAGTCGAGCGTTCCGCCGAGCGTGCCGTTGGCGAGCGTCAGCCGGCCGGTGAAGCCGCCCGGATCGGAGCGCAAACTGCCCGTCGCATGTGCGCCGCCCGCCTCGAGCGAGGCGATCGCGATCACCGTCGGCGCATTGTGCGGCAGCAGGATCTCGCCGTTGCTGGTGAACGGGCCGAGCTTCGACCCGCCGCTCGCTCGATAATTGAACCCCGCCGCAGTCGGGTCGAGCAGCAAATGCATCGCGTGGATTCCGAGCGCGTCATTGGGATGCTCGAGGAAGAGGTCGACGCGCGGTCGCTCGATATGGCCGTCGAGCACCATCCGCAGAGGCCCATATTTGGCCTGCCGGCCGGTCGCGACGATATGGAAGGTGCCGTCCCTCAGCCGCTTGCCCGCGCCCGACAGCCTCAGCTTGGGCGAATAGAGCTGCAGGTTGGTGAAATGGACGATCCCGTCATTGCCACGCTCAAGGTCGGTGGTGAGCGACGGCAGACCGCCGGTGAGGTCGCGGAAGAAGCTGTTGTCGAGGCGCCGGACCCAGGCTTTTCCCGTGCCGATCACATGGCTGCCGTGCCCGTTGGGGCCAGGCACAACCTTGAGGTCGGTCGTCACGTCGACGATCCCGAGGCCCGGGATCAGGTAGCGCTGCATCGCGCCCGACAGCAGCACCTGGAACCGCCCGGTGACGAGGTCGATCAGGACCGACAGCTTGCCGGTCCATTTGGCGCTCGTCAGCTTGAGATCGTCGCCGCGGACCAGCCTGGGCGTGACCGTCAGCCAGCCTTCGATGCTGGGGTTCGCGAGCATCGCACCGGCGACGTCGCCGATTCCGGTGATCGCGCGCGCCGACAGGCGGATCGGCACGCGCATCGGCCACGGCGTCAGCCGCCCCCGCCCCTCCGCGTGGAGGCCGAGGAAAGCGCTATTGTCGAACTGCACATAATCGGAGGTCAGGCGGTAGGAATAATCGGCGGTCGCGAACGGCCCATCGAGCGTCCACAGCATCCGCACCGACTTGCCGGTCATGTTCGGGAACAGCGCTGACGGCCGCACGAGGTCGATGCCGAGGCGCATGCCGCGGTAGCGGTTCGTCGCGAGGTCGACCGCGCCCTTCGCGACGGCGTGAAGCTCGGGCGAAGCAGCGGTCAGCTCTCCGTCGAGGACCCGGTCCCTGAGGGTCGCGGCCCCCCGGAGCGTCACCAGCGGCGCGGTCAGCCGCTGCGGCTTGCCGGTGAGGAACTGCGCCGGCGCCCATTGCCCCTGCAGCCGGTAGCGGCCTTGGTCGACGCCTAACGCCAACCGCGCCGTGGGGCGGCCCGACAGGTCGAGCGCCGCAGTGCCGCGCCACCGGGTCCAGCTTCCCTTGCCGCCAATCGCCAGGTCGATCGCCCGGTTCGTTCCGATCATCGCCGGCACCAGTCCGTCGGCGGGCGAAATCACCCGGGAAGCCACGTCGAACTTGTCGCGGTCCGGCTCGGCATCCAGGTGAAGGGCGATCCGGTCGCCGCCATTGCTCATCAGCGCCTTGAGCTCGACGAGCGCTCGGCCGGAGTGCACATCGGCCTTGCCCCACAGGCGGCCGCTCCGCGCCTTGCCGCTGACCTCGGGTCCAACGTCGAGCCGGTCGATCCGAAGCTCGCCGACATGGATATCGAAGCCCGGAAGGATCGGTCCCTTCTTGGTGCTCGGCTTGAGCCTGGGCAGCCGGATGAGCGTCACCCGCCCCGCTGTCAGGCTGCCGATGCTGAGCTTGTTTTCGAGCCACGCGCCCGGAGTCCAGTCGAGCTTGATGTCGGGCGAGGTCAGGAACACGCCGCGCGGGTCGGCGACGCTGACATTGTGAAGTTCGGACTTACCGAAAATCGACCCGTCGATCCGCCCGACGTGGATGCGGAGGCCCGACGCGGTCTCGAACTTGCCGAGTTGATCGACGATGAAGCGGTGACCCGGCGCGCTGTCGAGAAGCACGATTAGCGCCGCCAGGAGGAACAGGAACGCCACGAACAAAGCGAACAGCTCATCGAGCAGGCGCAAGCGCCAGTCGCGCCTGAGCCGAACCTGTTGCGGCTCGGCGCTGGACTGCTCGATGACCGCGGCTTCCGCCATCAGAAGGCCTGCCCGAGCGAGACCGTGACGGCGAACGGCCCGTCGCCCTGCTGGCGATTGAGCGGAATGCCGAAATCGACGCGGATCGGCCCGAAGCTCGAATAATAACGGACTCCAGCACCGACGGCGAAGCGCCACTTGCCCGAACCCGGCAGTGTCTTCGTTGTCAGCGAGCCGCCGTCGAAGAAAGGCACCACGCCGAAATTCCCGCCGAACTGCTTGAGGCGGATGCGCGTTTCCAGCGCGAACTCGGCGAGCCCGCGCCCGCCGATCGGATCGCCGGCCGCATCCTTGGGCCCGAGCTGCTGATAGCCGTAGCCGCGCACCGACCCACCGCCGCCCGAATAAAAGCGTCGTGACGGTGCGAGGTCGAACGTGCTCGCGCCGAGGATCGTCCCGATCCGAACTCGGCCCGCGACGACGACCCGGTCGCTCGCCGGATAATAAGCGCTCGCGTCGATCTGCGAGCGGCCGTAGGTCAGGCTCTTGCCGTGGCCGGAATATTCGGGGCTGATCCAGCCGCTCAGGCGAAACCCGCGCGTTGGATCGAGCAGGCTGTCGCTGCCGTCGTAGCCGAGGGTCAGCGGAAGCGCGGCGATGAAAAAGGTGCGCGTGTCCTTGAGACCGTCCAGGCTGAATACGCCATTCTCGTCAGTGGCCAAAAGCTGGGCGCCATAGCTCCAGGTCCATTTTTTTTGCCAGATGAAGTTGCTCAGCCGCTCGATGTGGCCCGCGAGCAGGATCGTTCGCGCCTCGAAGGCGTCGAACTTCTGGTGCGACCCGGTGAATTGCAGGTCGAGCGTCTGGTCGCGCTGGACGAAATTGGAGCGGCGGATCTCGACTCCACCAAGCTGCTCGGTCGTGCCGAGGATCGCGCGCACAGTCAGCGCACCTTCGGGATTGAAGAAATTACGGTCGGTCCATGTGGCTTCGACCAGCACGCCCTGCCCTGTTCCGTAGCCGACATCGCCGGCGATCGTGTGCTGCGGGGCGGGCTCGAGGCGGACGTCGAGATCGACCACCCGTCCGCTGTCCACCGGAACGAGCTTGATGCTCGCATTCGAAACGAGCGTGGTCGCGATCAGAGCGCGCCGAAGATCGTCGATCTTGGATCGCTGGAACGGGTCGCCCGGTTTGAACCGCGCGATGATTCCGACGTGATGGGCGCTGAACGGCGGCCGCCCGCTTACTCGGAGCGCTCCGAAGCGAGCGAGCGGCCCCGGGTTCACCGGAAGCGACAGGGTCGCAAGGTGGGTCTGGTGATTGACCTCGATGTCCTGCTCGCCGAGCCTGGCTTCGGCGAACCCCTCTTCGCCGAGCGCCGTGGTCAGCGCACTGCCCGCAACGATCACCTCCTGCGCGATCACCGGATCGCCCGCCTTTACGGCGAAGGCGCTTCGGAGCTTGGCGGCATCAGATCCCGCGGCTTCCAGGCCCGGCAGCTCGACCGAGCCGAAGCGGTACTGGACTCCAGGATCGGCGGTGAGGATGACCCTGAGCATGTCGCCGCTGCGCTCGGTCCGCGGCTCGACTGCCGCGTCATAATAGCCTTGGCTTCGGAGCAATTGCGTCAGGAGGTCGGCGTCCGCATTGGCGCGGCGGCCGATCTGCGCCGCGTTCGCCGCACCCTTGCGCTCGGCCTCGAGCGTCGATTGCTGGCGAAAGGCCTTCACCAGATCCTCGGCGTTGGCGATGGCCGAAAGGCCTTCGACGTCGACCGTGTAGCGGATCGTCCCAGTTGCCTCGGTCGTGCCGGAGCGCGGAGCCGGTTGCGCGACCGGCGTGCCAGGCTGCGGCGAGAGGGTCGTGTCCTTCGCGTTGAGATCGGGCCAGTCGACACCAAGATCGGGCATCGTCGCCATCGGCGCGTTGGGGTCGAGCTCGGGCTGGCCGGGTGGCGGAGCTGGCGGCGGTGCGGGAGCAGCCTGCGCGAGCGCTGGCGCCGCCCAAAGAGCAGCGCAGCCGGCCGCGCACAGCAGCCGCGCCGCGCCCGACACTGGACCCCGCCCGCTCATCAAGTGAGCAGCCTTACCCACCCCTCCTGAACGGCGCCAGTCTGCCGGCCTTGCTGACGGCGAGGATTAGTGGACGGTCCCGCGGACCTCCTCGCTGCTCAAGGTCAGGATCACCCGCTCGATCTGGCGCCAGTGGCAGAAGCGGGCGACATTGCCGTCGTCGCGGCTCCGCTCGGCGCGGATCGAAGCCTCGATCGGGGCGTCTTCGCCAAAGCG
>DASUIB010000110.1:0-23028 GCA_036273235.1 Sphingomicrobium sp. | reverse complement strand
TGCAGGAGAAAATCAGGAATGACGCGCCGGCGAGTGCGTGGCCGGATTATGTCGTTCCGCAGAACTGGGACTCGTTCACAGATGACGACCACCAAGTTTGGGACCTGCTCTTCGCGCGCCAGGTCGATCTCCTCGGCACGCGGGTCGTCTCAGCCTTTCTCGACGGCATCGACTTATTGAAGCTGTCGCACCCGGGCGTTCCTGACGTCGAAGAGCTGAATGCGATTCTCGAACCGAGGACCGGCTGGCGGACCGTCGCCGTGCCGGGCCTCGTCCCCGACGACATCTTCTTCGCCATGCTGAGTGAGCGGGTCTTTCCCGTCGGCAATTTCATTCGCACGCGCGATCAGCTCGATTATCTCGAAGCCCCCGACTGCTTTCACGACATGTTCGGTCACATTCCGATGCTCGCGCATCACGATTATGCCGAGATGACGAGGCATGTCGGCGAACTCGGCGTGGCGGCGATCGCCGCCGACCAGGGACATAAGGCGGCGCGGCTTTACTGGCACAGCGTCGAGTTCGGCCTCGCCAAGGAGCGCGGCGAGACCAAGATCCTCGGCGCGGGTCTCGCCTCGAGCTTCGGCGAATCGCATTTCAGCCTCGAAAGCGAGGAGGTCGAGCGGCTACCCTTCTCCGTCGAGCGGGCGGTGAACACGCCGTACAAGCACGACGCTTTCCAGCCGCGCTATCTCGTCTCCGAAACCGTGGGCCAGACGATCGATGAAATACTGGCGCTCACGCCCGAGGAGCTGATGGCGCTATAGAGGATCAGAACCCGCGCTCGCCACGTGCCGGTGCGCTTCCGCGTTCCCGCAGCAGCTCCATGTTGAGATAGACCGCCTCCAGCGCCACACGCTGCGCATCCTCCTCGGGCACCACGCCGGCTTCGTGCCCGCCCTCGATCGACTCGTCGTAGAAAAATTTGTCGCCGCATTCTTCGAGCTTCGCGGCGAACTTGCGCGCATGGCCCGGGTGAACGCGGTCGTCGCGTGTCGAGGTGTAGATGAAGGGGACCGGATATCTCACCCCGCACTTGAGGTTCTGATAGGGCGAATATTTGCTGATGAACGCCCAGTCGGCGGGCACGTCCGGATTGCCATACTCACCCATCCACGACGCGCCCGCGAGCAGGTGCGAATAGCGCTTCATGTCGATGAGCGGCGAGCCGATGATCGCGGCGCCGAACAGGTCGGGCCGCTCGGTGATCGACGCCGAGGCCATCAGGCCGCCGTTGGAGCGGCCGGAAATCGCGATCCAGCCCTTCCGGGTGACTCCGCGGTCGATCAAGTCCTGGGCGACCCCGAAGACGTCGTCGAAGGCGTTCTGGTGCTTCTCGCGCATCGTTGCATGGTGCCAGCGCGGCCCATATTCGCCGCCGCCGCGTATGTTGGCGAGGATATAGGCATTGCCCTCCTCCACCCAAAAGAGCGCAAGCGGCCCGGAGCGGTAAGGCTCGGTCACCATGTAGGTCGGAGTCTGCGCGAGCTCGAACCCGCCATAGGCGTGCATCAGCACTGGGACGGGGCCGGTCACGTCCTTTCGGTGGATGATGAAATAAGGGATTTTCGTGCCGTCCTTCGAGGTCGCGAAATGCTGCTCGACCACCATGTTCGACGCATCGAATTGCGGCGGCAGCGCCTGGACAACCGCAGGCGCCACCGCAGGCTCGGTGCGAAACAGGGTCGGTGGAGTGAGCATCCCCTCAACGGTCGCAAAGGCGAGGTCCTCGTTCGGCGGCGTCGCATTCAGGTGCACGGTGGATTTGTCCGGCAGCGCAACCGGAGCGCCGCTCCATGTCCCGTCGGGCGCCCGGGTGAGCGCGGTGAGGCGGCCGGAAACATCCTCGAGATATTTGACCCATAGCTTCGAGCGGCTGGCGGAAACTTCTTCAACCGCCTGATGCTCGTTGGGAACGAAGACCGTCTCGATCGCCGAAGTCCTTCCAGCGAGCAAATCGGGAATCGAATAAGCAACGAGCGCTCCGGCGGGGTGGCCCTGCCAGGGCGTTTTGAGCGATGCGATGATCCGCCCGTCCAGAACGTCCTCGATCACGGCATCGTCCGGCAGCGGCGTCGGAACGAGTCGCCCGTCGGGGGCGATATGGCTGATCTTGGAGTGATAGAAATCAACCGCCCGCTCGATGAGCGGCCAAGTGCGATCGCCATCGACCAACACACGCGGACGGACCGAGACGTCGGTCTTGACCCCCTCGGCAAGCATTGTGGCCGCCGACAGCGGCGTCCCGCGCCGCCAAAGCTTCACGATCCGTCCGTATCCGGAGTCGGTGACCGTTCCAGGGCCGAAGTCGGTGTCGAGCAGCAGCGTATCGGGCGCGGCCCAAGCCAGATCGCTCTTCGCGTTCGGAAGGAAGAAGCCACCGGGGATGAAGGCGGCCTTGTCGAGGTCGAACTCGCGCGCTTCGACAGCATCGCCGCCGCCGTTCGACAGGTTCACCATGCAATCGACATAGGTCGGCGACAGGCAGGTCGCCCCTTTGAACACCCACTTCTTGTTGTCGGCCTGGCTCATCGCGTCGATGTCGAGGAGCGTTCGCCATTGCGGCCGCCCGGAAGCGAAGGCGGCAAGCGGGGACACGCGCCAGATTCCGCGCGGGTGCTGCTCGTCCTGCCAGAAGTTCAGCACCTTATCGCCGAGGATCTGGTCGGGCTCGGCGATCTTCTGGTTGGTCGAGAGGAGCGCCAGCGCCCTTGCGCGATAGTCGGCGAAGCCCGGCTGTTTTTCGAGCACCGCCAGCGTCGCCGCGTTCCAGCCCTTGACCTTGGCCAACGCACGGGCGCCATCGATCTGCTCGAGATAGAGATTTGGATCGGCTGCCGGCGCCGCCGCGGTCGCGCCGGCCGCTGCAGCCCAAAGTCCGATCATTGCCAACGCACGCGCTGCTCGATTCATGGAAATCCCTCTCTCCTGACCGACGCCCGCTATCGCGCCTCGCAATGACAGTCGAGCGCGCTATAGCCAATGGCGTCATGGAGACGACGAACGGCGAATATCGAAGCGGACACGATGCCCGCACCTTGCGCGACGCGCTCGGCTGTTTCGCGACCGGAGTTACCGTCGTCACCTGCCTCAAACCGGACGGAGCGCCCGCCGGCCTGACCGTAAACAGCTTCACCTCGGTGTCGCTCGACCCGCCGTTGTTGCTGGTGTGCGTTCGCAAGGAAGCGAGCAGTGCGGGGGCCCTGATCGGTGCCGCGCAGTTCGCCGTGAACGTGCTCCAGACGGGACAGCAGCCCGCCTCGATCCGCTTTGCCGCAAGCAGCGAGGACCGATTCGGAACCACGCGCTGGTCGTGCGGCGAGTCCGGCGCGCCGATCCTCGAACAATCGCTCGGCGTGTTCGAGTGCGAGCGTTTCGCCGTGCATGACGGCGGCGATCACCACATCCTTGTCGGACGAGTGGTCAAGGCGAGCTTCGATGCCGGGCTCGACCCGTTGCTGTTCTTCCGCGGCCGCTATCGCCGATTGCACTTCGACTAAGTTGTCATTGCGAGCGCCGAAGGCGCGCGGCAATCCGTCTTTCGACGCGCTGGATTGCTTCGCTTCACTCGCAATGGCGGTTGTCAGATGCCCGCAATTCGCGCACTTGCCCGCCGATGCTGGGATTGGATTTCGTCAAGGCGAACCGCGAGACGGTCGAACGCGCGATCCGCGACAAGGGCGTCGATCTCGACCTTGATCAGTTGCTCGGATTGGATGCTGAGGTACGCGCCGCCAAAACCGAGATCGACCAGCTGCGGGCGGAGCGGAACTCGGTCAGCGCGAAGTTCAAGGATGCGACGCCGGAACAGAAGGGGAAGCTTGGGCGGCAGGCGAAGGAAGCCGGCGCGCGCGCCTCGGCACTGGAAGCGGAGCTTTCCGGAAAGGAAGCCGAGCTCAAGGCGCTGATGCTGAAGCTGCCCGGCATTCCATACGAGGGCGCGCCGGTCGGCCCCGACGAAAGCTATAATATCGTCATCCGCACGGTCGGCGAGCCACCCAGGTTCGATTTCGAGCCGGTCGACCATGTTGCATTGATCGAGAAGAACGACTGGGGCGACCTGTCGCGGGTCACGCAGGTGTCGGGCAGCCGTACCTATTGCCTCAAGGGCGCGCTGGCGCTGCTCGAAACCAAGCTCATGGGTTGGGCGCTCGAGACAGTCGCGAACGCCGGCTTCACGCCCATCACCGTCCCGGCGATCGCTCGCGAGCAGGCGTTCCTCAATCAAGGCCAGTTCCCCGGCCATCGCGAGGAGACGTACGAGCTTCCGAATGACGACCTGTGGCTCTCGGGAACGGCGGAGGTGGTGCTGACCTCACTGCACGCCGGCGAGATCATCGAAAACGACAAGCTTCCGATCCTCTACGCCGGATTCTCGCCCTGCTTCCGCCGCGAGGCGGGAAGCGCGGGCAAGGACGTTCGTGGGTTGCTTCGAGTCCATCAGTTCGTGAAGGTCGAGCAATATGTGATCTGCGAAGCGGACGAGGCGCAGTCGGCCGAATGGCACGCAACCTTGCTGCGCCTCGCCGAGGAGCTGCTCCAGGCGCTCGAGATTCCCTATCAGGTGATCGAGACCTCGACCGGCGATATGGGCCTCGGCAAGTACCGGATGAACGACATCGAGAGCTGGGTGCCTTCGCTCGGCAAATATCGCGAGACCCACAGCTGCTCGACGCTGCACGACTGGCAGGCGCGCCGCGCGAACATCCGCTACCGCGGCGCCGACGGGAAGGTGCGGTTCGCGCACACGCTCAACAATACGGCGCTTGCTTCCCCAAGAATCCTCGTTCCGTTGCTCGAAAACCATCAGACTGGCGACGGGCGCGTTCGGCTGCCTAAGGCGCTGCAGCAGCTGATGGGGAGCGAGTATCTCTGACCGAGGGCGTTCCGTCGAACTGGAAGCGGCTCGCTGAAGTCGCGTCGCTTTGGCCGCGTTTCTGGCGCGGGCTCGGTCATTTGGGGCCGAGAGGACCGGTGGACGGGCCGCCGGCACTGGTGATCCCGGGCTTCCTTGCGGGTGACAGAACGACGATGGAGCTTCGGCGGGCCCTCGCCGAGGCGGGCTTCCGGGTGCACCCGTGGCGGCAAGGCTGGAACCTTGGCGCGACCGCCGACATCATCGACAAGCTCCGACACTCGCTGGATCTCGTAGGGGACGACCGGCCGGTGTTGCTCGTCGGCTGGAGCCTGGGCGGGGTTTTCGCGCGCGAGCTGGCGCGTGCGATTCCGGAGCGGGTGCGGGCGGTGGCGACCCTCGGATCGCCCTTTTCGGGCGACCCGCGGCTCAATAACGTCTGGCGCCTCTACGAACGGATTGCCGGCCACCCGGTCGACGAGCCGCCGATTCCACGCATTTTCGACAAGCCGCCAGTGCCGACGCTTGCAATCTGGTCCAGGCGCGACGGGATCGTCGCGGCCGAGGCGGCGCGGGGGAAAAAGGAGGAGCGCGACAAAGCGGTGGAGGTCGATAGCAGCCATATGGCGTTCGGTGTGTCGCGGCGGGCGACTCGCGCCGCAGTCCGCGAGATCGTGCTTTTCCTCGAGGAAGTCGAGGCCTCCTGGGCCCCCCATTGACTCTCATATGGGAGTCACGGGATACAGAACAAAAGTAGAACGAAAACGTTGTGAGTCGTGTGGCAAGAGGCTTGTCTCTGGTTGCCGGCGGAGCTGTCCCTGCGCAGGTCCGGCCGGCTGAACGGCGCTCAAGGAGCAACCTGGGCGGACACTGGCGCTTGCCTCAATCATCGCGGCCTACACTCTCCGAGCTGTTCGCGGCGACCCCGCGCGATTGCGGCTGGACGGGGTTCCTGCTGCCGCAGCTGGACACCGCCAGGCCGCTATTATGGGTGCAGGAGCGAATGGCGATCCTGGAAAGCGGCCGGATCTACCCACCCGGGCTGCCCACCGCAAACTTCATCCATGTCGAAGCGCGCGACGCGCGCGACGCGCTGTGGGCAATGGAGGAGGGGCTAAGATGCTCCGCGCTTTCGGCCGTGATCGGCGAGATCTGGGGCGACCCACGCGCGCTCGATTTCACCGCGACCCGTCGGCTCGCCGTTGCGTCGGAACAGAGCGGCGTGCCCTGCTGGCTGGTTCGGCTCGGCGGCACCGCAGACCTCAGCGGGGCGCGGATGCGCTGGCGAATCGCCAGCGAGCCTTCGCTGATCAACGATCTCGACCCGAAAGCGCCCGGACTACCCGCCTGGGATGCCGAGCTGTTCCGAGCGAGAGGCATGCCGCCCGGCCGCTGGACCCTCGCGCATGAAGCGAATTCTATTCATCTGGTTACCCCACCTGGCGATCGAGCGCTGGGCGAAGTCGAACGGCTTACCGCCTGAGAACCCGGTCGTCCTTACCGTCGAGGGTGCGCACGGGCCGGTCATCCACGCCGTCACCAAATCGGCAGCCGAACGCGGCGCGAGGGCCGGTGCGCGGCTAACCGACGCGCGCGCGCTCGACCCGGCATTTGTTGCGATTGCAGCCGATCCCGAAGGCGATGCGGCGTTGGTTCGGCGGCTCGCGCGCTGGGTCGGACGCTGGTCGCCGCTAGTCGAGGTCGATGGCGACGGGCTGCGCCTCGACATTACCGGCGTTGCGCACCTGTTCGGCGGCGAGCACGGATTGATGAAAAATGTGGCGCATTGTTTTGCCCAGGCCCGACTGACCGGGCGCACAGCAATCGCGCCGACGGCGGCGGCTGCCTGGGCACTGGCGCATTATGCACCATGCATCTGTGGCCCCGAACTCGAAACGAAGCTCGCCCCCCTGCACGTCTCCGCGCTGAGGCTCGACCCGGACACGGTTCGCACGCTCGAGCGGCTCGGCCTCAAGACCATCGGTGCGCTGCTGGACGTGCCGCGGCTGGCGCTTGCCCGGCGATTCCGGGGAGCCGAAGACGTGGTCGCTGCACTCGACCGGATACTCGGCCGCAAGAGGGAGCCGCTGACCCCGGCGCCAAACGATCTGCCGCCCCGCGCCTTGCTCAAGCTGGAGGAGCCGGCGACCCATCCCGAAGCCGCGCCGCAGGCGCTCGAGCGCCTCATTCCACAATTTGTGCGCCAGCTCGAGGAGCGGCACCTCGGCGTCCGGCGGCTGTCGCTGACCGGTTACCGGATCGATGGCAGCGTTGCCGTCGCTTCGGTCGCGACCGCGATCCCGAGCCGCGAGCCGAAGCACCTCCAGCGACTGTTGGTGGACAAAGCCGCCGCGCTGAACCCGGAGTTCGGCTTCGATGCGTTCGCGCTGACGGCCGAATGGGCGGAGCACCTATCGTCCGCTCAGGACAGTCTGGTTGAGGAGCCGGGCGGCGAACGCGAGCTGGCGCGGCTGGTCGACCGGCTGACAGTGAAGCTCGGTCCGCGTTTCGTGCGGCGCCCGCGAGCGGAGGAAAGCCATCTGCCCGAGAGGGCGAGCGGGTGGATTGCGGCGATCTTCCCCTCCCCTTCAGGGGAGGGGCGTCGGAATGGGATGCGACTGAAGCGGCTCAATGCCGCTGAGGGAGCTTCCGAGCGGGCAGCGAACCCGCTCGTTCGCCACCCACCCCCTTCCCCCTCCCTTGAAAGGGAGGGGAGACCTCAACGCCTCCTCGACCGTCCGGAAGCGATCGATGTGATTTACGCCACGCCCGAAGGCATGCCGCGGCGGTTCCGATGGCGGCGTGCGGTGCATGACATCGCACGCGCCGAGGGGCCCGAGCGGATCGCGCCCGAATGGTGGCGGCACTCATCCTCGGCGCGGCTGCGCGATTATTATCGAGTCGAGGATGAAGAAGGCCGCCGTTACTGGATCTATCGCGAGGAGCTTGCCGGCGACGGGCGTGGCGGTCCGCCAAACTGGTTCATCCACGGGCTTTTCGGCTGATGCCCGACAACGTTCATTCCCGAATGAAGCTGGTGCGGACCAGCGACATGCCTCCGCCGCCGATTGAGCCGGCACCTTATGTCGAGCTGGGCGTGACGACGCCTTTCTCTTTCCTGCGCGGAGCGTCGGACGCCAACGCGCTGGTTCTTCGCGCGCTTGAGCTTGGCATAGACGCGATCGGCGTTGTCGACCGCAACACGCTCGCCGGGGTGGTGCGACTGCACAGTGCCGCCGAGGTGGCGGGCCTGAGGCCACTGATCGGCTGCCGGCTCGACCTCAAAGATGCGCCGAGCCTGCTCGCTTACCCGATCGACCGCGACGGCTATGGCCGCCTCTCGCGGCTGTTGAGCCTCGGCAAGATGCGCGCCGAGAAAGGCCTATGCGAGCTGACGCTGGGAGATGTTGCCGCGCACCAGGAGGGCATCGCCTTCATCGCCTGGCCGCCAGACGATCTCGATGTTTTCGAGGCCGATCTGCCGCGGCTTCGTGACGCCATTCCATCGCTCCGCCATGTCGCGGCGAGCTGGCTCTATCGCGGCGATGATGCCGCACGGATCGAGCGACTCAATCGGTTGGCAAAGGCGCATGGCTGCACGATCCTTGCGACGAACGACGTCCATTATGCCACGCCGGATCGGCGGCCGCTGCAGGACGTGATGAGCTGCATTCGCGAGAAGACCACGATCGCCAAAGCGGGTTATCTCCTCAACCCCAATGCCGAGCGGCATTTGAAATCGCCGGGCGAGATGGCGCGGCTGTTCGCCCGCTGGCCGCACGCGATCGAAGCGACGCGCGAATTTGCGGACACGCTCCACTTCAGCCTCGACGAGCTTCGCTACGAATATCCGAAGGAGACGGTCCCGGAAGGACGAACGCCGCAGCAGCATCTCGAACATCTCACTTGGAAGGGGGCCGAAAAGCACTGGCCGCGCGGCATCCCGGACAAGGTCTCCAAACAACTTCACTACGAGCTTCAGCTGATCGAGAAGCTCGACTTCGCGCGCTACTTCCTCACCGTTCACGACATCATCGATTATGCGCGCTCAAAGCAGATCCTCTGCCAAGGCCGCGGATCGGCGGCGAACAGCGCCGTTTGTTATTGTCTGGGGATCACCGCGGTCGACCCGGCGACCAGCGAGCTTCTGTTCGAGCGTTTCATCTCCGAGGAACGCAAGGAACCTCCCGACATCGACGTCGATTTCGAGCACGAGCGGCGCGAGGAGGTGATCCAGCACATCTATGAGAAATATGGCCGCGACCGCGCGGGAATTGCGGCGACCGTGATCCATTACCGACCGCGTTCGGCGATCCGCGAGGTGGGCAAAGTCATGGGCCTGTCCGAAGACGTCACCGCCGCGCTTGCTTCGACCGTCTGGGGAAGCTGGGGCGAAGAGAATGTTTCGGACCGCGCAAAAGACGCGGGGCTGGACCTTAACGATCCCTATCTTCGGCGCACCATCAAGCTCGCCCAGCAGCTGATCGGAATGCCGCGCCACCTGTCGCAGCACGTCGGCGGCTTCATCCTCACCGAGCGGCCGCTGACCGAAACCGTGCCCATCGGCAATGGCGCGATGGACGACCGCACCTTCATCGAATGGGACAAGGACGACATCGACGATCTCGGAATCCTGAAGATCGACGTGCTCGCGCTCGGCATGCTGACCTGCATTCGCAAGGCGTTCGACCTGATCCAGAAGCACCATGGCGAGCGATGGGAGCTGACGACTGTCCCGCGGGAGGAGGAAGCCGTTTACGACATGCTCTGCCGCGGGGATTCGATCGGCGTGTTCCAGGTCGAAAGCCGGGCGCAGATGAATATGCTCCCGCGCCTCAAACCACGGGAATTCTACGATCTCGTAATTCAGATCGCGATCGTTCGTCCCGGCCCGATTCAGGGCGACATGGTGCATCCTTATTTGAAGCGCCGTGCCGGCAAGGAGAAGGTCTCCTTCCCCCCACCCGCTCCCGATCAGGGTCCTGCCGACGAGCTGGAGAAGATCCTCAAGCGGACGATGGGCGTGCCGATCTTCCAGGAGCAGGCGATGAAGATCGCGCTCGATGCGGCCAAGTTCAATTCGGAAGAAGCCAATCAGCTGCGCAAGGCGATGGCGACCTTCCGCTCCCAGGGGAATATCGAGCTCCTCGAGGAGAAGATGGTCGGCCGGATGATCGAACGCGGCTACGATCCCGAATTCGCTCAGCGCTGCTTCAACCAGATCAAGGGCTTCGGCGAATATGGCTTTCCCGAAAGCCATGCGACCGCCTTCGCGCATCTCGCTTACGTATCGAGCTGGATCAAGCTGCATTATCCGGCCGCCTTCGCCTGCGCGCTTCTGAATAGCCAGCCGATGGGCTTCTATGCTCCCGCGCAGATCGTCCGCGATGCGCGCGAACATGGCGTCGAAGTGCGTGAGGCGGACGTGAATTTTTCGGACTGGGATTGCACCTTGGAGGATGGGGCGCTCCGGCTCGGATTTCGCCAGATCCAGGGGCTTCATCACGATGCCGCCAATCAGCTGGTGCTTGCGTGCAGTGAGCGCTCCTATTCCTCCGTCGAGGAGTTGCGCGCTCGAGCCTCCATTCCCGTTCACGTCATCGAGCGGCTCGCCGCCGCCGACGCGTTCCGTTCAATCGCACTCGACCGGAGAGCGGCGCTGTGGGACTCGCGGACGCTTAAACAGGCGCCCGGCCTGCCCTTGTTCACTTATGCCGGGGTTCGCGACGAAGGGACGGAAGCAGAACCTGCGCAGCTCCCGCTTATGCCGCTCAGCGAGCATGTCGTGAACGACTATCAGACGATCCGCCTCAGCATCAAAGCGCACCCGATGAGCTTCCTCCGCGAGCATTATACCCGCCTCGGTTTCATCACCGCTGGGCAGCTGAAAAGCATTCGCGACGCGCGGCGCCTGTCAATCGCCGGCCTGGTGCTGATCCGCCAACGGCCCGGAAGCTCCAATGGCGTGGTGTTCATCACCATCGAGGACGAGACCGGAATCGCCAATTTGGTGGTGTGGCCGAAAGTATTCGAAAAGCAGCGCAAGATCGTGATGGGCGCTCGGCTGATGGCCGTTCGCGGAATCGTCCAGCGCGACCCCGACAGCGATGTCATTCATGTCGTCGCCCGGCACCTGTCGGACGACACGCATATGCTGCGGCATTTGAGCGACGACATCATCGCTCCGCCCCTCTCTCCGGCCGATGCGCCAGGTGCCATGCGCCCGCCGCCGAACCGCCACCCGCGCAACGTCGAAATCATCCCGAAAAGCCGAGATTTTCATTAACTTGCCACTCACCTGCAAGATCGTGCAAGCGAGAAGCGCCAATGATCCCGAACGTTCCCTTGCCGATCCTTCTCGCACTTGCCGCAACGCAAGCGGCACCGCATGCCCCGATCGAAGGCCTGTGGAAGAACCCGATCGGAAGCGCGATCATCGCCGTCGCGCCCTGCGGAAATGCGTTCTGCGGCAAGGTCGTCTGGGCCTCCTCCCGCGGGCAGAGAGAAGTCGCGAAAACCACATCGCATGTCGTCGGCACCCTCGTCCTCACCGATGTGAGGCCCAAAGGAAACGGCTGGGCAGGGAGGCTCTTCATCCCCGACGACAACATCCATGTCTCGGCCAAGCTGCAACTGCTAAGCGCCGCTCGGCTCAAGCTGACCGGCTGCGCGGTCGCGGGCCTGTTCTGCCGATCGCAGATCTGGACTCGTACGGACGAACCGTTGCCTGCGGCAGATTAGCGCTCCAGGCGTTCATCGGAAGGCAAGCTGAAGGTGCCATTTCTGCCGCAAATCCATTGTAACAGGGTGGAATGAAACACTTTTTTCTTGGACTTGCAGGACTTGCGGTTGCCTTGGCACCGGCATCGGCGCTCGCCAAGAGCCTCGAGGGGCGATGGAAGAACGGCGCGATGGAGATTGTTATCGCCCCATGCGGACCCGCGATGTGCGGCCGGGTCGTCAGGGCATCGGCACAGCAGCAGGCGAAGGCCGCGCGCGGCAGCGGCACCCGCCTGCTCGGCGAACGAGTCATCGACAATATCGAACCTGCCGGCCCCGGCACGTGGCGCGCCGACGTGTTCGTCGCCAGCCGCAACATGAACGCGCGCGGCACAATCGAGCAGGTGAATCCGGACCGTCTCGCTGTGCGCGGCTGCGTGCTCGCGATCATCTGCAAGACCACGCACTGGGACCGGATCGGCTAGCCTCCGAGCAGCGGCAGCAGTCCTTTGGCCATTTCGCCCGCAAGCACCGAGGATTGGAGCGCGCTCATTTCATCTGCCCAATAGCGGTCGGCGGTGAAGTGCGGCGAGCGGCCGCGGATGGCGGAGTGGATTTCCTGCAGCTTGGGCGAGGTCTTGAGCGGCGCGTGGTAATCGATGCCCTCCGCCGCCGCCATCAGCTCGACCGCGATCACGCCCGCTGCATTGCGCGCGATCTGACCGGCCTTGCGCGCGGCGATCGGCGCCATCGAGACATGGTCCTCCTGGCCCGCCGACGTGGGGATCGAATCCACGCTCGCGGGAAAGGCGAGGCTCTTGTTCTCGCTGACCAGCGCAGCCGCGGTGACCTGCGGAATCATCAGACCCGAGTTCACGCCCGAATCCTGCGTAAGGAATGCGGGGAGGCCGCTCATCTTCGGATCGACGAGCACGCTCACGCGGCGCTCGGAAATCGAGCCGACCTCGCACAATGCCATCGCGATCGTGTCGGCGGCGAAGGCGACCGGTTGCGCATGGAAATTGCCCCCCGAGATCGCGGTATCTTCGTCCGCGAAGACGATCGGGTTGTCGGTCACGGCCGCCGCTTCGATTGTCAGCGTCCGGGCGGCGTTCTCGAGCAAGTCCAACGCGGCGCCCATCACCTGCGGCTGGCAGCGGAAGCTGTACGGGTCCTGCACCCGCTCGCATTTGACGTGGCTGACGAGGATTTCGCTTCCCTGGAGCAGGCCGTGGATCGCCGCCGCGACGCGGATCTGTCCCGGCTGCCCTCGAAGTGCCGAAAGGCGCGGATCGAATGGCTTGGCGCTGCCCTTGAGCGCGTCGACCGATAGCGCTCCCGCCGCGAGCGCGGCGCCGAACACCCGCTCGCCGGCGAACAAAGCGTCGAGCGCAAGCGCGGTGCTCGCCTGCGTTCCATTGATCAGCGCGAGCCCTTCCTTCGGCCCAAGCTGGAGTTCCTGAAGGCCAATGCGGTCGAGCGCGTCCTTCGAAGGCATCTTTTCGCCTGCGACCTCGACCCAGCCATAGCCCATCAGTGCGGCGATCAGATGCGCCAGAGGTGCAAGATCACCGCTGGCGCCGACGCTGCCCTGCGACGGGATGAGCGGCATCGCGTCGGCATCGAGCAAGCGCTGCAGCGCTTCGATGACCAGTGGGCGAACACCCGAATAGCCGCGGCCGAGGCCGAGCAGCTTGAGCTGAATCATCAGCCGAGTGACGTGACGCGGAAGAGGATCGCCAAGGCCTGCGCTGTGGGACAGGATAAGCTTGGTCTGGAGTTCGGCCAAACGGTCGTTCGGGATGCGGGTATTCGCGAGCAGCCCGAAGCCGGTGTTGACGCCGTAGACCGTCTCACCGCTGGCGACGATGCGCTCGACCGCATCGGCGGACGCCGTAATGCGCTGCATCGACGCATCGTCGAGCGAGGCGGCCTCGCCCTGCCACAGCCGGCGCAGCGTTCCGAGGTCGATCGCTTCGGGGTTCAGCTTCACTTGTTCACCATGGGCAAATCCAGTCCCTGCTCGCGCGCGCAGTCGATGGCGATGTCATAGCCCGCGTCGGCGTGGCGCATCACGCCGGTTCCGGGGTCGTTCCACAGCACGCGCTCGAGCCGCCGCGCGGCGTCCTCGGTGCCGTCGGCAACGATCACCATTCCGGCGTGCTGCGAATAACCCATTCCGACTCCGCCGCCGTGATGGAACGACACCCAGGTCGCGCCCGAAGCGGTGTTGAGGAGGGCATTGAGCAGCGGCCAGTCGGAGATCGCGTCGCTGCCATCCTTCATGCTCTCCGTCTCTCGGTTGGGCGAAGCAACGCTGCCGCTGTCGAGATGGTCGCGGCCGATCACGATGGGCGCCGAGACTTCGCCGTTCCTGACCATCTCGTTGAACGCGAGCCCGAGCCTGTGTCGCTGCCCCAGGCCGACCCAGCAGATGCGCGCGGGCAGTCCCTGGAACGCGATCCGCTCGCGCGCCATGTCAAGCCAGCGGTGGAGGTGCGGATCGTCGGGGATCAGCTCCTTCACCTTTTGATCCGTGCGGTAGATGTCCTCGGGGTCGCCGCTCAGCGCGACCCAACGGAACGGCCCGATCCCGCGGCAGAATAAAGGGCGAACGTAGGCGGGAACGAAACCGGGGAAGTCGAAGGCGTGAGTCACGCCCATGTCCTTCGCTTCCTGGCGGATGTTGTTGCCATAGTCGAAGGTCGGGACGCCCATCGCCTTGTAGGCAAGCATCGCTTCGACATGCTCCGCGATCGACAGCTTGGCGGCTTCGGCGACGGCGGCGGGGTCGCGCTCGCGCAGCTCCTGCCATTTGGCGACCGTCCAGCCGGCGGGGCAGTAACCGTTCGCGGGATCATGGGCGCTGGTCTGGTCCGTCAGCGCATCGGGCTTGATGCCGCGCTTCAGCATCTCCGGGAGGATCTCGGCCGCATTGCCGAGCAGGCCGACGCTGGTCGGTTCGGTCGCGCTCCGAATAATGTCCAACGCCTCATCGATGGTTGTAGCGCGGCGATCGAGATAGCGCGTCTCTAGCCGCTTCTCGATCCGGCTTTCCTGGACCTCGATCGCGATGCAGTGAGCGCCCGCCATCACGGCGGCGAGCGGCTGCGCGCCGCCCATCCCGCCGAGGCCTGCAGTGAGAATCCAGCGCCCCTTGAGGTCGCCGCCATAATGCTGACGGCCCATCTCGGCGAACGTCTCGTATGTCCCTTGGACGATTCCCTGCGTGCCGATGTAGATCCAGCTTCCGGCCGTCATCTGGCCGTACATCATGAGGCCGGCGCGATCGAGCGCGTTGAACACCTCCCAGTTCGCCCATTTGGGCACCAGGTTGGAATTGGCGATGACTACGCGCGGCGCATCCTTGTGCGTGCGGAACACGCCGACGGGCTTGCCCGATTGGAGGAGCAAAGTCTGATCTTCCTCGAGCCGTTCCAGGGTCTCGACGATCTTGTCGAAGCATTCCCAATTGCGCGCGGCGCGGCCGATCCCGCCGTAGACGACGAGGCTTTGCGGATCCTCGGCGACCTCGTCGTCGAGGTTGTTCATCAGCATCCGGACCGCGGCTTCGGTGGTCCAGCTCTTCGCCTTGATCTCGCTCCCGCGCCGAGCGCGGATATGCCGGCCGTTATCGCGTCGACCAAAGGAACCAGAATTGCTCAGCTGTCCACTCCATTGAAGATGCGCCGCTCGGGACCGGGCAGTCCGACCCAATAGCCGAGCTCGGCGAGGGATTCGATGTGCCAGGCGCAAAGGTCGGCCTGCTTGCCCGCGGCGATGCTGCCGATCGAATGGGCAAGGCCGAGCGCGCGCGCCGCGTTGATCGTCATTCCGGCGAGCGCCTCTTCCGGAGTCAGGCCGAACAGGGTGCACGCCATGTTCATCGCCAGCGTCGGCGAAAGCAGAGGCGAGGTGCCGGGATTGCAGTCGGTCGCGACCGCGATCGGCACCTTGTGTTTGCGCAGCAGCGCGACCGGCGGCTTGCGCGTCTCCTGCAGCGCATAATAAGCGCCCGGAAGCAGCACCGCGACGGTTCCGGCCGCGGCCATCGCCTTTGCGCCCGCTTCGTCGAGATGCTCCAGATGATCGGCGGAATGCGCGTGATATTTGGCGGCGAGCGCTGCGCCGTGCCGGTTCGACAATTGCTCCGCGTGAAGACGCACGCGCAGGCCGTGATGGGCCGCGGCCTTGAACAGCCGCTCAACCTCTTCGGGGGTGAAGGCAATGGTTTCGCAGAAGGCATCGACGCTGCTTGCCAAACCCTGCTTGGCGGCCGCCGGGATGAGCTTCTCGATAATCTCCGTCACATAGTGAGCGCGCCGGTCGCGCTGGTCCGCGGGGAGCGCGTGCAGCGCAAGCAAAGTCGGCACGATTCGCACCGCCTCGCCGCGACCGAGCTCGTTGGTAATCTTCAGCAGCCTGAGTTCGCTCTTCGGATCGAGTCCGTAGCCGGACTTGATCTCCACCGTCGTGCATCCACCGCACATCAACGCGTGCAGCCGTCGCCGGCTCTGGTCCAATAGTTGCTCGTCCGACGCTTCGGCCGTGCGCTTTACCGTCGAGGCAATCCCGCCACCCGCCTCCGCGATCTCCTCATAGGTTGCGCCGGCGCGGCGCATCGCATGCTCATCCGCGCGCGTGCCGCCGAACACGAGATGCGTGTGGCAGTCGATCAGCCCCGGAGTCACCCACGCGCCGCCGAGCGCGTCCACCTGCTTCGCGCGGAAGCCCGCGAGCTCGGTTCGCTTGCCGACGCGGACGATCTTGCCGTCGGCAATGCCGATCGCGCCATTGTCGATCAGCCCGAGCGGATTGCCCGGGCTCTCCTCGAAGGTGGCGATGTTGCAGTCGACGAGCAGCCGGTCCCACATGATTTGCGCTTAGGCGAAGCTGCTTGCTACGGCAAAGCGATGAGCGCCGCCTGGCCCAACCTTTCCGAGCTGCTGGTCGAAGGCGATGCTGCGGTCCCGATCGGGCTGGTGGGCGCGCCGCTCGCCGTGGGGTCAGTCACTCCCGGGGCATGCGACAAGGCACCCGCGCTCCTGAGGCAAACGCTGAAGCGAATCGGCCGATACGATATCGGGATCGGCCGTTCGCTCTTCACGCCAATCCGCGACCGCGGCGACGTCGAGCTTGCCGGGCTCACGATCGAGCAGGCCACGGCGCCCATCCGCGATGCGGTCAGCGCGAGCCTCAACGATCATCTTCTGACCCTGCTCGCTGGAGGCAACAATGCGATCACCCGACCGGCGGCGCTCGCGCTCGGCATGCCGCTCGAGCGCGTCGGCCTCATCACGCTCGACGCGCATTTCGACATGCGCGAGCTCGACGCGGGCTTAAGCAACGGCAACCCGGTGCGCGCGCTGATGGAGGACGGCCTGCCGGGAAGGAACATCGCGCAGATCGGCCTCGCCAGCTTCGCGAACACGGCGAAGATGCATCGAGACGCGCTCGATGCCGGCAATCTGGTGGTCAGCATCGAGGAGGTCCGCGGCGACGGAATCGAACGGGCTTTGGAGCGTGCGCTCGAGCATATGGCTTCTGCCGATGCGATCGTCGTCGACTGCGACATCGACGTCATCGACAGGGCGCAAATGCCCGGCGCTCCCGGAGCTCGGCCGGGCGGCATGGACGTCCGCGATTTTTTCTTGGCCGTTCGCCGCCTGGCCGGCGATCACCGGGTCCGGATTATCGATCTCACCGAATGGGACCCGTCGCTCGACCCGACCGACCTCAGCGCTTTGACCGCCGCCCGCTGGGTTGCCGAGTGCGTCGCGGGGTTCGAGAGCCGCTAGCTTTCTTCGCCGCAGGCATCCGCTGCGGCGGATCGGGAACGACGATCACCGCCCGTTCTTCGACGCGCTTGACGCATTCCCACGGAATGCGGCGGCCTTCTTTCCTGGCGGTCAGGCGCTCGATGAAGCTGCCGGGTCCGCACATCAGCGCCGTCACTCGGCCCTTCTCGCAATGAACTTCATGGACTCGTCCGAGCGTCTCTCCGTCGAGCGTCTTGATCTTCTTGTCGCGCAGGTCGGACAGACGCATCAGAGGGCTCCTTCCCGCGGAATCCACTTCCCCGCCGCGGTTTCGCTCCGGTGAAGGCCGAGATCGCGCCCGGGGCGTTCGAGGTGAACCGCGGTTCCGATCGTCCGCACTTCATCCATCGCGACGCGGGTCAGGCGATTGCCGGCAACCAGCTTGACCAGCGCCATCGCCCAGCCGGGGAGCCGACCTGCGTAAGCACCGGGTCCGACCAGCAGCGCCTTTAGCTTGAGCTGCTTGCCCGCGCCGCCGCTCAGTTCGACGTCATCGACGATCCCGCAATATTTCCCCTCGCTGTCGTAGAGCGGCAGGTCGAGGAGCTCGCTCACCAGCTTGATCGGGCTATCCGGGGTCATCCGTTACCTCCCGAGGTGAGGATGTAGAGCGGCAGGGCGGCGACCGCGGCAATCGTGATCACCGCGAAGTAGAACCAGCCCAGCACCTTCCCCACCGGTCCGTTCACATGTTCGCCCATATATTTTTTGTCGCCCGACAGAAGCAGCAGCGGAAGGTAGGTCAGAGGAAGGACCAGGACCGAGAAAAGGATCGCGAACTCGACCAGCACCATCACGTCGACGCCGGTGAGCACGATGGCGAGCGCGACGAGGAACAAGGCGATCCAGGTGAGGGTGAAACGCGGCGCTTCCCACGGCTTCTTGTGCCGGCCCCAGATCCAGCCGAAGAATTGTGCAATTGAATAAGCATTGGCGAGGCAGGTTTCGACCGCCGCTCCGGCAACCGCGAAGAACATGCCGAGGAGCGCAATGATCAATCCCCATTTGCCGAATGGAATTGCGGCCTCGAGCGCGGCGCTCCCCGGTATTGCAGGATCGACGTTGGCGGGGCCGAAGAGCTGGGCCGAGCTGGAGAGGATCGCGATTCCGAGCAGCGAACCCAATGCCATTCCGGCGATGGCGGTTACGCGGTTGGTGAGGATGTCCTTGAGTCTCCAGCCTTCCTCGATCCCGCCGGACGAATAGAAATAGACTTCGTAGGGGAACATGACCGCGCTGATGATCGCGACGACGAAGTAAGCGAAGGTCAGCATTTCCTTGGTGCTGAGGCCGCGCGGCACCTGCGGGACCAGGCCGCCAGCGATCTTCCCCCATGGCGGATGGATCGCGACCAGCGCGACGACGAACACGATCATGAACAGCCCGAGCAGGCCGTATACGCGTTCGATCCATTTGAACGGCAGCACCCAGATCGACAGGATCAGGAGCACGGTCAAGGCGACGGCCATCAGCATATAGGGCGCGCCGGTGAGATAATTGACGATCAGCGCCACGCCGCCGAGCTCGGCCGCGCAAGTGATGAGATTCGCGATCATCGATGCGGCAAGCGTGACAAGACCAAGTTTGAGCCCCAGTCGGTGCCGCATGAGGTTGAATACCGGCTGCTTGGCGACTGCGGCGACTCGGCCACTCATCTCCGAAAAGACGATGATCCCGACGGTCGACCAGGCGAATACCCAGATCAGGGCGTAGCCGAAGGTCGAGCCCGCCTTTGCCGCGAAGACGAGCTCGCTGATGTCGACGAAACCGCCGACCGCGGTCATGATGCCGAGCGTCAGCTCAAGCGGATTCAAGCTGGTCCTCGATTTGCTTGAGCGCCGCGGCGCGCGCGCGGAGGTCCTTCGGCGCGGCATCGTCGGGCTGCTGGAGCAGGGCGGCGATCTGGTCGCCGTAAGGCGAGTCCGGCTCGCTCAGCGAGGTTGCGGAAGATTCGATCTGGCCGCGGATCCATTGGTGCATGCTGCCGACATAGGCTTGAGTCAGCTTCCCCTCGTTCGCCTGCTCGTTGACGAGCGCCCATTCCGCCGCGGCGGAGCGCGCCTGGCCGATATATTCGAGGTCGGCCTCAGGCCCTTTCGAACAGCCTGGGAGCAGCAGCAACAACAGCAGCGACGTACGCAACATGGCGGCAGAACCGTTCCACGCGCGAACCGTTCCGCCTACGTAGCAGCGGCGAACCTTCGGCCCTTGTCCGACAGCGTCCGGAAGGTAATCGAAAACCGCAGGACGTCGCCGGGGACGATGCTGTGCTCCCAATCCCAACGTGCCTCGCGCGACAGCAGGTAAGCCGAGCGCGGCGCCACATCGAGGCTCGCGCGGTCGAAACCAGCCGGCTTGCGGCGGCGGAAGCGCAACGTCGCGGGTGCCGCGAGCGAGATGCCAACGACCTCATCGAAGACATCGCGGTCGCGGTGCCAGCCGATCCCCGCGCCCGGATCGTAACGTGCGAGCAGCACATGGGCGAAATCGTCCGGTCGAAGACCAGCGAAAGCTGCGGCCGTTTCCCGCAACGGTAGATGCCAGTCCGGTATCGAATCCGTCGGCGCAAAGCTCGCGTCGTCGAAATCGTAGCGCTAGCCAAAGCTCTTGGTCTTGCGGTTGCCGAGCCAGCCATGGAAGCGGAAGGGCGAAAGATCGGTCGCAAGCAGCCGCTCAATGAGCTGTTCTTCCTCCGCTTCCCCGACGACATCTTCCGAATAACGAAGGCCGGCGATGATCGGCGCGTCGAACAGCATGCTCACGTCCCGAACAGCTCCTTGAGCTCGGACGGCCTGAGCTCGGGCGCCAGCTGCTCGTAGGTGCATTGTTTCGGGTTCTTGTCCGGACGCCAGCGGACGAAGCCCGTGCCGTGGCGGAAGCGGCGGCCGGTGATTTGATCGTACCGCACCTCGACCACCAGCACGGGCTTCAGCGGCTCCCACGCCATCGAGCGCTCGGTGCTCCAGCGGCTCGGACCGCCCGGTGCGCTGCCGGTGAAGCCGGGCGGCTCGATCAGCCTCTCGAGCTTCTTAGTGAGCGCCGGACGCTCCTTCGAGGGAATGGCGGAGGTGAAGCCGACGTGATTGAGCAGGCCTTGATCGTCGTAGAGGCCCAGCAACAGCGACCCGACGACCTTCTGCCCTTCGGCATAGCGGAAACCGCCGACGACGCAGTCCGCAGTGCGCTGCTGCTTGACCTTGATCATCGCTCGCTCGCCCGAGCGGTATTCCTGGGTTGTTCGCTTGGCGATCACGCCGTCGAGCGCGCCGCCGCTTCGGCGAAGCCAGCCGAGCGCCGTCTCGCGATCGCGGGTCATCGGCGACAGGTGCAATCCCGGCACCTCATTCTCGCTGATGAATTTCTGAAGCTGCTCACGTCGCTGGGATAACGGCAGATCGACCAATGCCTTGCCGCCGAGCTCGAGCAGATCGAACACCATCAGCTCGGCGGGAGTCTCCTTCGAGAGCTTGCATATCCGGCTCTCGGCGGGGTGAAGCCGCAGCTGTAACGCGTCGAAGGCGAGCGCGTCCCCGACCGGAATGATCAACTCGCCATCGAGCAGGAAGCGCTTCGCTTGGACGCCATGAATCATCTCGATGACTTCCGGAAAGTAGCGCCCCAGCGGCTTTCCCGATTTCGACGTCAGCGTCACCTCGTCGCCGTCGCGCTTGGCGAGGCAGCGGAAGCCATCCCATTTCGGCTCGAACTGCCAGCCTTTTCCTTCCGGCAGCTCGGCCGCGAGCAGTGCTTCCATAGGTGCGGGAACGGGCGTTCGCTGGGCCATCGACAGACAATCGCCCGCGCCTTGCAGTCGTTCCCGCAGCTGTTACGCTGCCGGTCTGACCGCGGAGACTGAAACATGGCATTCGACCCAAACGCCGCGACCGCCCGCTACATCGACAGCCTCGGGCCCGCCGCGCTGCAGAAGGCGCATGATTATACTGTCGGCAAGGAATGGATGCTGCTGTGGGCGCTCATTGTCGCTGCGGCGGTCACATGGCTGATCGTCCGCTCCGGCATTCTCGATCGACTCGACGCTAAGCTCGGCGAACAGCGCCGCAACTTGCGCGCTTTCGTGGTCGGGCTGGTCTACTTCATCGCCTCAGCCATCCTGACGCTTCCCTGGGCGATCTACGCCGACTGGTGGCGGGAGAAGAGCTACGGCCAAACGAGCCAGCCTCTCTCCGATTGGTTCATGCAGCTTGGCATCGCGACGGTCGTCACCTCCCTGGTAGGCGCGCTGTTCTTTACGGGCGTTTATTGGCTGATGCGGCGCACGGGCAGGCGCTGGTGGATCTGGTCGGGCGTGCTGAGCGCAGTCGTTCTCGCGTTCGTCATGTTGCTCGCGCCGGTACTGATCGAGCCATTGTTCAACAAATATGAGCCGGTGCCGCCGGGTCAGGTCCGGGATGCCGTGGTCGAGATGGCGCAGAAGGCCGGCATCCCGCCCAACAAGGTCTATATGTACAACGGCTCGCGCCAATCGAATAACTTCACGGCGAACGCGGGCGGCGTCGGAAGCACCGCGCGGGTCGCGATCTCCGACGTTGCATTCAAGAATGCCTCGCTGGACGAGGTGCGCGCCGTCACCGGTCACGAGATCGGCCATTATGTGCTGAAGCACAGCTGGTGGGGCATCCTCTTCTACTCGATCGCGGCAATCGTCTTGTTCTGGATCGCGGAACGAAGCTTCCCTTGGTTCGCGCGGCGGTTTGGGAGCTCGGCCACGCTGGCCGAGCCGCGCGGGATACCGGTGCTGCTGTTCATGGTGTCGCTGTTCGGCCTGCTCTCGCTTCCGATCTTCAATACCTTCAGCCGGACGCTCGAGGCGCAGGCGGACGCCTATTCGCTGAGGACGGAGAACCGGCCCGACGCCTTGTCGAGCGCGCTCGTGAAGACGGCGGAATATCGCTATCCGCGGCCGAACAAGATCGAGGAGATCATCTTCTACGACCATCCCTCGGTCGAAGCCCGTGTGCGCGTCGCGATGGAGTGGAAGGCCGCGCATCCAGGGGCGCCCACGCTATAGGTGAAGCTTTCACATAGCTCGCTGCCGCCGCCGCATTAGCTTGATGCCCTGCGGCAGGGGGTGGGTGCATGGCGGGGCAGCTCAGCATCGACAGCGGCGACACGGCATGGATGCTGGTGTCGACCGCGCTCGTGATGCTGACGCTGCTTCCCGGGCTCGCGCTGTTCTACGGCGGGCTGGTCCGCGCCAAGAACCTGCTCAGCGTGATGAGCCAGGTGCTCGGCATCAGCGCGGCGGCAATTCTCACTTGGGTGCTGTGGGATTACAGCCTCGCTTTCCATGACGGCAACGCGTTGATCGGCGGCTTCGGCAAAGCGGGCTTCGCCGGCATTGGGGCGGATAGCGCATGGCCGGTCGGAGGCAGCGGGAAAGCCATCCCGGAGCTCGTCTTCGCCGCCTTCCAGATGAGCTTTGCAGCGATCACGGGTGCGCTGGTGATCGGAGCGCTCGTCGAGCGCGTGCGGTTCGGCGCGATCATGCTCTTCTCGCTGCTGTGGCAGACGATCGTTTACGCGCCGCTGGCGCATATGGTGTGGGCCAGCGACGGGTTCCTGTTCAGGTTCGGCGCGATCGACTTCGCCGGCGGCACCGTGGTGCACATCAAC
>DASUIB010000109.1:0-2545 GCA_036273235.1 Sphingomicrobium sp. | reverse complement strand
CCAATGCCCGAACTGCACCGCGTGGATGGTCGAGCACCGGCTGATGCACCGGCTCGCCTGCCACCATTGCGGCCACGTGATGCCGCCGCCCAAGACCTGTCCCGAATGCGGCGAGGAGGACAGTCTCGTCGCCTGCGGCCCCGGCGTCGAGCGCATCGCCGATGAAGTCGCCGAGCTCTTCCCCGACGCCCGCACCGCGATCGTCACTTCGGACACCATCTGGTCCCCGCTCCGCGCAGCCGAGTTCGTCGGTGCGATGGAGGCGGGCGCCATCGACGTCGTGATCGGCACCCAGCTGGTCACGAAAGGCTATCACTTCCCAAATCTCACCTTGGTCGGCGTCGTCGATGCGGACCTGGGGCTCGCGGGCGGCGACCTTCGCGCCGCCGAGCGCAGCTTCCAGCAGATCCAACAGGTCGCCGGGCGCGCGGGGCGCGGCGACAAGCCTGGACGCGTGTTCGTCCAGACGCACGATCCGGATGCGCCGGTCATCGCGGCGCTGGTGTCCGGAGACGCCCCCGGCTTCTACTCGGCGGAGACCGAGGCCCGGCGCGACGCGGCGATGCCACCCTTCGGCCGTCTCGCGGCGATCGTCGTTTCAGCGGAGGATGCCGGCGAAGCCGAAGCGATCGCCCGCCGCATCGGCCATGCCGCGCCCCAAGTCGAAGGCATGGCGGTGTTTGGCCCAGCCCCTGCCCCGCTGGCGATGCTCCGCGGCCGCCATCGCCAGCGGCTGCTCGTTCACGCCCGCCGGAGCCTCGACGTCCAGGATGTCATCCGCGACTGGCTTGCCGCGATCGACTGGAGCCCCAAAGTCCGGGTCAGTGTCGACGTCGACCCTTATAGCTTTCTGTAAATATTGACGAATCTTAGTCTTGAATAGCGTGTCCGGCTCCTGTTAGCCTGACCGCCGAAGACGGGGGGTACAATGTTCAAAGCGATTGTTGCGTTGGTTGCCGGGCTGCTGAGCGTGAGTGTGATGGCCGCCGAGCCGACATGGACGGCATCCGAGACCAAGCACTTCATCATCTACAGCAAAAGCCCGCCGGAGCGGGTGCGGGAGCTCGCGATCGATCTCGAGCGCTACGACAAGCTCATCCGGATGGCGACAAACATCCCCGATGACGTGCAGTCGACCAAGGTGCGCATCTACGAAGTCGATGGTCTGAAGGAAATCCGCGACGCGCTCGGCGCGGACGAGGACAGCGGCGTCGCCGGATTCTATAGCGCCAATTCGCTAGGGCCGTTCCTCGTCACGCCGCGGAAGACCGGTTACGTCGGGGAATATTTCGACGCCGAGCTGGTTCGGCACCATGAATATGCCCACCACATGATGCTCCAATATTTCCCAAAGGCTTACCCGCAATGGTACGTCGAGGGATTCGCCGAGCTGATCGGCTCTAGCAGGGTCATGCCCGACGGCCGCATCGGCTATGGCATGCCGGCACGACAGCGTGGACACGACATCGCTGTCAATTGGGCTCCGCTGCAGGAGTTGCTGACCAAGGAGAAGCCGTGGGGCGTCGACCCCTACGGCCAGGGCTGGGCGATCACGCACTTCTTCACCTTCGACAAGAAGCGCTCGGCCGAGTTCCGGCAGTACCTGCTTGCGCTGAATTCAGGCAAATCGCTGGAGGAAGCAGCGAAGGTCTTCGGCGACCTCAATCAGCTGGACCGCGAAGCACGTGCTTACGTTACAGCCGGCAGCTTCGAATACAGGCCGGTCAAGGTCGAAATCGCGCTTCCAGTGATCCAGTCGACCCGGCCGCTCAGCGCCGGTGAGGCCGCGCTGATTCCGGAAGTGACGGCGTTCAGCGACATCGACCTCAACCTTTATGACAAGAAGGGCGATCGCGATCACGAGCTGGCGCGGCGCCAACACAATCTCGATCGGACCCGCGAAGTGGTGCGGCAATATCCGAACGACCCCTTCGCGCTCTATTTCCTTGCTGAATCGGAATATGCGCTCGGCAATTACGCCGAGTCCGAAGCGGCCGCGAACCGGCTGCTCGCGATCCAGCCGAACAATGTCCACGGGCTCGCGCGGAAGGCGATCGTGATGGCGGTCGAAGCGCGCAATCTTCCCGCCGCCGAGAAAAGCGCGAAGCTCGACCAGGCGCGAGCGCTCGCGGCCAAGGCCAACCACCTCGACAATTTCGCCGCGCTGCCCCTGCTCGCTTATTACGAAACGTTCCACGAAGCCGGCGAACAGGTGCCCGAGGTCGCAATCGAGGGCCTGGAGCAAGCCGTTTCGACCGAGCCGCGCGACACCACGGCGCGCGAACTGCTCGTCGACGAGCTCGGTTCACACCATAAGTGGGCCGACGCGATCTACTGGCTGGGGCCGCTCGCCAACGACCCGCACGATTCGCCAGTGCGCGACTCCGCCCGCAAGAAGATGGAATGGCTAAAGGCGCAGCTCGCCATGCATCCCGCCGTCCAGGCGGCGAACTAGGCCGGGGCGAGCGCCTGGCGGCGGCGCACCCACCCCGGCTGGATGATCTCGCCCTTGCGGATCGCCAGCCACAGCAGCCAGAGGCCGAAC
>DASUIB010000108.1:0-10145 GCA_036273235.1 Sphingomicrobium sp. | reverse complement strand
GTTCGGGCAGAAGCTCGACTTCATCGAGCGCATGACCCGCTGGTCGGAGACGCTCGACGAGCCGACGGTCATCGTCGGCGACTTCAACGTCGCCCCGCTCGAATGCGACGTCTGGAGCCACAAGGCGCTGCTGAGCGTGGTGAGCCACACGCCGGTGGAGGTCGAGGCGCTGACCCGGCTCCGGCAGGCGCACGACTGGATCGACATCGGGCGCCGTTTCATTCCCGCGCCGGAGCGCTGCTTCACCTGGTGGAGCTACCGTTCGCCCGACTGGACCCGGAACGACCGCGGCCGCAGGCTCGACCACATGTGGTGCTCGCCGGAGCTCGGGGGCCATGTGATGGCGCATCAGGTGCTCGAGCCGTGCCGAAACTGGGAGCGGCCGTCCGACCATGTCCCGTTGATCTGCGAGATCGAAATATGAGCGGCGGAAGCGCCGTCCAGCTCGCCATCGCGATGCTTCGGACGGGGCGACCGGTTCGGCTGACGGGCGATCAGGACCTTACAATCGCCGCGGTCGAAACCATGACTCAGGAGCTGCTCGACCTCCGCGATCCCGAGCATCGTGCCCGGCTGATGATCAGCGGCAACCGCGCCGCCGCGCTCAAGCTGGCGAACCAGCGGGAGGCGGCGGACCCGCAGGCGCCGGTGATCATCGAACGGACGCCTTGGCTGGACACCGCAAGCGCGGTCGCAATCGCCGATCCGGGCCGCGACCTCGACCGTAGTCCCCTCGGCCCGCTGCAGCCGATCACGGCGGATTGCGTCGAAGCTGCCGGAGCAGCCCTGACGCTTGCTCGGCTTGCCGGACTGCTGCCGGCGCTATGGATTCTCGAACCGGCATCGTCCGATCCGACGGTTTCAACCGACCAGATCGACCGGGAGCGGCGCCAGCCGTCCGTCGAGATCGTGGCAAGGGCGAAGCTTCCGCTCGAGGACTTGCCGCCGACCCAGATCACCGCCTTCCGCGCGTCGGATGACGGACAGGAGCATGTCGCGCTCGTGATCGGCGCTTTTGCGGGAAATCCGCCTCTCGTCCGGCTGCACAGCGAATGCCTGACCGGCGACGTGTTCGGCTCCCTGAAATGCGATTGCGGGCCGCAGCTGAAGGAAGCGCTTCGGATCATCGGCGCCGCCGGCGGCGGAGTCCTCCTTTATTTGCGCCAGGAGGGGCGCGGGGTCGGTCTTGCCAACAAGGTTCGCGCCTACGCGCTTCAGGACCGGGGGCTGGACACGGTCGATGCCAACCACCGCCTCGGCTTTGCGGACGATGAGCGCGACTACGCCCACGCCGCCGCAATGCTGAGGGCGCTCGGGATCGACCGGGTGCGGCTGCTCACCAACAACCCGGACAAGGTGAAAGGACTGGAGGCTGCGGGGATTGGAGTGACCGAGCGCGTTTCGCACCAGATGCCCGCCAATCCCCACAACGCCGATTATCTTACGACCAAACGCAAGCGCAGCGGTCATCTGCTCGCCTGATCGAGCCCCAGGAGCCGCTCCACTTCATCGAAGCTGTGCGCGACATGCTCGACCCCAAGCGCCCGGAGCATGTCCGCATGGCCGTCGAAGCAGTGCCGGCCGGCGCCAAGGCCGATCACCGTCGCCCCCGACGCGAGCGCGCCCGTCGTCCCTACCTTCGAATCCTCGACAATCACGGTCCGCTCTATTGGAACGCCGATCTGGGCAGCCGCATATATGTAAAGGTCCGGCGCCGGCTTGCCGCGCTCGACATGCTCCCGGCCACTGTAGGTATGGTCGCCGAAAGCCTCCCTTAGACCGAGACGTTCCAGGTGGCCCCGGATCCACCAAGTGGGACTTGAGGAGGCGACGGCCTTCGCCAGGCCATGAGGCAGCGACCGCACGAAGTCGACGGCGCCAGCCACCGCCGCGATTCCGTCGCGAAGCGCCTGAACGTGGCTCGCCCGCATGCGCTCGTGGAACTCGGGCGGGAGCTCGGTTCCAATCCGCGCCTCAATCGCCGCGATAAAGTCTTTTCCGGCCAGTCCGACATAATGCCGCAGCGTCTCATCGGTGCTGTGCACATGGCCGAGTTCGGTCAGAAGTTGCGCAAGCTCCCGGCTAGCCTCGAACTCGCTTTCGATGAGCACGCCGTCGAAGTCGAAGATGATCGCGTCGAAGCCGATCATTGGTCTTCGAACAGCGCCGTTCCGACCCGGACGGCGGTTGCGCCGAGTCTTATTGCTGCTTCAAAATCGCTCGACATTCCAATGCTTAAGCCCCTGACGTCATGCCGTCGCGCAAGCTTTGAGAGAAGCGCAAAATAAGGTGCCGCCTCGACCCCCAGCGGCGGGATCGCCATCAGTCCCGCGAGCGGCAGCGGGGAGGCGCGCACCGCATCCACGAGCCCGCCGGCCTGGTCGATGGCGCATCCGCCCTTCTGCTCCTCCTCGCCGATATTGACCTGGACATAGACCGCGGGCGCGCGATGCGCCTTGACGGCCTCCTTGACCAACGCGTCGAGCAAGGAGCGGCGGTCGACCGAATGGATCGTGTCGAACAGCCGCACCGCCTCGGCCGCCTTGTTCGATTGCAGACGCCCGATGCCGTGCAGGCGGACGTCGGAGTGTCGGGCGAGCAGCGGCGGCCATTTCGCGAGCGCCTCCTGCACCCGATTTTCCCCGAAATCGCGCTGACCGGCGGCGATCAGCGCCTCGATCTCTTCGGTCGAACGGCCCTTGCTGACCGCGATCAGCCGGACGCCGGCGGAATCGCGTCGAGCGAGACTTGCGGCACGCGCGATGCCGCCGAGGACCTGCTCCCGTCTCTCTGCGGCGCTGCTCATTCGTCCGCGCTATAGGAACGGCCATGCGCCGCCGCCAGACCATGCCGCGCCAGTGGCTGATCATTGCCGATCCGAGCGATCGGGACGCTGTCGCGGCGGCATTCCGACTGCCGCGAGGGAGCGGAATCCTCCTCTTGCAGCCACTTTCCGGTCGCGAGATGCGACGGCTTCGGCAGTCGGCGCGGAATCGGGGACTGACGATCGCGAAAGAGCAACGACGGGCCGCAGCGCGCGTCCACAACGCCCGGGAGCTCCGCCGCGCATTGCTCGCCCGCACGCCGCTGATCCTTCTTTCGCCGCTCTACCCGACCTCCAGCCATCCCGACCGGAAGCCGATCCCGCGCATGCGCGCGGCGGCGCTCGCTCGGCTCGGCGGGCGCAAATTGGTCGCGCTAGGCGGAATGGACGCGCGCAAATATGCGCGGATCAAACGCTTGGGTTTTCAGCGATGGGCCGGGATTTCGGCGTTCAGAACTTGAACGCGGTGCCGATATAGACCGCCTGGCTGTCGCGGCGGTCGTCCTGCAGCGCGGCGAGACGGTCGCGCTCGATATTGTAGCGGACGCCGCCGGTCAGCGCGATGTGGCGCGACAGCGAATAAGAGCTGCCCACGTCAAGCGAAACGCTGTTGGCCTGGCGGAGGCCCGGTACCGGATTGCCGGTCGCCCGGTCGGCGCCGACCGCGACTCGCGTGCTCAGGCGGCTGTTCAGCGAATAGCTCACTCCGACGACCGCAGTCTCGCGACCGCCAAAGGCGGAATCGGCGCTCTTCACCTTGGCGACGTCGCCGGAAATCGCGAAACGCTTCCAGCCGACCGCCACGCCGAGGTTATAGCTGCTCGGAGTCAGCGCATTGGCCGTCTCGGCCGGAGCGCTGACCTGCGCGACCGCCGCCTGGGCCGGCGTGTTCACACGCGCTCGGATGGCGACGCGGACCTGCGACGGCCGGCCCTTCGCCGGAGCCGGCGTGAACTTGAAGTCGGTCAGCGACAGGCTTTTGCCGGCGAGCGCAGCCGCGAGCTTCGGGTCCGCATTGGCGGGTGTGAACGACGACAAAGTGTCGAAGCTGAGTGAGACCGCCGGCGGCCGCTTCTTGCTGTTGGTCGTCGCAAAAGCGGGAGTCAGCACGAGACCGGCCGCGGCGAGCGCCGCAACCAGTTTTGCTTCCCTTTTTCCAGCGAGACTCAACAACTGACGAACTCCCTGTTCGCGAGTCGATATAGTCGGGCGAAGCTGAAGGTTCCATGAGCGGAGTCGATTCGTTCATCCCCTGTTGCCGATGGGGCACATAATCGCTCGCCAACGGGCGGTGCTTGCGGGACTAAGGCCGGCGCGATAACGCCCGTTGATGAAGCTTCCTCCGACCAAGGAACCCCCGATGAATCGCCTGCAAACGACCGCTG
The DNA here is from genome assembly GCA_036273235.1 of Sphingomicrobium sp. Classification (GTDB taxonomy): domain Bacteria; phylum Pseudomonadota; class Alphaproteobacteria; order Sphingomonadales; family Sphingomonadaceae; genus Sphingomicrobium. The sequence goes on along the minus strand of DASUIB010000108.1, from coordinate 5,936 downwards.
CCGCCCTTCTGGTCTTCGCCATCGCGGGCTCGGGCTGTGCCCGCAACAGATATGTGCCCGGGGGCCTTGCTCCGTCGCGGGTGACGACGCTCGCAGTCAACAGCTACTTGTGGCGCGCCGCGGTCGACACGGTGTCCTTTGCACCGCTCCTCCAGGCGAACCCCAACAGCGGGGTGATCATCACCGACTGGTACACGAACCCGAGGGCTCCGGGCGAACGGGTCAAGCTGACGGTCGCGGTGCTCGATCCGGATCTTCGTGCCGACGCGCTCCGCGTTTCGGCCGCGCGCCAGGTCAATCAGAACGGCGCCTGGGTCGACGTTCCGGTCTCCGCGGCCACGGTCCAGAAGCTCGAGGATATCATCCTGACGCGTGCCCGGGACCTTCGGCGCTCCTCCGTTCCGGGCTAAGCCAGGGTCGCCGCCGTGAACGGGCGTTTCGACCCGAACGAGGCCGATCGCCGCTGGCAGGCGCGATGGGCCGAGGACGGCTGTTTCGCGGCGGACAGCAACAGCAACAAGCCCAAGACCTATGTGCTCGAGATGTTCCCCTACCCCTCGGGCCGCATCCACATGGGCCATGTCCGTAACTACACGATGGGCGACGTGATCGCCCGTTTCCGGCGGATGGAGGGCCATGAAGTGCTCCATCCGATGGGCTGGGACGCGTTCGGAATGCCGGCCGAGAATGCGGCGATGGAACGCAAGGTCCATCCGGGCGAATGGACCCGGGCGAACATCGAAGCGATGCGCGAGCAGCTGAAGCGGCTCGGCTTCGCGCTCGACTGGAACCGCGAGCTCGCAACCTGCGACCCCGCTTACTACGGGCACGAGCAGGCGCTGTTCCTCGACCTGTTCGATGCCGGGCTCGTCTACCGCAAGGAGAGCGAGGTCAATTGGGACCCCCTCGACATGACCGTGCTCGCGAACGAGCAGGTGATCGACGGTCGCGGCTGGCGCTCGGGCGCGGTGGTGGAGCGGCGGAAGCTCGCTCAATGGTTCCTGAAGATCACGGACTTCGCCGACGACCTGCTCGAGGGCCTGGAGAATCTCGACCAGTGGCCGGACAAGGTTCGCCTCATGCAGGAGAATTGGATCGGCAAAAGCCGCGGCCTGCAATTCCGTTTCCGCCTTGCCCAGGAGATCGGCGCCATCGAGGAGGAGGTCGAGGTCTTCACCACCCGGCCGGACACGATCTTCGGCGCGAGCTTCGTAGCGGTCGCCGCCGATCACCCGATCGCGCAGGCCGTCGCACGGACGGACGCCAAAGCCGCTGAGTTCATCGCCGAGTGCAAGGCGGGCGGCACGAGCGCCGCCGAAATCGAGACCGCCGAGAAGAAGGGCTACGCGACTGGGCTCGACGTCGTCCACCCGCTCGATCACGAATGGCGGCTGCCCATCTACATCGCGAATTTCGTGCTGATGGATTACGGCACCGGCGCCCTGTTCGGCGTCCCGGGGCATGATCAGCGCGATTTCGAATTTGCGAAGCAATATCGTCTGCCGGTCCGGCGCGTCGTTGCCGCAGGTGCCGCGCAGGCGGACGAGCCGATCGGTGAAGAGGCGGAGAGCGCGCCTGGGGTCGCGGTCAATTCACGATTTCTCGACGGACTGACGACCGAGCAGGCGGCGGCGGAAATCATTCGCCGCGCCGAGGAAGGCGGCTGGGGCCGCGGAACCGTCCAGTACCGGCTGCGCGACTGGGGCGTATCGCGCCAGCGCTACTGGGGCACGCCGATCCCGATCATCCATTGCGGAAAGTGCGGCGCGGTTCCCGTGCCCCGCGATCAGCTTCCGGTCGTTCTTCCCGACGACATCGAATTCGACCAGCCGGGCAATCCGCTCGACCGTCACCCGAGCTGGAAGCACGTCAGTTGCCCGAGCTGCGGCGGCTCGGCGACGCGCGAGACCGACACGCTCGACACCTTCGTCGATTCGAGCTGGTATTTCATCCGCTTCGCGAGCCAGCCGGTGGACAGGCCGTTCGATCGCACCGAGGCCGAGAAATGGCTTCCGGTCGCCCAATATATCGGCGGCGTCGAGCATGCGATCCTCCACTTGCTCTACGCGCGCTTCTGGACTCGGGCGCTTCAAAGGCTCGGCCGGATCGGCATTTCCGAGCCATTCAAGGGGCTGTTCACCCAGGGAATGGTGACTCACGAGACCTATCGCGCCGGCGACGGCAGCTGGCTCAGCCCCGACGAAGTGAAGCGCGACGGCGACGATTGGGTGCACATCGAGAGCGGCGCGCCCGTAACCCCGGGCCGGGTCGAGAAGATGTCGAAGTCCAGGCGCAACACGGTCGACCCCGAGCCGATTCTCGCCAAATATGGCGCGGACGCGGTGCGCTGGTTCATGCTGTCGGACAGCCCGCCGGAGCGCGACCTCGAATGGTCGGAGGCCGGGATCGAGGGCGCGTCGCGCTTCGTCCAGCGGGTCTGGCGGCTGGCCAACGGCGCTGCTGCCGGCGAGGGACAGGACGAAGAGCTCGAGCGCAAGCTGCACCGCACGATCGCCGCTGTCGGCGAAGCGATCGACGGCCTGCAATTCAACAAGGCGGTCGCACAGCTCTACGAGCTCACCAGCGCGATCGAGAAGGCGAAGGCCTCCGCAACGCGAGCGGAAGCGGTTCGGACGCTGATCCTGCTGATCGCCCCAATGGCTCCGCACCTCGCGGAGGAAAGCTGGGCGTTATTTGGCGAACGCGGCATGGTTGCCGACGCGCCATGGCCCGAGTTCGATCCCGCATTGCTCGTCGACGAGCAGGTCACGCTCGCGGTGCAGGTCAACGGCAAGCTTCGCGACACGGTGACGGCGCCGCGGGGCCTCGACCGGTCCGCCGCCGAGGCGCTCGCGCTCGCCTCGAGCAACGTGCAGCGCCAGCTCGCCGGCGCAACTCCGCGCAAGGTCATTGTGGTTCCGGACCGGCTGGTGAATATCGTCGCATGATGCGGCGTTTTGCCCTCGCCAGCCTGGTCTTGCTGCTTTGCGCATGCGGGCTTCACCCGCTCTACGGTGGCGGCACGGGCAGCCTCGTCTCGGGCCTGCTCCGGTCGGTCGAGGTCGCGCCCATCCCCGGACAGCAAGGCTGGCTGGTCCGGACCAAGCTGGTCGATCGCTTGGGAGAGACGGGCTCGGGACCGGCGCGATATCGGCTCGATGTGACTCTCGACGACAATATCACTTCCTACGGCCTCCGCGCCGATCAGGCGGCGACTCAGGAGCGGCGGACGCTCCGGGCGCGCTATCAGCTCGTCGATCTCTCGAACGGCGCTGTCGTTCTCGACGAAACCGCCGGATCGGACTCCAGCGTCGACGTCGTCAGCAGCGAATATGCGACCGTCGCGGCCGAACAGACGGCGCTCGAGAATCTTTCGGGGATCGTCGCCGACCAGATCATGGCGCGGCTCGCCATCTACGCCGCACGGACGACTCATCGGCGATGAAGGCGAGCAAATCGTCGATCGGCCGAGCGGTCGACCAGCCGGACCCGAAGATCCGATTCTATCTCTTTCTCGGTCCGGATGAGGCGCAGTCGCGAGCGCTGGCGGCTCGGCTGCTCGAAGCGCTCGGTGCGGCGAAGTTTGTCCTTTCCGCCAGTGCGGTGAAAGCCGGCCCGGCTGTGCTCGCCGACGAAGCCGCGGCACTCAGCCTGTTCGGCGAAAAGCGCCTGATCTGGATCGAACCGGCGGGTAATGACATCGTGGACGCGGTCGAAGCGCTGCTTGCGGCCGAGGCGTTCGAAAGCCCGGTTGCGGCGATCGCCGGGGCGCTTCCAAAGAGCTCGGCCCTGCTGAAGCTTGCCGAAGGCTTGCCGCACGCGCTTGCGTTCACGGCTTATGTTCCCGAGGGTGACGAAGCGGCGCGGATGGTCGCGGAGCTCGGACGGCGCGTTGGGCTCAAGATCAACCCCGCGGTCGCGGCCCGGATCGCCGAGGCGTGCGGAAACGACCAGGCGATCGCTGCTCGGGAGCTCGAGAAATTCGCGCTTTATGTCGGCGCATCGCCGCATTCCCCCAAAGAGCTCGAACACGAGTCGATCGACGCGGTCGGCGCGGACAGCGGCGAGGGCGATTTTCTGCGCCTGGCGGATCTTGCGCTGCTGGGGAGTGGCGCAGAGTGCGCGGAGACCATCGCCCGGATGCCCGCGGGTGGGTCGGAGGGAATTCCGGCCATTCGTTCGCTTCAGCGGCGGCTTCTGATGCTCGCCCCCGCGCGAGCCCGGATCGAGCGCGGCGAACGGGCGGACGCCGTCATGACGTCATTCGGCAAATCCTTGTTCTGGAAGGATAAACCTGCGGTCGAGAAGATGCTGCGGACGTGGACCGCCGAAGAGCTTGCGCGGCTTGCGGAGCGGGTTGGGGCGCTCGAGCGGGAGCTGATGTTCAGCGAGGTGCCGGAGCGCGAAGCCCTGGGAGAGGAGCTGCTGGCGATCGCCCGAAAGGCCGCGGGGCGCCGCGCCGGCGTTTAGATCGATTCGCCGCTCAGCCGCTGGCAGATCATGTCGAGCTGGTCGAGGCTCGAATAATGGAGCGTCACCGCGCCCCCTCGGCCCTTGTGGCTGACCTGGACCTTCAGACCGAGCATGTCGCCGAGCTGCCGTTCGAGCGCCTGAAGATCGGCATCGACCGCCTTCGCGGCATTGCGCGCGCTCGCCCGGGCGATGTCGCTTCCGGCGCCGGGCTTCATCCTCTCGCGCCTGGCCTGCTCTTCGGTTTGCCGGACCGACAGGCCCTTTCGGATCACTTCACGCGCGAGCGCGTCCGGATCCGGCGCCGTGGCCACCGCGCGCGCATGACCCATGCTGATATCGCCTTTCAATAGCGATTGCCGCACGAACTCCGGCAGTTCCAGCAGTCGCAACAGGTTCGCCACATGGCTGCGCGACTTGTGAACCAGCTGCGACACGCCCTCCTGCGTGTGTCCATGGCGTTTGATCAGCTGGCGGTAGCCCTCCGCCTCCTCGAGCGGGTTCAAATCCTCGCGCTGAATGTTCTCGATCAGCGCCAGCTCGGCGATCGTCGATTCGTCGATCTCGCGAACGATCGCGGGGATTGCATGCAGCTGCGCGCGCTGTGCGGCACGCCAGCGCCGTTCGCCCGCGACGATCATATAATTGTCGCCGTCGGAACGGAGCAGGATCGGCTGAAGTACGCCCCGCTCCCGAATCGAATCGGCAAGCTCCTCAAGCGCGTTTTCGTCAAACTGGATGCGCGGCTGGTTGGGGTTTGGTCGGATCCGCGACACTTCGATTTCACGAACCCCGCCGGCGCCTTCGTGCCTTTCCGGCCCGGGCGTGCGCGCCGCTTCGCCGAGCAGCGCCTGGAGCCCCATCCCCAATCCCTTGGCCGGCCGGTCGGTGCTCATGCTGCCTCGGCAAGCTGCGGCAGGCGGCCGATCAGCTCGCGCGCGAGCCGGACATAGGCCTCGGAGCCCGAACAGCGAAGGTCGTAGATCAGCGCCGGCAGGCCGTGGCTCGGCGCTTCCGACAGGCGGACGTTGCGCGGAACCACCGTTTCAAACACGATCGAGCCGAGGCAGGCGCGGACGTCTTCGGCAACCGCCTGAGAAAGATTGTTACGCCGGTCAAACATTGTCAACGCCACACCAAGAATCGACAGTTCGGGATTGAATGACACGCGGATTCTCTCCACGGTTTGAAGCAGCTGGCTGAGGCCCTCAAGGGCAAAGAACTCACATTGGAGCGGCACCAGCTGGTGGCGCGCCGCGACCAGAGCATTGACCGTCAGCAACCCGAGCGACGGCGGGCAGTCGATCACGCAAATGTCCCATTGTCCCGCGGGCGCGGCGCTGAGCGCTTGCGACAGCCGATGCGCGCGGTTCTCGAGCGACACCATCTCCACCTCCGCTCCGGAGAGGTCGACCGTCGCGGGAAGGAGCTCGAGCCGCGGGACCCGTGTCGGAATCGCCGCTTCG